>JACPVQ010000054.1 GCA_016191645.1 Candidatus Solibacter usitatus
GTGAAGTTGGCGTCCAATGCGGCGATGGCCGCGCGCTTGATGTTGTCGGGCGTCGGGAAATCCGGTTCGCCGGCCCCGAAATCAACCACGTCTACACCCTTGCGGCGCAGTACTTCCGCCGCCGCCGCCACCTTCATGGTGGAGGATTCGCTAATCAGGGCGATGCGATCCGAGAGTGCTTGTGTTGCTGTGCTCAACTTTCCTAACCTCGATCCCTATTTATTTCCCACGCCCGGCAACCGGGCCTTCAACCGCGCTTCCACGGGCCGCGGCACCAGGCCGCTGACGCTTCCGCCGAGCTTGAAAACTTCCTTCACCAAGCGCGAACTGACAAAGGAGTTCGCCTCGGAGGCCATCATGAAAATCGTTTCCAACTGGGGTTGCAGACGGCGATTCATCAAGGCCATCTGCCATTCGTTCTCGTAATCCGAGATGGCGCGAATGCCGCGCACAATCATCGTCGCGCCGCGCCCCGCCGCATAATCCACCAGCAGCCCATCGAAGGAATCCACTTCCACATTCGGATAGTCCGCGGTAACTTCGCTCAGCATCTCTCTGCGTTCTTGCACGCTGAACAGCGGCTGCTTGGTTTCGTTGCCCAGAATTGCCACAATCACCCGGTCTACAAATCGCGAGGTGCGGAGAATCAGGTCGAGGTGCCCGTTCGTGATTGGATCGAACGAGCCGGGATAAACCGCAATTCGGGTCTCAGGCGCTTGCCCCACAGGATGTAATTACCAATTGTATCAGTCCACGGCGAAGCGGTACACCGTGGTGCTGAAAAACTTTTTGCCGGCGGCCAGAACGGTGGATGGGAAGTTGGGATGATTGGGAGAATCGGGGAAGCGTTGAGTTTCGAGCGTAAGACCGGAGCGCGGCCCGTAATGGCGGCCGCCTTTGCCCTTGATGTCGAGATGATTGCCCGTATAGAACTGCAGACCGGGCTGGCTGGTCCAAACGCTCATCACCACTCCATAGCGCGGCTCGTGGACGCGAGCGGCGATGGCCAAAGGCGCTTGTGGAGGTGCGAGCACGAAGTTGTGGTCGAAGCCTTTGCCGAAAAAGAGCTGCTCGTCCGCACGATCGATGTAGTGCGCGATGGCCGTGCGCTTACGAAAATCGAAAGGAGTGCCGGCCACGTTGCGCATCTCACCGGTGGGGATGAGGTTGGCATTGACAGGCGTGTAGTAATCCGCCGGAATTTCGATCTCGTGACCGGTGATGTCGCCCGAGCCCGCGCCGGCAAGATTGAAGTACGAATGGTTGGTCAGATTGATGATGGTGTCTTTGTCAGACTGCGCGACGTACTTGATGCGAAGTTCGTTCTCCGTGGTAAGGGTGTACGTCACCTGAACGGAAAGATTGCCGGGATAACCTTCACTCTTATGGGGGCTGCGGTGGTCAAGCTCCACCGACTCGCCCTCAACGTTGGCATTACCCGATGCCTTCCAAAGCACCTTATCAAAGCCGACATTGCCTCCGTGTAGATGCGTTTCCCCGCGGTTGCAACTCAATTGAATGGGGACGCCGTTCAGTTGGAAGCGTCCTTTATCGATGCGGTTCGCATAACGGCCGATGATTGCGCCGAAGTAGGGATGCGGCTCGAAATAGGATTTTGCGTCGTCGAACCCGAGAACGACATCGACAAGTTTCCCGCCGCGATCGGGGACGCGGAGCGACATGAGGGTCGCGCCGTAGTTCAGAATCTCCGCTTGCAGACCTCCGCGGTTCCGCAGAGTGTAGCGTACAATGTCGTCACCCCTGTGGGTTTTTGCCACCACCTTTCGTTGCACTCGTAATATGGTACGTATTCTTGCGTTCCCTTAGCAACAACCCCGGGCTTCACCGCGCGGCGCGGCCAAGCCATCGGATCCGCATATTCACCGCGCGCCCGCTTCCGCCATAGAATTGGCGATAGCGGGAAGAGCTTACGAAGTTGTTCACCGTGTCCGGATTGATGCGGCCCGTGATATTGTTGCAGCCGAAGCGCCACGCCCAGTGGTGCCCGCGGAAAACAAACTTGCGCTCGACGTGAACGTTCAACTCGAAGTAAAAGGGAAAACGTTCGGAGTTGACCGCGCCGAGGATGCGTCCGTCGCCGCCTTGCAAGCTGAACGGAAAGCCGGATCTGGTATCCAAGAGGAAGGCCAGAGCCCAATCCTTGCGGGGCAACGGAAGATATCCCCACGACTGGAAGCGGTGCGGCGCGTCCCACGGCATGGGGCCCACGTTGGTGGTGACGATGATGGGGTCTTCGACGCTCACATCGACAACCGCATTCGACAACGCCCGCGACCGGGTGTAAGCGGCCAGCCACTCCCATCGTTCGCGGAAAGAATGCCGCACCGTCACTGTGATGGAATCGAATGCATCGGTGCGATGATTCGTCAGTTGGTAGGCGGCGTCCAATTGGACCGCATGGAAGTTCGGCAACCAGTCCGGGTTGGGAGAGTCGGGGAGGTTGGAGTTCAAGTAGGTAAACCCGCTGGAACCTCTTCGCCGCGCGTAATCGGCGCGAACCAGAATGCCCTGACGCCAGCGATGCGCCGCGCCCAGGGAAAGCAGGCGGTAAGCGGGGCGCAGCAGAGGGGCATTGCCGATGGAGTAGATGCTCAAGGACGGGCCGCGCACCAGTTGGTCATTCGGCGAGTAGTAATTCGTCAGGGTGTACTGGTCCAAGGGACGCGTGAAGATGCGGAGATTTGTAGCATCGGAGATCCACGCCATTCCGGCGGATATTTTTGTATTGTCAGACCGCGGGGGAGACCAGGCCACACCCAATCGGGGCGACGCGCTCCAGCGATGTAGAATGCGGTCCCAATCGCCGCGCGCGCCAGTTTCCAGGAGCAGGTTCTGCCGCACGCGCCAGGAATCCTGCACAAACAGCGACCCCTCGTCATTCGATTTACTCAGCCTGCCGCTGCCCGCGAACACCGTGCGGCTGGTGCGATAGCCCGACTCGGAGAGGTTCTCGAAACCGCTGCGCCGCACGTCCTGGAAGTATCCCAGCCGGTCGAGGTCGATTCCTACTTTCCAATAGTGAGTGCCGCGCCAGGACACCGGCGCGGGAACGATGCTGGCGATGATCTGATTCCTGGAAGCGGTGCGCAAGCCATCGACAAAGAAGTTTCCACGTTTGCCGGAGGGAGTGATCGACAACATCGAATGGCCTTGCGGAATGTCCCGTCCGAAGGTGCGGTTGGCGGCGAAACCAATCTCCATCACGGTGCGATTGCCAAGGAAAATCTGATCCTTGACATTGAAGAACCACTGCCGCGTGCGGCGGTCGATGGTTGTTTCCACAGGGTCAAGAGCCGTAAGTCCGGTGCGCGCCGCCGACGTTAGGTTGACCAGGAAACTGCCGGTGAGAATGTTCGCAGGCGTCACGTTGTGCTGCAGGTGCAGAAGGTTGCTCAGCCCTCTACTCACGCTGCGATCCTGACCAACCGGCAAATCGCGAACAACGGTTTTTACATACTGAATGTCGGAACTGTTGGAAAACCACGTTCGGCCGCGACGAAGCGGGCCGGAAACCTCGAAGCGCGGCGTCCAGTTCCCGATGATCCAGCCTTTTCTGTTTTCCACGCCGGGAAAAAAATTGGTAGCCGAGTAACGAATCTTATCGTCGCCGGTGTGCGTCTGAATGGCCAGCAGTCCACCCGCGCCTTTGCCGATTTCCGCCGCTGGATTGCCGCTGGTCAGTTCCACGTTTTCAACGGATTCGACACTCAGCCGCGAACTGAACCGGCCAGTCAGCGGATCGTTCAGATTGAACCCGTTCAAGTTAAACTGAACCTGCTCCTCGCTGGATCCGTTTACGTGCAATCCGCCCCGCGCATCACGGACCACCCCGGGCACCGCTCGCAGTGCGCCGCGGAAATCATTGGTGTTGGGGTAAGGGATATTGACGAGGTCGCGACTGGTCAGCATACGCCGGCTGGAAGTGGAATCCATGTCGATGGAGGTGTGCACGGCGCGTACGTCAACGGAATCGATGCGTTCGCGAACCGGTTCCAGTGTCAACGTCACTTCCGTGGACGACTCTCCAATCGTGATTCTCCTGGCCTGAGCGGGGAAGTAGCCTTCGCGCTCGGCATAAAGCCGGTAGATCCCCGGCAGAGGTAATGGAAGAACGAATTGACCCTGGCTATCGCTGAACCGCTGAATGCGTTCCGCGCATTCTTCGCATTCCAGCCACACGCGCACGCCTGGCAGCGGCGTATAGTTGGGGGTTTGCACTTGCCCGGTGAAACGAACTTCCGCTTGCGCGGTTGCCGCCAAGACAAGCAACCGCAGCAACACGTGGAGGACACCCTTCACGCCGTGAAGACGTACGCCGGACCTGATAACCACCAGCGGACTCCTTCTGTCGCAGCACCCCTTTCAGGCAAGCGCCACATACCTGCAACAGTCTGCGCCGTTGATTGAATAGTTCAGCCTACCCGGCCCGGAAGGACGTTACCATACGGTGAATGTTGTATTTTTGCGCCTGGGGCCGGAGTAAGTACTATTGCCTTCCAGCGGGCTTAAAGATGGTTACCGACAGCGGTGGCAGACTCATCACAATGCTGGCGGGATAGCCGTGCCACGCCTTTTCCTCCGCCATCACCGCGCCCATGTTCCCCACGTTGCTTCCGCCAAATCGATCCGAATCGGTGTTGAAAAGTTCAGCGTATTCGCCCGCGCGAGGCACGCCGATGCGGTAGCCGTTGCGTGGAACCGGAGTAAAGTTGCAGACAACCACCACAAAATCGCCGCGGTTACGGGCATAGCGGACAAACGAAATGGCGCTCTGATCGACATCGCTGAAATCGATCCAGGAAAAACCCTCGTGGCTGAAATCCACTTCATGCAGCGCGGGCTGTTGCGCATAAATGCGATTTAGATCGGCGACCATGGTTTGCAATTTGCGGTGGTAATCGTAGATCAGTAGATCCCAGCGCACGCTGGATTTCTCGTCCCACTCTTCGTACTGTCCGATCTCCTGGCCCATGAAGAGCAGTTTCTTCCCGGGGTGCGCGTACATGAAGGCGAGAAATGCGCGGACGTTGGCGAACTTTCTCCATTCGTCGCCGGGCATCTTGCCGATGAGCGATCTCTTCAAATGGACCACTTCATCGTGGGAGATGGGCAGCACGAAGTTCTCGGAAAACGCATAGAGCATGCTGAACGTGATTTCGTTCTGATGGTACTTGCGGTAGATAGGGTCGAAGGTGAAGTAGCGCAGCATGTCGTGCATCCACCCCATGTTCCACTTCATGGTGAACCCCAATCCGCCTAAATAGGTGGGACGGCAAACGCCTGGAAAGGAAGTGGATTCTTCGGCTACGGAAAATGCGCCGGGAACTTCATGTACCAGTTCGTTGAAGCGGCGCAGGAAATCGATGGCTTCCAGGTTTTCACGGCCGCCGTAACGGTTGGGAATCCATTCGCCGGGTTTGCGCGAATAATCGAGGTAGATGAGCGACGCAACCGCATCGACGCGCAATCCATCGAGATGGAAACGCTTCAACCACCACAACGCGTTGGCGAGAAGAAACGTGCGCACCTCGTGCCGGCCATAGTTGAAAATGAGAGTGCCCCAATCGAGATGCTCGCCTTGGCGCGGATCTTCATGCTCGTACAGCGCCGTACCATCGAATCGCGCCAGTCCGTGAGCATCGCGCGGAAAGTGCGCAGGCACCCAATCGAGAATCACTCCGATATTCGCCTGATGGCACTGATCGACGAAGTACTGAAAATCCTCAGGCGCGCCAAAGCGCGCAGTCGGGGCAAAATATCCGGTGACCTGATAACCCCACGAGCCGGAGAAGGGATGCTCCGTCACCGGCAGCAATTCGATGTGTGTGAATCCCAACTTCTGAACATAGGGAACGAGTGTTGTTATGAGGTCGCGGTAGCTGAGAGGGCGGCCCGCTTCATCGCGCATCCATGATTCGAGATGCACCTCATAAATGGAAACGGGGCGATCGAGCAGGTTCGTCGCGGCGCGGCTCCGCATCCAATCGCCGTCCTGCCAATCGTGCTCGGGAACTCCCCACACGCGCGACGCCTGCAGCGGCGGCACCTCGGAGTAGAAGGCGTAAGGATCGCTTTTCAATTGACGGTGTCCGCCCTGATGCGTGACGGCAAACTTGTAGGCCGCGCCGCGCGCGACGCCGGGCAGGAAGAGTTCCCAGATGCCTCCATTGCGAAGGCGCATGGGATGCTCGCATTCATTCCATGAGTTGAAATCGCCGGCGACGCTCACCGCCTGCGCGCCGGGCGCCCATACGGCAAAGCGCACTCCATGCACGCCTTCGCACGTCACCAGGTGCGCTCCAAGCATTCCCCACGCGTCTTGCAGAGTGCCCTCGCCGTGCAGATGAATATCGAAATCGGTGATGATGGGCGGGAAACGATAAGGGTCGTCGGTGATGCGATCCAGCCCGCTTGGGTAAACGGCTTTCAGTGTGTAGGGCCGAATGCCGCCCTCGAGCGCCGCCACGAAGAATCCGCCCTTGTGCTTGCGATTCATGTGCACGACGCGCCCATCGAGCAAAAGCTCCGCCTTCTGCGCAGTGGGAAGAAACGCACGGACCTCCCAGCCTTTGGACGCTGCAACGGCGTGAGGTCCGAGGATGCCAAACGGATCGCGATGATAGCCGTGCACGATGGCTTCTATGTCGCCGGAGGTCACGAAGGCTATTATGGCAACAATGACCGTGCGCACACACGAACTGGATAAAGCGGAGTTGCATGTTCACCTGGAAGGTTCCATCGAAGCGGAAACGATGTCGCTGATTGCTCCGTCGCTTTCGCGCGAAGAGATCGCCGCGCGTTATTCCTTCAACAGCTTCGAGCAATTTCTCAAGAATTTCGGCTGGGTGACCATGCATCTGTCCACGCCGGAGCATTACGGCATGGCGGCAACGGCGCTGGTGCGGAAATTGGAATCGCAGAATGTGCGCTACGCGGAGATCACTTTATCGGCGGGCGTGGCGTTGCGGAGGGGCCAGGATTTGCAGGCGATTCATCGCGCCGTGATGGACGCGGCAGCGGCGAGCTCCGTCAAGACCGCGTGGATTTGGGATGCGGTGCGGCAATGGGGAGTTGAAGCCGCGGAGCGCGTGGTGGATGCCGCCATCGAGCACGCTTCGCAAGGTGTCGTCGCGTTTGGATTAGGCGGCGATGAAGCGAACGGTCCCGCATCGCAATTCCTGCATGTGTTTCAACGCGCGCGCGACGCCGGGCTACGATTGGTTTGCCATGCCGGTGAAATCACCGCCGCGGATTCCGTGCGGCAGGCGCTGGATTGTGGAGCGGAGCGGATTGGCCATGGCATTCGCGCGGTGAACGACGTTGCCTTGCTGCGCCGCCTGGCGCGGGAAAACATTCCGTTGGAGATTTCCATTAGCAGCAATGTTCTGCTGCGCGCCGTGCCCGATCTTCCCAGCCATCCGATCCGCCGCATCTATGACGCGGGCGTGCCGGTGGTGCTCAACACGGACGATCCGGCGATGTTCGGGGTCACTTTGATTGGCGAGTACGAGTTGGCCGCGCGCGCGTTCGGATTCAGCGAAGTAGAGATGCGCGGGCTGGCCGCCAACGGATTTCGTTACGCATTCGCGTGGCTATAATAAGGTCTCGCATGTTGGAACGGCTTACGCTCACGGAAATGTCGCGGCGCATTCGCGAGCGCGAGTTGGATGCGCGAGAGTTGCTCGCCGCGCACCTGCGGCGCATTGACGAAGTGAACCCGCAGGTGAACGCGTTTGTGCGCGTGCTGAAAGAGCACGACTTCGATTCGTTGCCGCAAGGACCGCTGCACGGCGTTCCCGTCACCATCAAAGATGGCTTCGATGTCGAAGGTCTTCCGACGCTGGCGGGCAGCCGTTTCCGCGAAAGTCATGTTGCCGCTTGCGATGCTCCCTCTGTGGCCCGCCTGCGGCAGGCGGGAGCGGTGCTGCTGGGCAAAACGAATGTGCCGGAGTTGCTCAGCAGCTACGAAACCGACAACTTCGTCACGGGCCGCACGAACAATCCCGCCAATCTCGAATGCACTCCCGGCGGATCGAGCGGAGGCGAAGCCGCGGCCATTGCATCGTACTGCTCGCCGGGCGGAATCGGCAGCGATGGCGGCGGATCCATTCGCGTGCCCGCGCACTTTTGCGGCATCGCCGGCTTCAAGCCAACGCATCGCATCATCAGCGGGCGCGGCCAGTTTCCCGGCGCCGTTCCACCCGTAGGCATGATGGCATCGCCGGGACCGATGGCGCGCAACGTCGCCGATGTGCGCCTGCTCTTCGACGTCCTGCGCGGCGTCGACGCATTCGATTCGATGAGTACCGCGCTTCCCGAAACACAGTTCCCCGCAAAAGTGCGCATCGGCGTGCTGCGGCAGTTTTATGGAGTGCCGGTGCACCCCGCAATAGCAGGCGCGGTGGAGAAGGCGGCATCCGCGTTGTCGAAGTTGGGCTTTGAGGTAGTCGAGTTTTCTTTGCAAGGGCAGGAGCGGGCTCCCAATGTGTGGGCGTTTTTCTTTGGCGAACTCGCCGCTTTCAATACGCGCGGGTATCTTGCGGGACGCGAGGCGGATGCGCATTGGACCCTGACGGAGAACCTGCGCGAGGCGCCCGCGCCGGATGCGGTCGCTCTTCTCGCTCAATTTGCCGAACGGGAGCGGCTGCGGAGTTCGATGCTGCGGCAGATGGAAGACGTACCGTTTCTATTGATGCCGCCCGGCTCCATTCCGGCGTTCCGTCATCGCGAACGGCGATGGTCCATCGGTGAAAAGAAGGTAAGCCTGTTTCCCGCCATGGCGTTGGTCACGATGTGGAATCTATTCGGATTCCCAGCGCTGGCGATGCCGGCATCGAAGACCGCCGAGGGTCTGCCTGCCGGTGTGCAGATTGTTGGACGCCCGTTCTCCGACCGGCACGTGCTGGAAATCGGCGAACGGTTGGAACGCGCGGGCCTGTGATAGGCTGCAAGAAGCACCTCATGCAAAGGCTTGTTTGGTTGATGGCCGCGTCCATCCCCGCGGCTGCGCAAAGCACCGATTTTTTCGAAAAACAAATCCGCCCTGTTTTGATTCAGCGCTGCTTCGCCTGCCATTCCGCGGCGAGCAAACCTCTGATGGGCGGATTGCGTTTGGATACGCGCGAACTCGTTTTGAAAGGCGGCGCTCGTGGGGCCGCGGTTATCCCGGGCAATGCGCAAGCCTCGATGTTGATGAGCGCCGTGCGGCACGCTTCCAATCTGCGCATGCCGCCCGCGGCCAAACTGCCCGAGGCGGAGATCGCCGCGCTTTCGAAGTGGATTCAGATGGGCGCGCCGTGGGGCCGCGACGCCGTTGTCCAGACGAAGAGCGAGACCTTCTGGGCTTTTGTGCCGCCGCAGGAGCCGTCCGTGCCCGCGGTGAAAAACCAGAATTGGGCAAAGACGCCAATCGATCGATTTGTTTTGGCGAAACTCGAAGCCAAAGGACTGAAGCCCGCGCCGCCCGCAAACAAGCGCGCGCTGTTACGCCGTGTGACCTTCGATCTCATTGGTCTGCCCCCAACTACGGACGAGATGGATGCGTTTCTGAAAGACGATTCGCCCGCCGCGTTCGCGAAGGTTGTCGATCGCCTGCTGGCTTCTCCGCGCTACGGCGAACGCTGGGGACGCCACTGGCTGGACGTCGCGCGCTACGCCGATTCGAACGGACTCGACGAGAACCTTGTCTTCCTGCAGGCGTGGCGCTACCGCGATTACGTGATCTCGGCGTTCAATAAAGACAAGCCGTACAACCTCTTCATTCAAGAGCAACTGGCCGGAGATTTGTTGCCGAAGCCGGCGTCCGAAGACGAGTACTATGAGCGGCTGACCGCAACGGGCTTTCTTTCGCTGGGCGGAAAGATGCTGGCCGAAGACGATCAATTGAAGATGGAAATGGATATCGTCGACGAACAGGTGGAGGCGACCAGCAAGGCGTTCCTTGGACTAACTACCGGTTGCGCGCGCTGTCACGATCACAAATTCGACCCCATTCCCACGAATGATTATTACTCGCTTGCGGGGATCTTCAAGAGCACGAAGACGATGGAGAATTTCAAAGTGGTCGCCGTGTGGCATGAGCATGTGCTCGCGCCCGAGGCGGATCGCGAGAGGCTGCGGCAACATCAGAAACGTGTGGAGGCGAAGAACAAAGAGATCACCGCGGTGCGCGCGCCCGCCAATCAGGCTCTGCAGCGCGAGGCGCGATCGAAACTTGCGGATTATCTGATTGCGGCGAATCACCTGCACAAGTTCGAGAAGACGGAATTGACGCCGCTTGCGGAACAGGCGCCGGTCAACTTACCCGCCAACGCCAAACTGGAATGGACCGCCGATGTGGCGCGCGCGGGCGAATACCAATTGGACATTCGCTATCAGTCTTCCAACGGATCGGCGGTGAAACTCTTTGTCAACGGCGAGTTGGTGAAATCGAATGCCTGCGCGAAAGCATTCCTGGAGCCCACATGGCGCGGGGAAGGCGTCTTTGCACTGAACGCGGGCACGAACACAATCCGATTGGAACGCGCGGGGAAACAACCCGAAGTGAAATCCCTGTCGCTGTCGCCGGCATCATTGACTCCCGAAGCCACACCGCGCACGCCGGAGCAGCTGGCGTTGGTGAACAAGCTGAATCCGGACTTCATCACAAAAATGGCCGACTACCTGGCGCGCAATTGGGATTCGCCGAACTCCGTTTTCCACGAATGGTATCTCTCTCAGCGAACGCTCTCAGATGCGCAAACACTGGCGGCAAAGTTCAGAACCGCCGACGAAGCCTGGAGCAAATTCCGCAGGAGCGTACCGGGAGCGAAGAAGCTGTTGGACGTGAGTCTCGAACCGTATCGCGAGGCCCTCTACGATCCTAATGGACCTTTTGCGACACCGCAGAAACCGGAACGTTACTATTCCGCCGAGACCGCCAAGGATGTGGCGCGATTGGAGTCGGAACTGAAGGAGATTGAGAAAGCCGCTCCGGTGTTTCCGCGCGCGATGGGAGTCACGGAAGGCAAGATCGAGAACCTGCGCGTCAACATCCGCGGCAATCACATCAGCCTCGGAGAGGAGCGGCCGCGTCAATTCTTGTCCGCGCTGAGCGGCGCCAGCCAGACGCCCATCGACAACACGCGCAGTGGACGCCTGGACCTGGCGCAATGGCTCACCGGCCGGGCGAATCCGCTGACCGCGCGCGTGATGGCGAATCGTGTCTGGCGCTGGCATTTCGGCGCGGGCATTGTGCGCTCGGTCGATAACTTCGGCAAACTCGGTGAAGCGCCGGACAACCAGCCGCTACTTGATTGGCTCGCGCTTCGATTCATCGAATCGGGCTGGTCCGTGAAATCTCTGCACCGCCTGATGCTTCTTTCGAACACCTATCAGATGAGCTCCGCGCACGATGAGAAGGCGTTCGAAAAGGATCCGGAAAACCGCTCGCAGTGGCACTTCGCGCGCAGGCGGCTGGAGGGTGAAGAGATTCGCGATTCCATCTTCGCCGTGAGCGGCGGGTTGAATGCGGCCATCGGCGGCGGATCGCTGAAGGCCAAAGACCGGCAATACGTGAATCACCGCGAACTCGATTACACGCAGCCGCGGCGCGCCGTCTACATGCCGATCATACGCAGCGGACTCTACGACGTGCTGCAGACTTTCGATTATGGCGATCCGGCCGTCGGCAATGGGGACCGGGCGACGACGAATGTGGCTCCGCAAGCGCTCTTCATGATGAACGGCTCAGTGGTGCTGGAAGAGTCGCTACGCTGGGCCCGCGCGTTGTTGAAGGACCATCCCGATGATTCCAAGAGGCTCAACGAAATCTTCCGCCGCGCACTGAATCGCGAGCCAACGCCTCTGGAGAAAGATCGCGCGCTGTCCCATCTGGCGCGGGCCAAGTCGATGATGAACAGCGACGACCGCGCCTGGCAATCGCTCTGCCGGGCGATCATCGGCACGAACGAATTTGTGTTTGTGGATTAGTTAGGTGGGGCAGATCTCCAGATCTGCGAGCCGGTCTCCAGACCGGCTCTGCCGGTAGGAACCGGAATCTCCAAGCCGGCTGCTTCGCGGCCGATGGCCTCTTGCGAGGCCATGCGGGATCTGGAGATCCCGCTGCAGATCTGGAGATCTGTCCCCACAGAGCAGCACAGCCGCAACCAAAGAGCATCTTCGCGGCTTGGCGAGATTTCAGAGTCTGAGCACAGCCGCAACCAAAGGAAATCTTCGCAGCCTGGGAAGATTTCGGAGAGTAGTAATACAGGTGCAGCAAAGGTTTCAGCGAGTCCAGCCATGGAGTGAGAAAGAGCGCCACAAACATGTGCGTGCGCCGCAAGACAAAGAGAAAGAGAGCGGAGAAGCAGCGGCTAGTTTTTCTGATTCTTCAACCATGTGTCGTAGGAATGCCGCTTCGGTCCGGTGTACTCGATGGTATCGAAGAACGCCGCATTACCCAAGGCGCGAGGGTCGCCTTCTTCGCGCAGCATCTTGTCCATACGCGCCTGCAAGTCGCGTTTGATCTGAATATGCTTCATGTCGCGGGCGAGATTCTTCAGGCAATCGGGATCGCTCTTGATGTGATAAAGCTCCTCGGGCTGCCGCTTGCCAAACGACATGCGGTAGTATTCGTCGAAGCCGCGCAGCAGGAATTCCTTCGTCGGACCATCATCGACATTGCGATACCCGGTCTCGGGATTTCCGGCGGGCCAGCGGTCGGGCTCGTAGTTACGAACGTAGAGATATTCCGGCGTTCGAATGGCGCGCGCGGGATAACCGGCATCGCTGGGCCGCCCCAAATCGTGACGCTCCTTGCCGATGAGCATGACGTTACGCGTGGCATCGACAACGCCGCTCTTTCCCGAACGCAGCACATCGAGGAAACTGCGTCCCGTGATGCTGGCGGCCTTGGGAACGCCGGCCAGTTCCAGGAAGGTCGGAGCGTAATCGCGCACGTTGATGAAGTCGTCAACCACGCGTCCGGCGCCAATGTTCTTTCCCCAGCGCACGGCGAGCGGAATGTGGAATGCGGGTTCGTAAATCTGTCCCTTCACTCGCGGAAAAGGCATTCCGTGATCGGAAGTCACCAGCACAAACGTGTTGTCCAACTCTCCCGTCTCTTCCAGCTTTTTCAGCATGCGGCCCAAGTGCATGTCGAACCATTCCACTTCCAGCGCGTAGTCGAGCATGTCGCTGCGCACGACGCGCGCATCCGGATAGTAGCCGGGAACGATCACATCGGCGGGCTTCTTCCCTGCCCTCACGCCGGAACCCTCTTCGTAATCGCGATGCGGTTCGTGCCCGCCATACCAGAAACAGAACGGCTGATCTTTAGGACGCTGTGCAAGAAAATATTCGAAGTTCGCGGCGTAGTCTTTAGGAGAAATCCCCGAATGCGGCGGCTTCAACGTGTGCTTGTGATATTCCCTGCCGGCGGGATTGTGCGGCATGCCCGTCGATTGATAATCTCCCGGACCCCAGCCTTTACCGGTGCAGCCGGCAAAGTAGCCTCCCTTTTCGAGCAGTGTTGGGTAGACGGGAAACTCACTGGGAAAAATACTGAAGTGGTTGATGGCTTCCTTGAGTTGCCACGTGTTGCGCCCTGTCAAAATGCTGGCGCGGCAGGGGCTGCACTTCGGATTCGACGTGAAGGTGTTTGTGAATAGAACGCCCTCACGCGCCACGCGATCGAAGTTCGGCGTGTTGATCCATTTGCAGCCGTAGGCTCCCGCGTGACCGTAGGACCAATCGTCGGCAATGACAAACAGGATGTTCGGCTTGCGCGACGATTGCGCGCCAAGAAAGGCGGCGGAGGCAAGAGCGGCCGCACCTTGGCGAAGAAATTGGCGTCGGGAAAAATGCGAGCTCATGAACTCTGAAGCTTATCACGACTCCCGTGGGGCAGGTCTCCAGACCCGCGGCGGGATCTCCAGATCCCGCATGGCTGCGGAGCGGCCATCGTTCGCTACGCGAACGAGTCGGGGTCTGGAGACCCCTCCGCAGATCTGGAGATCTGCCTCACACAGCAGCACAGCCGCAACCAAAAGCTTGGGAAGGTTTCAGCGAGTGGGAATACAAAGCAGAAGCTCAGTCCTTGTCAGTGCGTCATGGCGTAGACGATGTAGTTGATTCCGAATCGATAGGCGAGGCTCGTCATCGCTTCCGGATAGACGGGCCAATCGGCATGCTCCCAGGCATCGCCCACATCCATGTTGAAATTGATGGCCACCACCATGCGGCCCTTCGCATCCTTCAATGCCCGCCATAGCGGAGGTCCGTAAGGCATGACGACATCCGTCGCTCCGCCCGCGCCGCGACGCAAATGCCGCAGTCCGGGAATCTGCGTGCGGTAATCGAGATCGTAAACGACGTGCATCAGCGGGTCCGATTGTTCCAGATCGAGAATCGGCTGCTCGGGAAAAACGCGCTGCATCCAGGCACGGAAGGCATCCCAGTCGTCGGGGCCGTGAAAATCGTCGACGACGAGAAATCCGCCGCGCAGCAGGTATTCGCGCAAGCGCGCGGCTTCGGCGTTGCTCAGATCCATGTATCCGGCTTGCGTTGCATAGATCCACGGAAAGTCGTAGATGTGATTGTCCAACAGCGGCAGATGTTGGGGTTCGCCGATATCGACGCGCGTCAGGCGCTGCACGCCTTGCGTGAAGTGCGCATCCGCGTCGGGCCAATCCACGCGCCACCACCCTCGTCCGGGACCGAACCCGCGGCGCGAAAAGGACAGATCTCTGTACTCCATGCGCAGAAAGTGGTATTCCGCTTTCGCGGGCATGGCGGGAAACGGCTTTGATTCCGGCGGGGCCTCGCGAAATCGAAACTGCGCAAAAGCAAGAGCGGCCACCAACAGCAACAGGAACGAGGCCCCAGGCATGCTACCTCGGAATCACCGGCAGCACAATCCGCGAAGCGCGGCGGCCGCCAAGGTAAACTATCTGCTCCGCGACGGGCCCTGAGGTTTCGAATACCACGGGCAAATGATGTTTTTAAAATCGAGGTTTTCGATTTCGATGGTACGCCATGGCTTAATTTTTTGTTTTAGTTTGACCATTGTCCAAACAATGAGGTTTTGCGGTAAAGACCAATTTGTCGTTTTGTTACCCATGAAAAAGCGAAGACATCCACCAGCTTCGCGGTGAAGTCCGTGTCCGGAGCAGAAGTGGAAACGAACAGTTCCACTTTCACCGGTCCCGTCACTTCCATGTCTTTCGCAAGAGGCGGAGACGTGTAGACCAGCACGTCGCCGCGGTTCTCGACCGGCCGCTGGTCCATCGGGCCCCAGGCGAAGACTTCGGGATTGCAGCACGTCGCTCCGCCGCGCGTGGGCACGGGGTTGCGCGGGTCGTAGGTATAGCGATCTTTGTGTTCGCGGCGCGAGGGCAGCCGCCGCAAATCTCCATCGCCCTGCAATCCGTTCGCGCCTTTGCGGCTGGCGAAGTAGAAACTGACCGGCACGGCGCGCGCGAGCGGCCATTCGTGTTCGTCGCGCCACTGGTTGATACCCATGACGAAGAGGCGCAGCGGCGGGAAATGTCCCTTGTTCGTTTCACCTTTGACCCATCGGTCATGCCATTCGAGTTGGAGCTTACTCACCGGGGCTGAGGACTCGGGGCCAAAGTCGAGGTCCTTGAACTTGATGGACATGTTGTGCGGCCAGGGTCCGATGACGGCGTGTGCTCTTCGTTTCAACCTGCGCAGCGCGGCAAAGGCTTCCAGGTCGCTTTGCACAAAGTTGTCGTACCAACCGCCGGTGCTGAGAACGGGAGCTTTGATTTGGGCGATGTGCTCGCGCGTACTGAGGGATCGCCAATAGGCATCGTAGGCGGGATGCTCCACGGCGTTTTGAAACAGCGGAACGGATTGTCCGGTGGCCGCGCGGTCGGCATCGCGGATGGGAAGATGGCGAACGAAGAGATTGAAATCGGGCGGCGTGAATCCAGGTGCTTTCAAATTTCCCGAGAGCCAAAGTAAACGGTTGCCCGCCTTCATCGCTCCGCCTTTGGAGTAGAAGCGATCCTCGTAATCGTCCCAGCCGGAGACCACGGGGGTAATCGATTTCAGATGCGCGTTTGCGGTGAGGGCGGCCTTCCATTGAACGATGCCGACATAGGAACCGCCGGTCATTCCCACATTGCCGTTGGACCAGATTTGGCGCGCAATCCATTCCAGCGTGTCCTCGCCGTCGGGCATCTCCTGGCGCAACGGATCGAACACGCCGTCGGAATCGTAGCGGCCGCGAACGTCTTGCACGACCACCGCGTAACCGTGATCGACATAGACCTGGAAGCTGCCGCCCAGTTTCGTTTGGCGGCCGTAAGGTGTGCGCACGAGAATGGCGGGGAACCGGCCGGCGCCGCCGGGGCGGAACAAGGATGCGGTCAGGCGGACACCGTCACGCATGCGCATGCGCACCGTGGTGGTGATGGGATCGACGGCCCACACGGGCACCGCCGCCAGCGCGAGTGCGGCCGCGGCCGCAATAATGCGCAATACGAGCATGTATTCAATTATGTCGCGTTTTTCTCGACGTGCACCGGTGGGGAAACTGTTCCAGCGAATACAGGCAGTCAACGAGTTCCTCGAACCACTCCGGCCCTCTGAATGGGGCTCGCGCAACGACCCAATCGTAGATCTCGTTTGCATCGGCCTTCGCCGTCTCAGCGAGAACGACCTGGTAATCCACGCTGCTCCCGGAACTCTTTTTCAAACTCTCTCAGGGGCGTTACACGACCAGCTTCGACGTCAGCGAGTCCGAGTTTGATGCCTTCAAGGGTCTCCAACTCGTCGACTCGATTTAGAAGCTTCTGATAGGACGCCGCATCCTGAACAACCAGTTCGGCCTTGCCGTTGATTGTGAGAACCACCGGGTGCCCAGTCCCGCGCATCCGATCGAGGAACGCGCTGGAGTTGCGTTTGAAATCGCTGAGCGAATGGATGTCGCTCATGTGGATCGTGTCCATGACTTCATTCTAGCGCTTTCCAACGGGTTACCACCGCACTGTCTTGCCGGGTTCCAATTCCCACACTTCCGTGCCGGGAAGATCCTCAATTGCCGCGGCGAGGGCGGCGGGCCGTCCCGTCAATGGAGGAAAAGTTCCCCAGTGCATGGGGATCACTTTCTTGGGGCGGATCATGTGACAGGCGAGGGCGGCTTCGCGCGGACTCATCGTGTACAAATCGCCGATCGGTAGAAAAGCGAGTTCGGGTTTATAGAGATCGGCGATGATGCGCATGTCGCCGAACACCGTGGTATCGCCGGAGAAATACGCCGTGCGTCCATCGGGAAAATGCAGAACGTAGCCCGCGGCCTCGCCGCCGTAGAGAAGCTGGCCGCCGTCCTGAATGGAAGAAGAATGAATGGCGTGGGTCATGGTGACGCGAATGCCGCCGGCTTGCGCAGTTCCGCCCTTGTTCATGCCCACAACGTTCTTGACCCCTTTCGATTCCAGCCAGACGCCGATCTCGTAGTTCGAAACCACTAAGGAAGAGCGCTCGATGGCGATGGCGGGTACGCTTGACAGATGGTCGAAATGGCCGTGGGTGACCAGGATGGTATCGGCGCTTGTGATCGCAAACTCTTTTGGATACAACGGGTTATCGAGCCAAGGGTCGAGGAGGACGGTCTCGCCGGAAACCAGTCGCAGGTGAAAGCCGCCGTGGCCAAGCCAGGTAATCTCTGTCATGGAAAGCTCCTTTTCTTCCGATCATACAGGGAGTAGAATCACAAAGGGTTGCACGCCGGGTGTTTTTTTACGTCAAACGTAACAGAAGCAATGCCCGGGTACGTGACGAGAGTCGAAAGAATGGCGGAACTTACCAACACGGCGGTGAGCCGGGAGCAGGAAGCCCGGGACCTGTTTATCCAGAGCCAGTTGCGGCGCGTTTTTTCGCTGATCTATAAAATGGTCGGCAACGTGGCGGACGCGCAGGATCTGACACAGGAAGTGTTCATCAAGGTCTTGCAGCGGGGCGATCAACTGCGGGAGCAGGACAAAGCGGCGCACTGGCTGTCGCGCATTGCGACCAACACGGCGATCGATTTTCTGCGCCGTTCGAAGCGCGCGCGGTTTGTCGATTTGGAAGATTTGCCGGCGCTCAGCGCACCCGCTTCCGAGGGGCCGGAACATCGTCTATTGCGGGCGGAAAAACAATCGCGGCTGGAAGCGGGATTGGACACGCTGACGGAGCGCGAACGGGCGGCGCTGGTGTTGCGCGATGTGGAAGACCTGCCGGCTGAAGAGGTGGCTCGTCATTTGGATTGTTCGAAAGCTACCGTGCGCAGCCACATTGCCAATGCGCGCGTGAAGTTCAAACGTTATCTAACGAAGAAGGGAGCGTGCTAGATGGAATCACGAAACGTGCACGCAACCGAACAGGAATTGGCGCTCCACGCCGGAGGTGAACTGCGATGGTTCGCGCGGCGTCGCGTGAGCGCGCATTTGAAGCAGTGCGGAGAATGTCAACGGGTGCGCGACGGGTTCGTGGATACACGCGCGGAGTTGCTGGACTCCGGCGCATTGCCGGAAGGCCTTCGTTGGGACCGTCTGTCGCGCGAGATGACGGCGAACATTCGCCTCGGCTTGGCGGCGGGGGAATGCGTGGCGCAGGCGGCGTCACCCGCAAAGACTGGATGGCAGACGTTGCGTCCGGCGGGAGTGCTGGCGGGCGCGGTGTTGGTGGTGGCTCTGGCCTGGTTTGCCAATCGCGAACGGCCGCAGATTCCCACGAATCTGGTGCGCGCGCCGCAGACCGTTGGCGTGGTGTTGGCCGTATCCACGTCGGGAATCGACGTGAACGACAACGGGCGCGTTCTGACGCTGCTTCATCCCAAGGATTCGGGCGTTGCCTTCAGTGTCAACGTGCCCTTCAGTTTGGAGAATAGAGGATCTGTGCGCGCGCGTTATATCGATTCGGAAAGCGGACAGGTGACGATCAACAATGTTTACGTTCAATAAACGTTCGCTCGCGCTCTTGCTGGTGGCGGCTTTGCCGGCCGCCGCTCAATCGCTGCTCAATCCGCGCAGCACGATGCACATTACTCTACCCGAGGATTCGCCGCTGGCGGTGGTGTCGGCGAATTGGGGCGAATCGGCGGCGACGCCTCGCGGCGGCGCGCTGCTGCTGGATTTGCGCACCTCGCTTTCGCTGCGCAACGTGACCAATCATCGCATTCGCGGCGTGACGCTGCTGGTGCTGGCGCAGGAAACCGCGCCGGGCGGCAAGGCGTCGGTCTCGGTGCCCAGTCTCGACGTCGGTCCGGGAGAAGGATTTCCGGTGAAGCTGGACGTGCGGCTGCTGCGTCCGCAGATGAATGCCGACGGCCCACTGGTGGAGATCAGTCTCGACGGCGTCCTCTACGACGACCTTACCTTCTATGGTCCGAACAAATTGAATTCACGCCGCTCCATGACGATGTGGGAATTGGAAGCGCGGCGCGACCGCAAGTATCTGCGCGGCCTGTTCGATTCCGCCGGCGTGGAAGGGTTGCGCAAACATCTGACGGACGTGCAGGCGCGTCTATCGGAGAGTCCTAAAGTGGATGTGCAGATGGCTCGCGGCCGCACCACGGCGCAAGAGCCCGAACACACCGTGAAATTCGCTTTTCTCAACATGCCCGGCGAACCCGTGCGCGCGATTACGGGTTGGGCCTTGGTGACGCAATCGGAAGCGCGCGCGCCGCGCATCGACGTGGAGAATTCCAGCAACCGTGCGGTACGTTATCTGGAGATCGGCTGGATCATGACGGACCGCTCCGGCGAGCCGTTCTATGCCGGCGCGGTACCTGCCGAGATGTCGCTGCTGCCCGGCGCGAAAGGGCGCATTGCTCCGGAAGCGTCCTTGAAGTTGTCCAAGCGCAATGGACAACCGCTGCCCATCAGCGGCATGACGGGGTTTGTGAATCATGTGGAATTCGCCGACGGCTCCGTGTGGATTCCGCAACGCGAAGCACTGGAAACGCCGCAGCTGAAAAAAGCGTTAAGCCCATCGCCCGAACAGCAGCGCCTGTCCGATCTCTACCGCCGCAAAGGAATGGTGGCGGTGGTGGAAGAACTGCACAAGCACTAGCCCACATTTCTCACACCACAACTCTGCCGTTGGTTCGAAGCCGCTGTGGCGCGCGCTCTCCAGCGTTCCACAGAGTATCAGAATGCTGTGAGCGCGCACGCCACAAGTTACACTCGAAAGTCTCGCACGCCGCCAAACTAACGGGCTGATCCCAACTGCCGCAGCAGTTGCGCCGCGGCCTCGCGCACCGAAACGTCAGACCCCGCGGCCGCTTTCTGAAGATGCGGAAGCGCGGCGGCGCGGTCGCCGGTCATGGCCAGCGCCGAACCGATTCCAAAATGCGCCCGCGCCGATTCGGGCTGCGTCCGCACGGCATGCCGATAATGCGGCAACGCGACTTGCGGCTGTTGCTTCGCCATCAACAGGTCCGCCAGCAGCAAGTGCGCGTCGGCAAAATCGGGATCGATGCGCACGGACTCCTCTAGCTGCCGCTGCGCTTCGTCGATCAGCTGTGCACGCCCCAGTGCCATGGCAAAGTTGTAGCGCGTCTGCGCATCGGACGGCCGCAAACGGAGCGCAATCTCGAAGTGCATTCGCGCCTGCCGGATATCAGAGGCCAGCAGGTTGCCCAGATTATTGTGCGCGTCCACGTAGTCGGGTTGGATACGAATGGCCTCGCGGAATGCCGCCGCGGCACGCGCCTGCTCCCCTGCCGCCAGCAACACAATTCCCAGATTGCTGTGCGGTTCGGACAAGTCCGGATCCAGTGCGATGGCCTTTTGCAATGCCGCGATCGCCTGCGCGGTATTGCCTTGCGCCTGGTAGGCGAGACCCAATTCGTGCCATGCGGCGGGGTCGCTGACGGCAGCGCGCTTGAGAGTTTCAATCGCCTTCGCAACCTGCCCGGAGTGGCGCAAAGCCGTACCAAGTTTTTGCTGAATGAAGGCGGACTTCGGATCGCGCCGCGCGGCTTCGGCATAAAGTGGCAGCGCCTTCGCCATCTGCCCGCTGCCGCGCCATGCCTCGGCGAGCCCGAGGTAAAATTCCGCGCGCGCCGGAGCATGGCGTTCCAACGCTTGCGCGAGAAGACCGATGCCTCCGCTCAAATTGCTTTTTTCGATTACCTGCGCCAGGGCAAGATAGAGATTGTTTTCCGGCGCCGGCGGCAACGTTCGCGGATAGTACAAAACGACCTCGCCGCGATAGGCCTTGTCGCCGGTTTCGTGACGCTCCGCGCGCGCGGCCAGCAAATCGCCGTCCGGCTTTTTTCGTTGAATGGTGTGATCGGTGGCGACGGCATGCACAACGTCCTCGGTACGCCGTTTCGGCATGTGGCAATCGGCGCATCCATTGGCGCGCACGTGCTTGCCCGAGTTCACGGCACGATCAAAAGCGGCAGCGTGGCACCGCCGGCAAGCCGCGTCGTAATGCTGCACCGCCTTCGCTCCGCGCGGAGCGTCGTGCGGATTGTGGCAGCTGGCGCATTGCAACGCACCTTTGCTTTCCAGGTAGCACTTCGACTGGCGCAGGCGGTAAACGGCATTGACGATTTCGAACTTGTCACTACGGCCTGTGCCCGGAGCATGGTCGAAGAAGAGCCAGGATGCACTCAGCGGCTCGCCGGGCCGGTAGGAGAAAGGACCGCGCTCGTAGCGTTGCATAGCAGAGGGGAGAGGGAAGCTTGTGGTTTCCAGGTGACACTGCATACACACTTCTTCGCGGCGCTCCGCGCTCAGGCGCGCCGGATTGACAATGGCTTTGCGTATGTCGTCGCGCTTGGCACCGGCGGTTTTCGCCACCTCCGCGTGTTTGCGCCCGGGGCCGTGGCATCGCTGGCAATCGATGCCGATCGGCAGCGGATCACTATATACAGGCTCCGAAAAAGGCCGCTCGTGTCCCGCCGGAATGCGCGGATATCCGTTGTGGCAGAACATGCATTCATAGGCGATCTTGCGGCGGAAGCCATCGTGATCGGGGCGGTCGTAGCCCGGGTTCATCGCCCAATAGCCGCCCTTTTCGGCATACCAAC
>JACPVQ010000226.1 GCA_016191645.1 Candidatus Solibacter usitatus
ATCACGGCCAAGGTTCGGGCCAACGGGAATGAGCAGATTCGCGTGGTGTTTCGTCCAGTGAACGGAGTCGAAGGCCCCGAAGGGCAGACCGCTGCTTCCTTGCGCTGGGCAGGTTCGAAAGTTCGAGGAGTGGCCGGCGCGGAAGGAACCAATTGCACTAGCGGCGCAACCGATGGCAATTCCGAACAGCAGATCAACTCCACTTGGGTTCGCTCTGGCCACCTGAGTTGCACGGTCAGTTTTTCTTTGGCCGGCGCCTCCAAACTGCCGCCGGGAACGTACAAGACGGATTTGGAAGTGAAAGTGGTGACGCAATGACTTCGAAACGCATTTTGATTGCGGACGATTGCGCAACTTCCCGCGTGGCTCTGCTGCGGACGCTGCAGAAATGGGGATATCAGGTCACCACATGCGCCGACGGAGAGACGGCCCTGGCGGAATTGGAGCGGCCCAACGCTCCTGAGTTAGCGATCCTCGATTGGATGATGCCCGGATTGGATGGCGTGGATGTATGCCGCCGTCTTCGCGCGAAGCCGCAGGCTACCTACACTTATCTTCTGATGTTGACTTCGAAGAGCCAGCATGAAGATCTGCTGGACGGTTTGGAAGCGGGCGCGGACGACTATCTGACGAAACCGTTCGAGTACAAGGAACTGCAAGTGCGGTTGCGCTCCGGCCTGCGAATCTTGCAACTGCAAAGTGATCTAATCGCCGCGCGCGAAGAAGTTCGAGAGCAAGCGACCCACGATGATTTGACAGGTCTGTGGAACCGCCGTTCCGTTATGGAGTCGCTGGGGCGCGAGCTGTCGCGAGCCAACCGGCAACGGACGTGCACCGGCGTGATGATGTTGGATCTGGATTATTTCAAAAAAGTGAACGACCGTTACGGCCACCTTGCCGGGGATCAGTTTCTACGCAGCGTGGCGGCGCAGCTAAAGGCCGGTGTGCGCACTTACGACACCGCCGGCCGCTTTGGCGGCGAAGAATTTCTTGTCGTGCTGCCAAACTGCGATGAGCGCGTGTTGGCCAAGCGCGCCGAAGATTTCCGCGCGGCGATTGAGAATTCGCCGCTGCTGCTGGAGGGTCAGAAGACGGTTCTGACGGCGAGCATTGGGGCTACCGTTTACCACGGCGGAATCCCATGCGAACCGAACGATATTTTGCGCACGGCCGATGAGGCCCTCTATGAGGCCAAGCGGGCAGGCCGCAACCGTTCCGTCCTGCGCACCTTTCAACCAGAGCTTTGTTCAGTTGGTGTATCTCCTAAACTAGATGTGAGTGGCGCTGCCGACCCGGAATCCCTGTTCGACTGCGCCACTCCCTATTTTTGTTAAAGAACTACCAATTGAGCCGCAGCCCGAACTGCAATGCGCGCGATCCGTTTCCGGAAAACTGCGCGTCAATCAGACCCGACGTCGAATCCGGCGTCTTGGGAATTCCCGGCATGTTAAACACGTTGAAGAAATCGATGTTGAGCCGGAAGAACATGCGGTCGTTGACCGGAATCATTTTGAACAGCGAAGCGTTCTGGCCCCAACTGTACAGACCGGAAGCCCATTGATTGCGCCACGGATTGAGATTCGTGTTGAGCGTGGTGCGCTGCAGTGAGCCATCCTTCATGGGAACCCAGAAGGTGTTGCTTTCGTAGTAGGGGAAGTTGGGATCGGCGGAATTGCCTCCATTCGCGGGAGTCGGGAATAACGGACTGTGCGCCGGTTTGTAATCGCTGGGAACGCCCATCACGCCGTTGGGCCTTCCATTTGCACCGGTGCTGTTGATGCGATTGGCGGGAATGTACCCGTTGTAGAACAGGTAGGCGTCGCGGCATTCGCCGCTGCGGCAATCCTGCACTTTGTATTTCGTTCCGTAGATCTCCAACTTGTTTGGAAACGTCCAATTGCCGGCGGGCAGAGACCACCAGTTGGAAGTGACCGATCCATTTCCGGCAAGCTGCCAGCCGCCGACAACGCGGTTCACGATTGCACCGCCATTGGAGACGAATCTCTTGCCTCTTCCGAAGGGAAGATCGAATATGAAGTTCCAGTTGTAGCGATGTTGTGGAATCTCCGTGTCGCGTTGATAGAAAAGGAAGCGCGCGCGTTGATTTAGATTTTCCGGAACCGCGCCGGGCAGGAACACGTTGCTGGACGGCAGAATGTCATCCGACCATCCGTTCCCCGCCGCCTTCAGAGAATTGGAGAGAACGTAGAAGAATTGGAAACCGTAGCCCTTCGCATAGCGGCGTTGGATCTCGATTTGGAAGTTCTGCGAATTCGACCATCCGTTCTTTTGATATTCCTCGATGTCGCCGAACACGGTGGTTTCAAATGCGCGCGTAGCCGTGCCGGCGAAAGTTCCCGTCGGCCTGGCAACGCCGCGCGTGGTAAACCACACGTAATCGTTCGGGCTCTGGTTGTAGGAATAGAACATGTCGAGGCGCGACCCGTGCGTGCCCACGTAGCCCATGCGCAGCACGGTATTCTCCAGCACTTCGCGTTCAAAAGTAACGCTCCATTCATGGGCCCGCGAAGTGGGCTGATGCGGATCGAAATAGCTGGTCAGGAAGGACCCGCGCGAGATGCCGCCGGGATTGTTGGTGTCGAGGATATTCTTGCTGTTCACTCCGGCAATGACGGAAGGCGTCGCCCGCAGGCCGTAGTTGGGAAGGCTGTCCGGCGTTTGGGCGGAGTTGGAGAATTGATAGGTGAAACGAGCCGAAGTGGGCGGATTCTGACGCATGCGCGCGTTGAAGGCGCGCAGCGGCATAGGATAGCCGTAGATGCCGTATCCGCCGCGCACGACGACGGGGCGGGAGCCACTGGTCATCTTATAGGCGAAGCCGCCGCGCGGATTGAAATCCCACTTATTGAGGTACATCAGATCCCGAGGCAGGCCGGCGGCTTCCGGCGTAATGAACTTCACGCCGATACTCTGAAAGATGTTGGCGATGGCCGGCGTCGTCGCGCCGATCTTGTACATTGATTCCCAATCGGTAATACCATTGACGACCGATTTGGTCTTGGGGTCGAAGCCGGTGAGGAAGTTGTTGGATTCGCGAATGGGCGTGTACATCTCCCAGCGCAATCCAAAATTCAAGGTCAGCCGGGAGTTGACCTTGAAGTTGTCCTGCACATAGAGGGCGAACTCCCGCGAGTGCATGTCGTACCACTTGCGAACGAATTGCGCCGAGTAGGAGTTAATGGCGCCGAGGAACAAATCGGCAGAGGCGTGTCCCGTGAAAGGAACGCTGCCGTAAGTGGAACCGGATGCCGGATCGTAGAGCGCCGTGAACTGGCCGTTCAACGAATGCGCGCCTTGCACCTGCTGCTGATCGGGAAGGATATTGAGTTTCTCGTGGCGGAAGCGGCCGCCGATCTGCAGTTCGTGCCGCCCGTGGATCTTCGTGAAATTCTGGTCCAGATTGTAGATTTGAACGATGGAGTTGCGGCGATTGGCGGCCGTCACGTATTCCATTCCGACACCGGTGCCGGTGACATTGGGAAAGCCGAATTCGCTGAACGGATTGGGCAGGCCTAGAATGTCGGCGTACTTCTTGTCATCGCCGACGTTGATGAAATTCAAATCTTCCACGCCGATGTTGAATAGCGTCTCGGAAAAGAACGTGGGGGAAAAGTTTCGTGTCCAGGAAACTACGGCCGTATCGTTGCGGATGGGCCGGAAGGTTCCGTTGGCGGCCTTGTCCAGCGTCGTCGGAGAGTTGTTGTTGCCCGACTGCGCATAGGTGTCGCGAACGCCGTGCGTGTAGCGGACGAACAGCTGATCCTTGTCGGAAAGGCGATGATCCATGCGACTGGTCATGGTCCATTCCAGGCGGTTGTTGGGCGCCGGATAGAAGTAATTGCTGGCCACCAGGGGATTCACTCCGGGGTCGGTGGGTACTGGCGTGACGCTGTACAAATACTTGGCGAGCGGACTTTGACGGCTCATGGGAATGCGATTGCCGACATAGGGGATGCGGCTCCAGTTCGCGGCCGTGGACCACGGATCATACAGAGTGGACGCGCGTCCGGCGGCGTTGACCAGTCCGCTGAAATCGCCATCCCGCATTGCCATCGTTGGAAGAGCCGCGCTCTTCGTGCTGGCGGTCAAGCTGCGGAACGCTTCATAGGAGTGGAAGAAAAACGTGCGGTTTTTTCCGTTGTAAACTTTCGGAATGTACACGGGGCCGCCGGCCGATCCGCCGAATTCGTTGCGCACCAGATGCGGGGGACGCGTCCAACGATCTTCGCGGCGGCGGGCGACGCCAAAGCCGAGTTCATTATTGCGCGCGACCTCTAGCAGCGAACCGTGAAACTTGTTGCTGCCCGCGCGCGTGGTCACAATCACCGTGCCGGGGCGGTTCATCTTCGCTGAGGAAACGTTTGTTTCCACGCGGAACTCTTCGATGGTGTCCATTCCCGGCGGGCGCCCGGCGAGTTCGCCCGTGTCGCGATTGGCCATCACCGCTCCATCCTGCAGGAACTCCACGCCCCATCGGATGCCCCACACGCGCGGCGACGCGGAGGCTCCATCAATGCCGGGAGTTGTCTGCGACACCAACGATTGGAACATGCGCCCGCTGATGGGCAACTGGTCCAACCTGGCGCGATCGGTTACGTTGGCAAGCGTTGCCGCCGTGGTGATGATGAGCGGAGCGGCATCCGCTTTTACGACGACTTCCGTTGCCGTGCTGCCCACCTTGAGCGTTGCGTCCACAACGGCCGTTTCGCCCGATTGCAACAGAAATTCGCCTCTGAAACTCTCCATGCCCGGCGTATCCACGCGCAGGGAATAGGGTCCGTTCTGCACGGCGGGAATTACATAGAAGCCCACCTCGTTAGTGGCCGTGCGGAACTCTCTAGCCGTAGGGACATGTGTGGCGACGACATTCGCGCCTGCCAGCACCGCGCCCGATACATCCTTCACCGTCCCCTGGATTTTTCCGACGCCGGTTTGGCCATAGGCCAAG
The DNA here is from genome assembly GCA_016191645.1 of Candidatus Solibacter usitatus. Classification (GTDB taxonomy): domain Bacteria; phylum Acidobacteriota; class Terriglobia; order Bryobacterales; family Bryobacteraceae; genus CADEFT01. Next base: position 4,970 of record JACPVQ010000226.1, read on the forward strand.
GCGAGCGCGGAGAAGAAGCAAACAACTTTCAGGAATCCCATGGCGGAAACTTTATCATGTTTTAGCGCGGGGCGGGACTGTCCGCCCCGGTTGTGAACTATTAATTCATTAGTTGACACTGCGCCCGCCCCGTGCTATTAATTCCTTAAGAGTTCTATGGCACGCAAGAAATCCCCTACCCTGACCGAAGCCGAAGTGCGTCTGATGAACGTGCTGTGGACGCGCGGCGCGAGCACGGTGAACGACGTTCTGGACGCGCTTCCCGACAATCCGCCGCTTGCCTACAGTACGGTGCTTACCACGCTGCGCATTTTGGAAGGCAAGGGATATCTGAAGCACAAGAAAGACGGGCGGGCATTTCTATACGTTCCGCGCGTGCAGCGCGATCAGGCGCGGCGCAGCGCCTTGCGTCATTTGTTGAGCCGGTTCTATGAGAACTCGGCGGAACAATTGGTGCTGAACATTCTTAAGAACGAGAAGTTGGATGCGGTGGAACTGCGGCGTTTGAGAATGATGGTGGAGGAGATGGAATAATGAACACGTTCCTCGAGGCTTTGTTGAACGGCTGGTGGCAAGGGATCCTGTTGACACTGCTGGTGTGGCTGGTGCTGCGCGACTTGCCGCGCATCAGCGCCGCCACCCGGCTCGCTCTCTGGCACACGACGTTGTTGGTAGTCCTTTTGCTGCCGGCACTGCAGCGCATCCCGCTGCCGCACTGGGGGCCGGCAGCCGCCATTCCCCCGGCGGTGACGGCGGCTGCTCCGGCGCAACAAAACACTGCGCCGGTTCAGGCCCGCGATCTACCCGCGCCAACGCCAACCAGTCCTACACCTGTGATGGAGTTGCACGAAGATCCGGTGGAGGTACTTCTGTTCCTCTGCGTAGCGATGGCACTTCTGAAGTTGTTGCGGCTCGCGATTGGGTATTGGGCGGTGCGTCGACTGAAGCGCAAGGGACGGCGCGTGGACGTTACGCTCCCCATGGCAATGGCGCGATCCATCGATGTGATCCTCTCCGATGATATCGGCATGCCGATGGCCGTGGGTTATTTCCGGCCGGCGATTCTCTTGCCGCGCGGCATGGCGGATCGCCTGACCGCGGAAGAACTGCGTTATGTGCTGCTCCACGAATCGGCTCATCTGCGCCGTAATGACGACTGGATGGCCTTGATCGAACGCATTGTGCGCGCCATTTTCTTCTTTCAGCCCGCCGTGTACTGGATCAGCCGTCAGATTGAGAAAGAGCGCGAGATGGCCTGCGATGATTGGGTCATCGCCGAAGCGGGGGAAACCAAGCCGTACGCGAACTCGCTGGCCCGCCTGGCGGATCTCGCCTCGCAAGGCCGCGTACCCGTGCTGGCCACGGGGGCGGGGAAGCGCAAACAGATCTTTGCCCGCCTGGAGACAATGCTCGATCGCACTCGCAACTGCGTGCCATCCGTCTCCGAGCCGCTGGTCATTGTGGCCGGTATTGCGCTTTGGTTTGTGGTGGCGCAAGGCTCCGCGTTTAACCATCTCCTTGGTCTTTCCAAGTACTCAAGCCGTTGGGTGGAATCGGACGGCGTGCAAAAGCGAGAGATCAAGATGCGAGGCGATGTCGAATTCACCGCCAACGATCGCGATGTTGAGAAGATGTCGCCGGGCGGAAAGCTGGTGGTGGAAACATCGCAAGGCTGGCTGGTGCGGCGCGTGGAATTCGACGCCGATGATCAGGGCAACATCAAACGAAGCTATTTCTCCAATGGAACGGCGCGTCCATTTGATGCCGAGGCGCGACGCTTCCTGGACAGTGCTTTACCGCAATGGATTCGCGAACGCGGAGACAACATTCCTGAGCGCCTCTCGCGCATGACGCAGGAAAAGGGCGTGGATGCGGCGCTTGAGGACGTGCGCACCATCCGCGGCGGCCACGTGAAGCGAGCGTATCTTGAAGAGTTGTTTGTACAAGCGCAGCTGAATGTCGGGCAGATGCGCCGCGTGCTGAAGATTGGCTCAGGAATCGATTCCGATGATGAGAAGCGCAAGTTCCTGGAGAATGTTCATGGCCGCCTTGCCGGGCGAGGGGTGGATGCGCAGGTGCTCGGCTTCATCGATTCCATTCATTCCGACAGGGACCGGCGTCAGTTGCTTTTGAACGCGCTCAACCTGCGCCTCATTGCCGAGCAGGAGTCTCCACGACTTTTTCAAACGGCGGGCCGCATCAATTCGGACGGCGACAAGACCGCCGTTATGCTGCAGGCCGTGCAACTGGCCAAGACGCGCTTGCCCGCGGAGTTCTTTGAAGCCGCTTCCACGATACACAGTGATGGGGAGCGTGAGCGGCTGCTCTCGTTGACGTTGACCGTGCATAGCGGCGATACGGAAACCGTGGCGCGAGCGTTGCGGGCATCTGCATCGATGGCATCGGATGAGCATAAAGCAAAAGTGATGGTTGTGGCCGCGCGAGGGGTCCGGAGCAACCACGAAACAATGCGTGAAGTTGTTTCGCAGGCTTTGACGATTGCGTCCGACCGCGAGAAGAGTCATGTGCTGTTGAGTGTGGCGGCAAGGTTTGCGCAGCAGGAACCGCTGCGGCATGACTTCTTCTCCGCGCTCAACACGATTCATTCCTCCGCGGATCAGCGGAGCGTTCTCATGGCGATTCTGGAACGGCCGGACGCGGATCGCGAGACGCTGCTGGAAGTTTCGCGGTCGGCCTCAGCCATGACATCGAAAGAAGACCAGTCGGCGGTGTTGAAACGTCTCGCCGACCGCCGCTGACCTGCTTCACACACATAATGAGGATCTGCTAGGCTAACGGCCTGGCACTATGAAACTCATCACCACTTTCGCACTCGCCTTGTTGTTGGCCGGATGCGCCAAAACGCCGAAGGAAGCCGAACTGCTGGGCAGCGACGGCAGTTGGGGTAACACGGAAGGCCCGGCCATCGACTCGCGGGGCACGCTCTACTTCACGTCACGCGGGACCTATAAAGGAATCGTTTCGTGGAACGAAAAGCAGGGGTTCCTGCAATACCTCGCCGTGGCCACGGGCGCGGGCCCCGGCGGCTTGTGGATTGACGACGCGGACAACATCTTCGTAACCGCCACCAATGAACGGCAGATCCTGAAAGTAACGCCGGATAAACAAGTTTCGGTTGTGGCGGAAAAGTTTGAAGCGGATCCGAAGGTTGCCAAGGGCCCCAACGATCTGGTGGTCGCAAAGAACGGGAACATCTACTTCACGGATCCCAACGGCTACGATGGGTCGGCCCCTAACGGCACTGTTTATTCTATTGCCGGCGGGAAGACGGCGTTGTTCAGCGCGGAGGTTACGGGACCCAACGGGATCGGTCTCAGCGTTGACGAGAAGACGCTCTACGTGTCCCACAACATCAACGCGGATACCTCCAAGATTGTGCGATGGCCATTGAATAATGATGGCTCGGCGGGGAAGATGGTGGAAGTGGCTACCGTAAAGCCCTGTATTGCCGACGGAATCGCGGTGGATAAAGAAGGCGCAATGTGGCTGACGTGTTATTCGTTCGGCACCGCCTATCGAGTGAGCGCGGAGGGGAAGATTCTCGCCACCATCACTACCGGCCAGAAAGCATTGACCAACGCCAAGTTCGGGAGAGCGGGCGCGGAGACGACGCTGTTCCTGACCAGTTCCGACATGGCGCGCGTGACGGGCTACATCTACCGCGCGAAGGTTGACATCGCCGGACTGCGGTAACGAACATGAATCCTCAACAAATCGCCGAACAACTGGGCATCGCGTTCGAAAAACAAACGCCGGGATACTTGAACCTGTGCATTCGCTGCGGCAATCAGCTGATCACGTCCGGGCACGTGAGCACGCTCAAAGGGAAACTCGGCGCGGGCTTGAGCACAGCGGAAGGCGTCGCCGCGGCACGTGATTGCGCCTCCAAGATTCTCAATTCCGTATGGAATACGCACGGAACGCTGAATGGATTGCGCGTGTTGAAACTGCTGGGCTGCGTCAACTCCGCGCCCGATTTCATCGAACAACATCTGGTAATCAACGGCGCGTCGGATCTGCTGCATGAGATCTTCGGCAAGACCGGCGACGGATACCATGCGCGGTCGGCATTGGGCTTCGCATCGCTACCTACTGGGGCTGCCGTGGAAGTGGAAGCGATTTTCGAAATCAAAGAATAGCACTTACTTGCCGCGTTCTTCCGGCGGGCGCACTCCCACAAACGCGCGGTACAGCATCAGATCGTAGACGATCTTCAAGACGCCGGCCAGGTAAAAGGGCACATCGGTCCAACCGGCGCGGGCGAACATGATGCCCGCGAACCACGGCGCAATCGATGCGCCGACGGTGCGCGCGACGCCGGTGATTCCCGCCGCAGCCGAGCGCTCTTCCGGTTTGACCACCGCCATGATGTAGGATTGCCGCGCAGGCACGTCCATTTGGCTGATGCTGAACCGCACGAGCAGCACCGCGACGGCGAGAGACAGGTTCGGCATCAACGGGACCAGAATTAAGAGGACGTTCGACGGCAGGTGGGTGAACACCATGGTCCGGACTAGGCCAATGCGCGCGGCCAGTTTCGCCGCGACCAATGCGGAGAATCCCGCCAGCACGTTGGCGCCAAAAAATATGGCCCCAAGCGAAGCGGGTTCGACGCCGAATCGCAAGTAGAACCAGTATGCGGCTAGACTCTGCACGACGAATCCGCCGCCGAAGGAATCGAGCGCCATCAGCGCCGACAGCTTCATGATGAGGGGCCGCGAACTCACCGCAACTCCGCCAACCGGGCTCTTTTCCTCGGCCTCGGCCGAGGTCGAAAGCCTGCTGAAGACAAGCGCCAGCACCACGCCGAGTGCGGCGTATAAGAGGACAACGCCGCGAGATCCCGCGCTGGAAACGTGCGACAACATGCCTCCGCACAACGATCCCAACGCGGTGGCAAATGATCCGGCCATGGTGTACCAGGCGAAGACCGCGGTGCGCCGCTTGCTCGAAACCACTTGCGAAAGCGCTGCTTGTTCGATGGGAAGAAACGGGCCTACTTCGTGTCCTGTCGGGCTGATCACTCCGATGGTTCCGGCGATGATGAGAAAAAGAAAGTCATGAGTGGACGCGAATGCCATGCCCGCGCCGGCCATCAGTAGCGATCCTACGATGAGCATCGTACGCCGGCCGGCACGATCGGCAATCGTCGTGAGAAACAGCGAGATGACGGTGTCGCCGAGCAGTGTCAGTGTGAACAGCAGTCCGGTTTGCGCTTCTGTCAACCCAAGGCCGGTGAGATAGAAGACCAACACAACGGAGAGCGCGCCGTAGGCGAAGAGCCGGGTGAAACGGGTGACGAATAGAATCCACCCATCGCGCGTCAGTCCGTGTGGTGTGTGTCTCACTGAAATCTCTTTCCAAACTGCGAAGCGGTGCTGCTCTGTTCCACGCTCCGAAGATTTCCCTTGCTGTGCTGCTGTACTACTAGACTCTGAAATCTTCTTAGGCTGCGAAGATTCTCTTTGGTTGCGCCTGTGCTGCTCTGTGGGGCAGGTCTCCAGACCTGCGGCGGGATCTCCAGATCCCGCTTCTTCGGCGTTTGATTACTCCAGGAAGAGGCGATCTGGAGATCGCCGCGCACGGTCGAAAACCCACCCGAAGCGGCTGCAAAGCATCCGATGGCCTCTTGCGAGGCCATGCGGGATCTGGAGATCCCGCTGCAGATCTGGAGATCTGCCCTACTGCCGGATGCGCACCGCCGCGCCCTCACGCACTTCGTCGCTAGGATTCACAATGAGCAGTTCGCCACCGCTTAGCCCCTCCACCACTTCGACCTCGCTGCCCAAATCGCGGGCCACTTTGATTTTTCGAAAGTGCACGATGCCACCGTCATCTACGGTTGCCACAAACACGCCGCCGGCGCGTACTATCGGCGTATCGCCGCGAATCAGCAGAGGCACATTCGACCGCGCCGCCTGCAGCTTCACCTCGCCGAACATGCCGGGGAGCAAAGCTCCATCGCGATTGTCGATTTTGATTTTGGTCAGCATCGTACGGCTGTTCGCGTCCAATGCGTTGGCGGTGCGGTCCACCTTGCCAAGGAATCTGCGCCCCGGAAACTCGGCCACCAGCAACTCCGCGGGCATGCCAAGGCGGATGGACGATGCATCGGGCTGCGGCACATTGACCATCACGCTCAACTCCTGCGGGTCGGCGACGCGAAACAACTCGCGGCCCGATGAAACGGAGGCGGCGCTGATGAGGTTTCCCACCTCGCAGGTGCGCGAGGTAATGATCCCGTGAAACGGCGCGGTCACGCGCTGATACCGCGTAAGGCTCAGCAAACGTTCCACATCGGAGTTCACGGCGCGCTTGCCTTCCTCCGCCGCCTTCACGTTGGCGTCGGCGGAGGCAACCTCAGCCGCGCGCACATCATACAACGCCTTCTTGTCGTCAAGCTCCTGACGGGAAAACACGCCTTCGGCAACCAGCTTTTCCGTGCGCTTCAACGTCACGCCGGCCAGTTTCAGATTCGCCTCCGCCAGGACGAGCGCGGCTTTGGTGGCGCCGCTTTGCGCCAGAAACTGACTGTAGCGATAACGCGTCTGCCGCAGTTGTTCGTCCAATTCCGGCGTGTCGATCTCCACCAGCAGTTGGCCTTCCTTGACGCGATCACCAATGTCCACGAGCCGGGATTTAATGTA
>JACPVQ010000227.1 GCA_016191645.1 Candidatus Solibacter usitatus
GTATGCAACTGTGGGGCAGGTCTCCAGACCTGCGAGGCGGTCTCCAGACCGCCTCTGCCGGAAGGGATCGCGTTTTCCGAGCGGGGTCTGGAGACCCCGCCGCAGATCTGGAGATCTGCCCCACACAAGATGAGAAATCGTCGCGGCTTGGAAAGATTTCTGTAGCCGTACTGTTGATGTGCGTACCTTTGTGGGCGGACGACGCGCGTGCGGCTCGCGACAGGCAGGACCGGCCGGCACTGGAAAAGATCGTTGCGCAGTTGAGCGCAACGGCGGACAAGAATCCGCAGGACGCAAAGGCGCAATACACGCTGGCTCTGGCGCAATCCTATCTCGCGGAGATCGCGCTGGAACTGCGACTTCGCCCTGAGGCGAAGGCGGCCGCGGAAGCCGGTATTCGAGCGGCGGAAAAGGCCGTGCAACTGAAGGGCGATGTTGCTGAACATCATCGCGTGATGGGCACGCTGTGCGGACAAGTGATTCCCGCTAATGTCCTTGCGGGGCTGAAGTATGGCAAGTGCGCGCTGGATAGCGTGCAAAAAGCGCTGCAACTCGATCCGAAATCCTCGGAGGCGTACCTTGCGCGCGGCGTGGGGAATTACTACTTGCCGGCGCAATTCGGCGGCGGCGTGGACAAGGCCCTGACGGACATGCAAAAGGCCATCGAACTGAATCCGAAGTCTTCCGACGCGTACGTTTGGCTCGGCGTCGCCTATCGCAAGAAGAATCAGAATCCGGAGGCGCGGAAGGCGCTGCGAAAAGCCATTGAACTGAATCCGAATCGCATCTGGGCCAAACAACTGCTGGAGAAAACTCCTCAGTAATGCGAGCGCACATCCTCGCAGTCACTGCTCTTCTCATTCTCACGGCGTTGGGTTTTGCGATCTTTCCCGGGCACACCTATCTGCAATCGGATACGCAGATCTATATTCCGATCCTGGAACGGATCATGGATCACTCCCTATTCGAAAAAGAGATCATCGCTCGGCAGCCGCATGTTTCCTACACCATCTATGATGAAGCCGCCATCGGACTGCGCAAGCTGACCAGTTTGCCCTTTCGCGATGTTCTGGCCGGGCAGCAATTGTTGTTCCGGTTCTGCGCGCTGCTGGGCGCATATCTGATCGCCATCTCGCTCGGCTTGGGGCGCACGCGCGGCGTCCTCATCGCGGCCATCTTCGGATTGGGCGCGACCATTGCCGGACCATCAGTGTTGACGCTGGAATACGAGCCCGTGCCGCGCGGATCGGCGCTTGGCCTCACGATGCTGGCGGTGGGGCTGGTGGCGCACGGCAATCTGATTTGGGCGGGATGCGCGATGGGCCTGGCGTTTCTCTACCACGCGCCGGCGGTCTATCCATTTCTGGGCGCGTACGTGCTGCTCACTCTGCTGCCTTCGCGAAGACACAGGCTGCGCGAGCATTTGACCGGCCTGATTCCCGTCGCCGCGGCGGGCCTATTATTATTCGCGCTTGCAACGGCTCAACCTACGGAAGGGGAACGGCAAGTATTCTTCGGACGAATTGAGCCGGAGTTGGAAAAGGCGATGCGCGCGCGTGCCAGCTACAACTGGATCAGCATGTGGGCGTCTCGGGCCATCTGGCAGTACGTGTTGTTGTACGCCGCCTCGATGTTGGCGTTGTGGCGATTGCGCGATCGCGTAACGCAGGATTTCGTCACGCTGGCGCGCGCCATGCCGTTCATCAGCCTTATGAGTATGCCCGTGAGCTGGCTGCTGCTGGAAAATGCGAAATGGAGTCTGATGACGCAGCTTCAACCGATGCGCGCCGTGCTTTTCGTTACCGTGTTCGCGGTGATCTTGAGCGCCGCCGCGGGTATTGTGGCAGCGGAGGCCAAACGCTGGGCGGAGGCATTGGCATGGTTTCTGATTGCACTTGCGCCTTCCGTGCAGACACGCACAATCCAAGTGCTGTTTGAATTGCAGAATCCGGTTTACCAACAGGCGGCATACGCCGCATCGACGCTCGCCCTGCTGATTCTAGCCGCCTTGTGGCTGCGCGGATGGCGCAAGGAAGGCTTCATCGCCGTGCTTGCCGTTGCGTTGGCGCTGCCCGTGCTGGTTCCGAAGCTCGCGAAAGTGGTGAACTATCCGCGGCTGCATCATCCGGAATTGGACGAACTTTCGCGATGGGCGCGTGAGAACACTCCGAAGGATGCGGTGTTCCTGTTTCCCGACGCCGGCCGCAATTTACATCCCGGAATCTTTCGCGCCGAATCGCTTCGTTCGCTGTACGCCGATTGGAAGGGTGGCGGGCAGATCAATTATCTTCGCGAGTTCCTTCCCGTTTGGTTGCCGCGATGGCAGCAAACGTTGGAAGCATCTTTTCGCGGCGGTGATTTGGGGCGCTACAGACAATACGGCATTGATTACATCGCGATGTACCGCAAGACCGCTGTAGAAAACCAAGCCCCTGTGTATCAAAACGCGAAGTACGCGGTGTACCGGGTTCCGTAGAATGCAAACAGCATGGGAAAGCGTCATAATCGATCCATGCTGAATCGACGTACCCTTCTTGCTTCCTCGCTGGTCTCCGCGCTTTCGGCGGCTAAACGAACCTACACCTACGCCGAGATCGACCGCATGATTGCCCGCGGCGACGTGAAAGGAAAGCTCAGTAGAGCGGATCTTCCCACGCCCGCGCTGCTGCTGGAACTGGACGCATTCGAATCGAATGTGTCGAAGATGATCACCTATGTGAAGGGGAAGAACCGCGCCATACGGCCGCACGCCAAGACTCACAAGTGCGCCGAGATCGCGAAGTACATTATCCGGCAAGGCGCTGTGGGCGCGTGCGCGGCGAAGATCAGCGAAGCGGAAGCGCTGGCCGCAGATGGCGTAACCGGACTGCTGATCACTACCGCCGTCATCGGCAAGACGAAAGTTGAGCGCGCGATGGCTTTGGCGCGGCGCAGACCGGAGACGATCTTTACTCTGGACAACGCGCAAAATGCCGCCGATCTCAACGACGCGGCGGGCGCGGCGAAACTGAAGCTGAATGTCGCGCTGGATCTCTTTGTGGGTGGGCGGACCGGTATCCAGCCACGCGATCCCGCCGTGGCATTGGGAGAAACCGTCGCGAAGCTGCCGAACTTGAAACTGGCCGGTCTGCAGGCCTACGCCGGACAGGCCTCGCACACCATTGGATTTGAGAATCGCCGCAAGGTTTCACTGGAAGCGATGATGCCCGCTGTGGAGACGCGGCGCACGCTGGAACAAAAAGGGATCGCCTGTCCGCTGCTGACGGGCGGATCTACGGGCACATACAACATCGACACGGAGATTGACGGCATCAACGAGATGCAGCCCGGCAGCTTCATGTTCATGGACGTCGATTACAATCGCATCGGCGGCAAATCGGGCGAAGTGTATGAGGATTTTCGCAACTCGCTCTTCGTCTCCACCACCGTTGTGAGCAAGCCGAAGGACGACATGGCGATCGTCGATGGCGGTTATAAGGCTTTCTCCACCGACAAGCCATTCCCGCCACGGTTTCGCGGCGGCGATGCGATTGCTTATGCCTTCGCGGGCGATGAGCACGGGCGCATCTCCAGCGCCGGCGCGCGCAGCGTGCACGTGGGAGACAGGCTGGAATTCATCATTCCGCATTGCGATCCATCGGTGAATCTCTACGACCGCATCTTCGGCGTGCGCGGCGATCAAGTGGAATCCGTGTGGCGCATCACGGCGCGCGGAATGTCGCAATAGCCATGTTCCTGCGTGAAGTGGAAGAACTGCCGGGCCGCGAGGGAACGTATCCACGATTGATTGCGGCGGCACAGCGGCGCGGCGTTGAAGTGCCGGGTATTTGGCATCTGTTTGCCTTTCGTCCCGACATGGCCGAACATCTGGAGCGAATGACCCACGCGTTGATGCGCGGACCTTCTCCACTGTCGCCCGGCCTGCGCGAGGTGATCGCCGCGTACACATCGGCTCTCAATCACTGCCCTTTCTGAACCAAGGCGCACGCCGCGGTCGCGGCGGAACTGCTGGGAAGCGAGGATCTGGTTGCCGCGGTGTTGCGCGATCCGGAGACCGCGCCCATTAACGAAGCCGAACGACTGCTTCTGCGGTTCGTGGAGAAAGTCAACGCGCGCGCGCATGAGATTCGCGCCGAAGATATGCAGCCCCTCATTGCGGCGGGCTGGAACGATCAGGCCATCTACGATGCCTTCACCGTTTGCGCGCTCTTCAATTTCTTTAACCGCTGGAACGATGCGGCGGGGGTCACCGCCTTGAGCGAGGAAGCGCATCGCGAAGGCGGGAAGCGCATGGTTCCGGGGTATATCCGGTCCGCATAGTTTCCCTTACAGTTGTGTTAATATCCCCAATTGGCTCGCTGGGCCAAGACGTCATTATTGTTTCCCCGTCTCCGGAGGGTATATGAAAACATATGAAAGCTCTGATATCCGCAACATTGGATTTGTCGGCCACGGTCACAGTGGCAAGACGACGCTGGTCGCGGGCATGTGCTTCGCCACGGGCGTGACCAACCGCCTGACGCGCGTGGATGAAGGGAACACGGTTACCGATTACGACGAAGAAGAGATCGCCCGAAAGGTCACCATTTCCACCGGCGTGTGCGCCTTGGAATGGCGCAAGCAGAAATACAACCTGCTGGATACGCCGGGATTCAATCTGTTCATCAACGATACGAAAGCGTCCCTGGTGGCCGCCGACGGCGTGTTCGTCCTTGTGGACGGCGTGGCGGGCGTCGAGGTGCAAACGGAAAAAACCTGGAGCTTCGCCGACGGCTTCGAGTTGCCGCGCGCGATTGTGATCAATAAATTGGATCGTGAACGCTCCAGTTTCGAGCGCGCGCTGGAGAGCGTGCAGGGGGCATTCGGACGCACCGCCGTTCCCGTGCAACTCCCCATTGGCGCTGAGAAAAACTTCACGGGCATCGTCGATCTGGTGACGATGAAGGCGTACACGTATCAACCGGATGGGGACGGAAAAGGAAAAGAGATCCCCATTCCCGGCGATCTGGAGGATGCCGCGAAAGCCGCGCACGAAGCGCTGGTGGAGATGGTCGCGGAAGGCAACGATCAGTTGATGGAAGAGTTTTTCGACAAAGGCACCATTGAGGTGGAACACTTGTTGGCGGGCTTGCGAGGGGCGATTCTCGAGCGGCGGCTGACTCCCGTTCTTTGCGCCTCCGCGCTGCACAATATCGGAACCGACGCGGTGCTGAATTTCGCCGGCGACTATTTCCCGAATCCCACCTGGCACGGAAAAGTTAAGGGCAAGAACGGATCGCAGGATGTGGAGCGCGCCATCAAAGACAGCGAGCATATTTCGGTGTTTGTATTCAAAACCGTCGCCGATGTTTTCTCCGGCCCAAGGTTCGTCGTGTTACGGCAAAGCACGTCTCTACTGCTTGTCGTGACAATAGATGATCTAATGGGGGATTAAATAGGATATGGGGATTCGATATCTCTTTAATAAAATAAAAGAAAATAAAGACAAGAAGCGGTTTGATGGTTTAAATATATTTTTATTTAAATAAATTCGTTAGTAGTTGTTAGATGGAAGATGTTCATAATGAATGGTTCTAAGAGAATATATTAAGAATCAGAGTTTATATATAGTAGAGAGAAAGGAGAGAGTTGCAGCATTGCTCTTGCATGCA
>JACPVQ010000192.1 GCA_016191645.1 Candidatus Solibacter usitatus
ACGCGGACTTCCAGCAAAAACTGACTCCGCGTACCCGTCTAGTGATGGTCTCCGGCGTGAACTACTCCACGGGTTTACTCGCTCCGCTGAAAGAAATCTCAGAAGCCTGTCGCGCCAACGGCACCTTGCTCTACATCGATGGAACGCAATCGCTCGGCGCTCTCACCTTCGATTGCCAAAGCATTCAGCCCGACATGTACGCAGTCGATGCCTACAAGTGGATGCTCTCTCCCAACGGCGCGGGCTTCGCCTACATTCCCGAAAAGACCCGCCAATGGCTTCAGCCGTCCACTTACGGTTGGCGCAGCGACCGCCGCTGGCGCGAAGTCGACGCCTTGCATCACGGCGCGCCGGAGTTGAAATCGGAAGCTGAGCGCTACGAAGGAGGCATGCTTCCGTTCGCCTGCTTGTACGCCATGTGGGAATCGGCTCGCATGATGCTCGCTTTGGGACCGGAGAACATCGAAGAGCGCGTGATGCAATTGGCGGACTACGCGCGGCAACACATCCGCGCGCTAGGCGGCGAGTTGCTCAGCGATCAGGATGCGAACTACACCTCGCAGATCGTGACCTCGAAATGGCCCGGCCGCGACCCTGCCGCAATCGTCGCGCATCTCAAATCGAAGAACATCGTAACCACCGTCCGCCACGGCCACCTGCGCGTCTCCCCGCACTTCTACAACAACGAACAAGACTTGGACAAATTCGCCTCGGAAGTGAACTGCGCTTGGCAATTGTGATGTCGACACGCCCTGCCCCACAATGCAGCATTACCCGCAACCAAAGGGAAATCGTCGCAGATTGGGAAGATTTCAGAGAGCAGTAGTACAATGCAGCTTCGAGAGTGCACCTTCACTTCGGCGGCGACGTATAGTACCGCCCCAGCGTCTCCGCGACGCAGGCGGGTTTTTGTTGTCCCTCGATTTCGATGGTTACCTGCCAGCGCCCTTGCCAGCCGCCTTCGATCTGTGTCAATTCCACCAGCGCAAATCGCGCCCGGATGCGCGAGCCGCATTTTACCGGCGACATGAAACGAACCTTGTTGCAGCCGTAATTAAGGCTCATCGCGAAGTTCTCCCTGAACCCAACCGTCGCGTAGGAAAACTGCGAGATCAACGACAAAGTCAGGAATCCGTGTGCGATGGTAGTTCCAAACGGCGATTCGCGCTTGCACCGCTCCGTATCCACGTGGATCCACTGATGATCGTTAGTGGCCTCGGCGAAGGCGTCAATGCGCGGCTGCGCAATCTCCAGCCAATCGCTGACAGCCACTTCCTGGCCGGTTAATGTCTGAAGCTCGGCAATCCCGGCGATTTCCCTCTTTGGCATCGTGTCCTCACAAGGCATATAATCAAGCCCATAGCTATGCGTGTACCGAGGATCGCCTTACTGTCCCTGGCCACAGCCAGCACACTTCTTGGGGCTGGACGGACTGTCTCCTTTGAAAAGGAGATCAAACCCATTCTAGAGGCTCGCTGCGTGAAGTGTCACGGAGCCTCGCTGCAATTGGGAAAGCTTGATCTGCGCTCGGCTCAGTCTGCACTGAAAGGCGGCGAGAAGGGCCCGGCGTACACGGCAGGCAACCCCGCGCAGAGCATTCTCTATAAGCGCGTTGCAGGCGTTGAAAAGCCCGCCATGCCGATGGACGGGACTCTGACCCCCGCCGAAGTGGAGGCCCTGAAGCTGTGGATTGAGCAGGGCGCGAAGTGGGAGAGCGAGATTGGAAAGGTGGCAACGAAGAATCCTCTGCAGGAGTTGGAGGAGTCGAAACTGCCTCCTGGCGCACGCGAATGGTGGTCGTTCAAGAAGCCGGTTCGCGTTGCCGTTCCGCGCGTTTCCGACACCCGCTGGAGCAAAAGTCCGATCGATGCGTTTCTCAAGAAAGAGTGGGACGCAAAGGGATTGCAGCCCGCGCCTCCGGCCGACAAGCGAACCCTGGTGCGGCGCGCCTACCTCGATTTGCTGGGCCTTCCGCCTACTCCCGCCGAAACGCGCGAGTTCGTCAACGATCAACGCCCCGACGCGTGGTCTCAGCTGATCGACAAGCTGCTTGCCTCGCCGCATTATGGCGAACGCTGGGGCCGCCACTGGCTGGATGTCGCGCGCTATGCGGATTCCAACGGCTACGAGCACGATTTCGACCGGCCCAACGCGTGGCGCTATCGCGATTACGTCATCCGTTCCTTCAACCGCGATACGCCATTCGACCGTTTCCTGTTAGAGCAGCTCGCCGGCGATGAAGTGGAGAACGTCACCGACGATACTCTCATCGCCACGGGTTTCCTGCGCAACTACGCCAAGGTCGGCTTCCGCGAAAAAGACAATCCGCAGTTCCGCTTCGACTATCTCGACGACATGATCGCGACGCTGGGCCGCGGCGTGATGGGTATGACCGTGCATTGCGCCCGCTGCCACAACCACAAGTTCGATCCCATTCTGCAGCGCGATTACTACCGCTTGCAGGCGTCGCTTTACAGCTACATCGAGGTTGAGCATCCGCTGGTCCCCAAAGATCAGGCGACCGCGTTCCGGCAGAAAAACGAAGAACTGGACGCGAAGACCGGGAAGCTGAAAAATCGCATCGCCGAAATCGAGGACCCGTACAAACTTGTCCTGGTGAAACCGAAGTACAAGCGGTTCCCCAAAAACGTGCAGGAGGCGATTGAAACCCCCGAGGAACTGCGCACTCCGGGGCAGGTCTTGCTGGCCAACCAGATTATTCGTACCACGCGCGTCTCCAGCGAAGAAGTGGCCAGGCACCTGAAGCCGCAGGAGTTGGAAGAGGTCCGAAAACTGCGGGCGGAGATCTCCGCTTTGGAGGAGCAGCGGCCTGCTCCCATCCCGGTGGCGATGGGAATCACCGACGGCGATTACCGTTTCGTTCCCGACGGCGCAGGCGACGAGCCCGCTCCCGGCAAGGGCGTGAAGCGGGAATTGACGGAAGGCTCCTACCTCCACAAAGGCCCCGGACCTTACGTTGCGCCACCATCTTTCTTCCTCTACGGCGGCGATATGTACAGCCCTGGTGGGCTGATGAAGCCCGGCTTCGTCAGCGTGCTCTTCGAGAACGAGCCGCCGGTCGAGCGGCCTCCCGCGGACAGGCGCACTTCCGGCCGGCGTCGTGCTTTAGCCGAGTGGCTCGCCTCGGCGGATAACCCGACAGTGTCGCGTGTGATGGCGAATCGCATCTGGCATCATCATTTTGGGCGCGGCATCTTCGCAACGCTCGACAACGTGGGAAAGACCGGGGAAAGGCCGACGCATCCTGAGTTGCTCGATTGGCTCGCCGTGGATTTCCGCGAAGGCGGCTGGAGCATCAAGCGGATGCACCGCCTCATCATGAACAGCCAGGCCTACCAGATGGCGTCGTCCTATACCAGCGAAGGCAATCTGAGCAAGGATATCGACAACACGTGGCTGTGGCGTTTCCGCCAGCAGCGCTTGGACGCCGAAGTGGTGCGCGATTCGATTCTGGCTACGGCGGGATCGCTCAACACATTGATGGAAGGACCCGCGGTGTTCCCCGTGCTTCCTCGCGAGACGCTGCTCTCCATGCGCAACGGAATATGGCGCAAGCAGAACGACGGCCCGGAGACCTGGCGGCGCAGCGTTTATGTGTATCGCAAGCGCGGCCTGCCGTTCCCGCTGTTCGAAGTTTTCGATCTGCCGGATCAGACCATCACTTGCGGACGTCGAAACGTCTCAACCGTTGCGACGCAGGCGCTTACGCTGATGAACAACGAATTTGTTCTCGACCATTCGAAGCGCTTCGCGCAGCGCGTGCGCGAGCTTTCTCCGCGCGACAAGAGTGAGCAGCTCGAATTAGCCTACGAACTGGCGCTGAGCCGTCCGCCCACGGCCGAAGAGCGCCGCATTGGCAAGGAATTTCTGGAGAAAAACTCCATGGAAGATCTGACGCACGTTCTGATGAATCTGAGCGAGTTCCTGTACATAAGGTAGCCCACATGATGAAAAAGGGATTTGTCTCTCGACGCGATTGGTTGTTTCAAGCCGGCAACGGCATGGGCAGTGTCGCGCTGGCCGCGCTGCTCAATCAGCAAGGGCTGTTAGGCGCGACTGCCTGCGGGGCTCCCGGCGATTTGCAGACTCCGTTCAGCCCGCGCAAATCGCACTTCGCACCTCGCGCGAAGGCCGTGATCTCCATGTTCATGAGCGGCGGCGTCAGCCAGATGGACACCTTCGATCCGAAGCCCGGTTTGCTCAAATACGCCGGACATCCGTTGTCGGGTAAAGGCGACGTAGTTGTCAGGCAAGGTCATCCCGGGCCGCTGATGCCCACTCCGTTTACGTTCAAACAATACGGACAATCCGGAATGCCGGTGTCGGAGATTTTCCCGAACATCGCGCGGCACGTCGATGACATGGCGTTCATTCGCAGCGTCGTCGGCCGGTCCAATGATCACGTCATGGCCGCGTACGAATTGGCTACCGGCACGGTGCGCATGGGCTCGCCCAGCGTCGGTGCCTGGGTCACTTACGGGTTGGGCTCTGAGAATCAAAACCTTCCGGCGTACGTTGTCATCTATGACGCGCGCGGCGGACCGTTCGGCGGGCCCGCCAACTGGACCGCCGGATATATGCCGGCCGTTTTTCAGGGAACCATTTTCCGCTCCGCGGGCGATCCGATTGTCGACCTCAAGCCGCCACCTTCAGTGACGGCGGAGCAGCAACGGTCACGTTTGGATTTGCTAGGGAAGTTGAACGCCCTTGACGAAGCCGGCAACCCCGGCAACAGCGAGCTTTCCGCGCGCATTAATTCCTATGAACTCGCCTACCGCATGCAGGGGTGCGCGCCGGAAGCCGTGGACATGGCCAACGAGCCGGAATCGACGAAGAAACTGTACGGTCTGGACAACGCCACAACGGAGCCGTTTGGCCGCCAGTGCTTAATGGCGCGCCGCCTGGTGGAGCGCGGCGTGCGTTTTATTCAGCTCTATCACGGCGGGCTTGGCAACCAGAACACGGATACGTGGGACGCTCATGACGATGTCCGGTCCAACCACACCAAGCATGCCCTCGAAGTGGATCATCCTATCGCCGGGCTGTTGACCGACCTCAAGTCTCGCGGGCTCCTGGATTCGACGCTCGTGATTTTCCAGAGCGAGTTTGGCCGCATGCCGATTTCGCAGCGCGGCGTCGGACGCGACCACAATCCCGGAACCATGACCATCTTTATGGCCGGCGCGAAGATCAAAGGCGGACAAGCGATCGGCGAAAGCGATGAGTTCGGCTATAAGGCCGCCGTGCAGCCGGTGAGCGTCCATGATCTGCATGCCACCATCCTGCATCTGCTCGGCATGGACCACACGCGCTTGACCTACGCGTACCAGGGCCGCCAGATGCGGCTCACCGACGTCTATGGCGTCGCGGTTCCGCAAATTGTAGCCTGATCTTATGCTGTTATCCTTACTCCTTGCCGGCCTCGCCGCCGGCTCTTTATCCGCGCAGGAACCAAAACCAGCGCCCAAGAAGATTCTCGTCACCGGCAGAGGAATCTCCTACATTCCCGATATGAAGATCCTCGCGCCCAACGTCACGTTTGTGGAAGCCAAAGCCGACGGTATGATCGCGCAGATCGCCGATGCCGACGCATTTCTGGGCGAGATCACGCCGCCCCTGTTTCAGGCCGCAAAGAAGCTGAAATGGGTGCATATCTACAGCGCCGGGGTTGAGCGCTCCCGTTTCCCGGAGTTCATCAACTCCAATGTCGCGCTGACCAACGGCAAGATCATTCAGGGACCCGAGATTGCCGATCACGCTTTCGCGCTCTTGCTTTCCCTGACTCGCAATATCGTGCAAGCCATTCCCAATCGCGCCAAGGAAGAGTGGCCGAAGAGCGACTGGAAGGCCATTGAGCTGCGCGGCAAGACCGCGTTGATCATCGGCGTCGGCGGCATCGGATCGCAAATCGCCACGCGCGCCGCCGCCTTCGGCATGACCGTCATCGGCGTCGATCCGAAAGACGTCCCCTTTCATCCCGCTATCAGTCAGGTGGTCCCGCCGGATCGCATCGACTCCGTGATTCCCAAGGCAGATGTGGTGTTTGTATCTGCGCCGCATACGCCGCAAAGCGAAAAGATGGTGGGTGCAAAACAGTTTGACCTGATGAAGCGCGGCGCGTATTTCATCGCCGTTTCGCGCGGCAAATTGTACGACACCAACGCGCTTGTCAAAGCGCTCGATTCGAAGAGGATCGCCGGGGCCGGGCTGGACGTAACGGACCCGGAACCATTGCCGAAGGGCCACGCCCTGTGGAAATTCGACAATGTGGTTCTGACGCCGCACATCGCAACGGTTTCTGACGGCGTCGGCGAGCGGTACCGCGAGCTGGTCCTGGACAACGTCGCCCGTTTCGCCAAAGGCGAGCCGCTGCGCAACGTCGTCGATAAGGTCAAGGGCTACTGACGAACGCTACACTAAGTTCTACATGCATTGTCCGGAGATCGCCGTAATCGGCGCGCCGCTCGATCTGGGCGCGGGCCGCCGCGGCGTTGACATGGGTCCCTCGGCCATTCGAGTCGCCGGGCTCGATGCGCGCCTGGCCGCGCTCGGCTATAGCGTCAGCGATGCGGGCAATATTGAAACGGAACAGGCGGAGAGTGTTTCGGCGGGCAATCCATCGGCGCGATATTTGGAAGAGATCGCCAAGGCGTGCAAGCGTCTGGCCGTGTTGACAGAGCGAACCCTCGAGCAAGGAAAAGTCCCGCTGGTCTTAGGCGGCGATCATTCCGTCGCCGTGGGAACCGTTTCCGGCGTTGCGCGTCATTACAAGAAGAAACGGAAGCGCATTGGACTGATCTGGATCGACGCGCACGCCGACATGAACACTCCCGAAACCAGCCCCAGCGGCAACGTCCATGGAATGCCGCTCGCCTGTCTGCTTGGAATGGGACCGCGCGAGCTGACTCATTTGCACGGCTACTCGCCGAAGGTAAGCGCGAAGAACACAGTCCTGGTGGGCATTCGCGATGTCGATCAACTGGAGAAGCCGCACGTGAAACAATCGGGCATCTCCGCGTTCACCATGCGCGATATCGACGAGCGCGGTTTGCGCGCGGTGATGAACGATGCGATCGGAATCGCGTGCGCGGGAACCGAAGGTTTCCATCTTTCGCTCGATATGGATTCCGTCGATCCGCAATTCGCTCCGGGAGTCGGTACGCCGGTGCGCGGAGGCATCACCTACCGCGAGGCGCATCTTGCCATGGAACTGCTGAACGACTCGCGGAGAATGATTTCCATGGAGATTGTGGAGGTCAACCCGGTGATGGATGAATCGAACCGGACGGCCGAACTGGCCGTGGAACTGGCGATGTCGGCACTGGGAAAGAGAATTCTGTGAAGACACGAGTTGCAGTGGTGTACGGCGGGCGCAGCGGCGAGCATGAGATCTCTAAACGTTCGGCGAACTCCGTGATTGCGGCGCTGCAGGTTTCCAAACGCTTCGAAGTCTTGGAGTACGTGATTTCGAAGGACGGCCGCTGGTCGCCGGGACCCATCCTGCCGGAGCCAGGGGCGAACCCGGGCATCGACGTCGTGTTCCCCATATTGCATGGGACCTTTGGCGAGGATGGGACCATTCAGGGCTTGTTTGAAATGGCCGCGCTGCCCTATGTCGGCCCGGGAGTTTTCGCTTCGTCGGCGGCGATGGATAAGGACGCGATGAAACGGCTGTTGCGCGAACGCGGACTGCCTGTTGTGGAGAGCGTCATCCTGCATGCCGCGAATCAGGTCTCAGACGATGAAGCCGTCGAAACGCTCGGTTTTCCCTTGTTTGTGAAACCGGCGAACCTTGGATCTTCCGTTGGCATCTCGAAAGTCGGGAATTGCGACGAGCTCGCCGCGGCCATCAGACTGGCCGCGGAATTCGATCATAAGGTCATCGTCGAGCGAGGCATCATCGGCCGCGAGTTTGAATGCGCGGTGCTTGGCAATGAAGACGCCAGAGCGTCATTCCCGTGCGAGATCATTCCTTCCAAGGAGTTCTACGACTACGAAGACAAATATCTTCTCGACATGGCGCGCACCGTGCTTCCCGCGGATCTGCCCCCAGCGAAAACGGAAGAGATGCGCGCATTAGCCGTCGCTGCTTTCCATGCGCTGCAATGCGAAGGAATGTCCCGCGTCGATTTTCTCATGGAAGCTTCTTCCGGAAAGTTGTACATCAACGAGCTCAATACCATTCCCGGTTTCACCTCCATCAGCATGTACCCGAAGATGTGGGAACACTCCGGAATGTCAATGAGCGCCCTGGTGGAAAGACTCATCGATCTGGCCATCGCGCGCCATCAGTCCAGGCAATCGCTGCGGTATTCCCTGTGAGTACGCCTTTCCTTCCGGCGCTGCTGCTGTGGTTCGCGCAGGACCCGGCCATCGAAATGCAGGCGCTTCTCAAACGATTGGTGGACGTTTTTGTCACTGTCGATGCCGAAGCTGCCGAACCGGTTCTTCCCGAGCAGGCTTTTTATCAAGGCGCGATTCCGGGGATGCTGCGCCGCCTCGATCCGCATTCCATCTTCTTTGACCCGGGCCAATTTGAGCAGCTCAAAGAGATGGAGCGCAGCACCAAGAAAGGCTTCGGCAGCGTAGTCTCCGTTCTGCCCGGACGCGTGATCTTTCTGCAAACGCTGCCGGGTACGCCGTCCGCCCGCGCCGGTATTTCAGGTGGTGACGAGATCCTCGCTATCAATGGCATCCCGCTCGCGCAGCTCGAGATGGAACACCTGATCGAACTGCTGCAGCAATCGAAACAGCAGCAGGCGCGGCTCGATGTCCGGCGTCCCGGCAATGCGCGCGTGCTCAGCTTCACCTTAACGCCGGAAGAAGTTGCGTCGCCTGCCGTGGATCGTAAGTTTCCCATCAGACCCGGCGTTGCCTATGTGCGCATCAACAGCTTCGAAACGGAGACCGGCGAACAGCTGAAACAGGCGTTGGAAGAGTTGGGTGGAGACAAACTGAAGGGATTGATTCTGGATTTACGCAACAACCCCGGAGGCGTGCTGACGGCGGCCTTGGACGTTGCGTCGCTCTTGATGCCGTCAGGCACGAAGATCCTGTCGGTGCGCGGACGTTCGAAGCAGGAAGAAGAGATGAAAGTAGCGGACACGGCCAAGCCGTACAGTTTTCCCGTTGCAGTGCTGATCAACGGAAAGACTGCGAGTGCCTCGGAGATTGTCGCCGGCGCGGTGCAGGATCATGATCGCGGAACGGTTCTGGGCGAGCCCAGTTTCGGAAAAGGGTTGGTGCAGGCAATCTACCCCTTGAGCTCTTCCACGGGTATGGCGCTGACCACCGCCTATTACTACACGCCCAGCGGCCGCTCCATTCAACGGCCATTGCGAGGCGGTACGCTCGATGACGTCACCGCTACTCCGCAGCCGGAGTACAAGACGGACAAAGGACGCATCGTACGCGGCGGTGGAGGAATACAGCCCGATGAGATTGTACTTCCGGAAGCAACTACGCGATTCCGCGCCGTCATCGACGCCAGCGCCATCCTCACCACCTACGCCACCAGTTACATTCTGAAGAACAAAGTGGATGAGAAGTTCGAAGTGACGCCCGCGTTGATGGACGATTTGCGCGTGTTCCTTTCGGAAAGCCGAATCCGCCCAGGACTCGGCGAATGGACGCTGGAACGCGAATGGATCACATCCAGGTTGCAGCAGGAGATCCTCAATCAGGGCGTCAGCGTGGAGAAGGGCGATGAGGTGGAATTGCGGCGTGACCCCGTTGTTCGCAAGGCTTTGGACGCCATCAAAGTAGAATAAACAACGGCAATAAAGCAAAGCTTAAGAGTAGCCTCTTGCAATTTCCCTTTTTGTTCGCCACAATGGACACATGGCCCTTACACGCAGGCAGAAGGAAGTCCTCGATTTTATCGCAGGCTTTGTCGATGAAAACCGGCACTGTCCCAGCTATGAAGAGATCGCGAAGGGATTGCAGCTAGCTTCCCTCGCCACCGTGCATAAGCACATACAGACTTTGGAGACGAAGCAGTATCTGCGGCGCGGCTTCAATCAGAGCCGGTCTCTGGAAGTAGCCGATTCCTATTTGCGAGAGTACCGGCAGCACCGTGCCGCGCCCGGTCCAAATCTGGAGATCGCTGTCCATGGACGCATTGCAGCCGGCACTCCGGTGCAATCGTTCCCCGCGGCGGAGACGCTGGATTTCGGCGAGTTGCTCAACGACAAGAATCTGTACGCCCTGCAGGTGCGCGGCGAATCGATGATCGACGATCACATCTGCGACGGCGATTACGTTCTCATCGAGAAGACCTCGGAAGTGCGCAACGGAGAAATCGTGGTGGCGATGGTGCAAGGCTCGGAGACCACGCTGAAGCGCTTCTATCGCGAGCCGGACGGCCGCGCGCGTCTGCAGCCGGCCAACTCCACGATGGAACCTCGTTTCGTCCCCATGAGCGATTTGCAGATACAAGGCAAACTGCTCGCCGTTCTGCGCAAGTACCGCTAACCACGCTGCGAAGACTTCCTTTGGTTGCAGCTGTGGTGGCCTGTAGGGCAGACCTCCAGGTCTGCGAGGCAGTCTCCAGACTGCCTCTGCCGGTAGTGCCAGGACAGTCGATCGCGGCTGCAACGCAGCCGCCTCGCAGAATACAACTACTTCCGGCAGAGGCGATCTGGAGATCGCCTCGCAGGTCTGGAGACCTGCCCCACAACCAAGCATTACCCGGCGCGCGGCGCAAATGTGTTATCCAAGTAAGCATGTTTCAAGTCTCGCGATCTGCGCCCGTGCATGACGTTGTTGTAATCGGGAGCGGCGCGGGCGGTGGTACCGTCGTCCAGGTTCTGACCGGCATGGGCATCAAAGTCACATTGCTCGAAGCCGGTCCCATGCTCAATCCCGCCAAGGATTTCAAGGAGCATATGTGGCCTTATCAGGTGGGCCACCGCGGCGCGGGCGAAGATGCCGAGCAATACTTCGGACGCAAAAACTGGGGCTTTTGGGCCGCTCCAAACTGTGCATGGGACATCTCCGGCGAGCCGTACACGGTGGCTCAGGGAAGTCAGTTTCAATGGCATCGCTCGCGGATTTTGGGCGGCAGGACGAATCATTATGGCCGCATCACGCTGCGATTCAGCGATTACGATTTCAAACCTTACTCCTTCGACGGCCTCGGAACCGATTGGCCGCTTAGCTACGACGAACTCGCGCCCTACTACGATAAAGCCGAGCGTTTTGTTGGCGTGTGCGGTACGCGCGAGGGAATCCGCAGCGCGCCGGACGGCCAGTTTCTTCCCGCGCCCGCACCGCGCGTCCACGAGGTATTGATGCAGAAATCGGCGGCGAAGTTGGGCATTCGCATGGTGCCTTCGCGCATGGCGATTCTCACCAGGAATCACAATGGGCGCGCCGCCTGCCACTATTGCGGACAGTGCGGGAGGGGATGCGCGACGGCATCGAATTATTCGTCGCCGCAAGTGCAGATTCTACCCGCGTTGAAATCCGGGAAGCTTAACATTATCGCCAACTCGATGGTTCGCGAATTACTTACCGACGCCACAGGCAAGGTTACGGGCGTCAGCTATGTCGACACTCGCACGCGCAAAGAGACGCAGATACGCGCCCGCATCGTAGTGGTTGCGGCAAGCACCTGTGAATCGGCGAGGCTGCTGCTGAACTCGAAGTCTTCGCGTCACCAGAACGGGCTCTCGAACTCGTCCGGCGTAGTGGGACGGTATTTGACGGACACCGTCGGCTATGGATTGTCGGGCTACATTCCCTCGCTGGAAGGAATGCCCAAGTACAACAGCGACGGCTACAGCGGCGGGCATTTGTACATTCCGTGGTGGGAACTGGAAAAGAAGAACAAGGAATTCCCGCGAGGCTACCATGTCGAATTGGGTGGCGGATATGGAATGCCGCTGCTCGGCAGTCATACAGGAATCGCGCGGCGCGCCGAAGGCTACGGCCAATCGCTCAAGAACACCATTCAAACGGAGTATGGCTGCACTGTCGGACTGTCGGGTCGCGGCGAAATGATTCCCAATGAGCACAGCTATTGCGACATCGACCCCAACGCGACAGATCGCTACGGCATTCCCGTCCTACGATTCCACTTCCGCTGGAGCGATCACGAGATTAAGCAGGCGCGCCACATGCACCGCACCTTCGTCGACGTCATCGAGGGCATGGGCGGACGCGTCTTGGGACTTCGCAATCCGGAACGCGAGGACGCCGGCATATCCATTCCCGGCAGCATCATTCATGAGTTGGGGACGGTTCGCATGGGGAACGATCCGAAGACCAGCGCATTGAATGCATACTGCCAGTCGCACGAGGTGAAGAATTTGTTTGTCGCCGACGCCGCGCCGTTTGTGAGCAATCCGGACAAGAACCCAACGCTCACCATTTGGGCCATGGCGTGGCGGACGTCGGAATACATCGCCGAAGAGATGAGGAAGGGCAATGTCTAAGCAAACCGTATCCCGCCGCAGCATGTTACGCGCAGCCGCCACTGCGGCGATGGCGGGCCCATTGTCAGCGCAAGTAGCGCAGCATGTGCATGCCGCGGCGGCGGAAAGCCGGAATGCCTCCGGCGGCGTCTACAAGCCGAAGGCACTCACGGCGCACGAGTTCGAAACATTGCAGACGCTTTGCGAAATCACCGTGCCGGGCGCGCGCAAAGCGGGGGCCGCCGAGTTCGTCGATATCTTGTCCAGCGGCAGCCGCCAGATGGCCGCCATCTTCACCGGCGGCATCGCCTGGATCGATGCCGAAATGCGCCGCCGCTACGAAACGGATTTCCTCGCCGCGCTGCCGGAGAAACGCACAGCGCTCCTCGATGTGATCGCCTATCGCAAGAACGCATCGCCGGCGCTGAATCCCGGCATCCAGTTCTTCGATTGGGTCCGCCGCATGTCCGTCGATGCCTACTACACCGGCAAAGAGGGAATCGCCGAGCTTGGTTACAAAGGCAATTCCGGCATGCGCGAATTTCAAGTGCCCGCAGAGTCGTTGCAATACGCCCTGAAGCGAAGCCCGTTCGCCTAAACGGGTATTGCCTCGATGCGAAGTTTCTCATCACTGGCCTTTCCTTCCGCGCACACAATCGCGCCGGGTAGAACCAGCCCCTGTGCCACCATCGCCGCGATCGGCTGAATCAGATTGCGATGCACAACGCGCTTCAATTCGCGCGCCCCGTATTCCGGGCTGGTTCCGCGCTTTAGCAGGAACTCGCGCGCGCCTCGTGAAACCTCCACGGCGAAGGCGCGCTGCCCCAACCGGTGAAGAATGAGCCGGCGAAAATCGTCCAGCAGGAGATCGAGGATGCGGTTTAGCGCCGTGTTGTCCAGAGGTAAGTAGGTACTGATGACATCGACGCGATTCACAAATTCCGGCGAGAACCGTTTCTTCACGGCGCGCATGGCGATGCTTTCCAACTTCCGCGACAAGTTTCTCCGCGGTTTTTGTACCAACGCATCGAAGCCGAAATCGGGCCGCAATTCGCCGCTCATTCCCCGTGCGCCAAGATTCGAGGTGAGGAAGATTAGACTGCGCTCGAAGTTCACCGTCGTGTTGTCGCCAAGCTTCAACGTGGCCTTGTCCAGCACCCCCAGAAGCAACCGGTTCAAGGACAGGGCCGCCTTCTCGATCTCGTCGAAGAGGATGATCGATAGATTCGACCGCTCACTGGTGGCCGCGTTGAGCTTTTGCTGTGTCAGCAGAGGCGTAGTCTCACGATGCCCAAGATATCCAGGTGGCGCGCCGATCAGCTTCGCCACCTCATGCTCCATTTGAAATTCCCCGCAATCGATGCGCAGCAGATTCTTCGGGCTCCCGTGCATCGCTTCGGCCAGCGCCTCCACTGTGCGAGTCTTTCCCGTTCCTGTGGGTCCCAAAAGTAAGAAGACCCCAACAGGCCTCCCTTCGGGCGCAAGGCCCGCCTGGTACATCTGCACGTAGGGCACAATGCTTTCCAGTGAACCGTCCTGTCCCACTACCTGCCGCGACATTGCGGCAAGAAGATCATTGGGGGCCGCGACAGACCGTTTGGGCCGAAGGTTGATGGGTGTGGGCGTGGCGTTTCTCATGAATCGGAACTCTGCAAAAGTATAAGAGTCCGAATTCCGCTTGCGTGCGAAATGACGCGTTGGAGCGGCCCGAATGCAGCGCCAACAGATTGACCCTAACGGGGATAGAGTTTTCTCAGAAAATCTTCAATGGGTTGTGACCGGCTGTTACTTGCCGAAGAGCACTTCGGAGAAGGAATAGAAGCCTTTCCTTTTTCCCTCGGCTAACCATTGGGCCGCCTTGAGTGCGCCGCGTGCGAAGCCTTCGCGGCTGCGGGCCGCATGACGCAGGGTGATGGTGTCGGCGGCGGAATCGAATCCGATCTCGTGCGTACCAGGATGGGAGCCTGCGCGGTTTGACGAGGCGTCAATGATGCGATCGTAACCGGCGTTCTTCATGCTCTCCACCAATTGCAGCAGAGTGCCGGACGGTGCATCCTTCTTCGTGTTGTGATGGATCTCCCAGGCCCATGCACCGTAGGAGGGTTCGTTGGCAAGCAGGCGCGCCGCCTCCGCCACTACGCGATTGAACACATTTACGCCGATGGAGAAATTCGGACTCCAAACGAAGCCGATTCCGGCGGCATCCACCAACTTGCGGACCGCTTCCAACTCGGCGCCCCATCCTGTTGTGCCAACCACCGTGGAAACGCCTAGCCGTGTAAGGTCCCGAATGTTCCCCACGACGGCGTGCGGCGTAGAGAATTCAATGGCGACATCGACACCGCTGAAGTTTTCGGTGGTCATGCCCGTGCTATCGGCATTGTTGAATTCGTCAAGGCGGAGCACCGTCTCGAGCCCGTACTCGGGCGCGAGTTGATCGATCATCTTGCCCATCTTTCCGTAACCGACAAGCGCAAGTTTCCTGTTCATTTCTCACCATGTGGGGCTGATCTCCAGATCAGCGAGGCGGTCTCCAGACCGCCTCTGCCGGCAGTACGAAAACGTCCGAGGCCGGGATCTGGAGATCCCGGCGCAGGTCTGGAGACCTGCCCCACAAAGCAGCATTTGAAGATTCCAGGGTCTAGTATAGGCATCAGGCAAATACCTCCGGGTCGAGTTCCTGGAAGAACTCATTATGCAGACCGGCGACGGCGCGCTTCAGATCGGCGGCGTCGACGAGGAACGAGAAATTCAGTTTCGACGATCCTTGCGAGACCATCAGAACATTCACGCCTTCCAGCGCTCGAAAGATGCGCGCGCCGATTCCCGGCGTTCCACGAATGTCGTCTCCGACAACACAGACGATGGCGCGGCCCTGCTCCACCTCGACACCGGCGATGCCCTCCAATTCCAGGCGAATCTCGTTCAGTTTTTGAGGATTGTCGATAGTCAGCGACACGCTCACCTCACTCGTGGTGACCATATCGACGGGCGTCTGAAAGCGGTCGAACACTTCGAAGATACGCCGCAGAAAACCGTACGCCATCAGCATGCGCAAGGAGTGTATACGGACCACCGTGATGTCGGTCTTGCAGGCGATGGACTTGATGGGGTTTTTGCAGGGCGGCGGCTGGTTCACGATCCTGGTTCCGGATACTTCCGGTCTCCGGCTGTTCAGAACGAGGACGGGAATGTTCTTATCCATTGCCGGTAGCACGGTCGCCGGGTGCAGCACCTTCGCGCCAAAGTAGGCGAGCTCCGCGGCCTCATCAAACGAAATCGTCCTGATCAGATGTCCGCCCGGCAAAATGCGCGGGTCACAGGTCAGCATGCCATCGACATCGGTCCAGATCTGGATCTCTTCCGCGCCGATGCCCGCGCCGATAATGGACGCCGTGAAATCGGAGCCGCCTCTACCAAGCGTGGTGGCGACGCCATCTCTGGTCGATGCGATGAAGCCGCCCATCACCACCACCTGGCTCTTGGCGAGTGGGGGAATTGCCGCTTGCAGGCGCGGATAGGTCAAATCGAAAAAGGGCGCGGCCTGCGTGTGGCGGGTGTCCGTGATCACTACCGTTCGCGAATCGACATGCGCGGCGGGCATTCCGAAATATCGAAATGCATGCGTCACAATAATGCTGGAAAGGCGCTCTCCCAGGCTCGACACGGCGTCCACCATTTTTGGACTGATGGCTTCCACCTGAGCAATCTCCGCAACCATGTGCGAAAGCTCTTCAAAGTGAGCATCCAGCGAGGCGTGGAGATTATCCTTCTCTTCGGGAATCACCATGCGCCGCGCTTCGTTCCAATGGAATTCGCGCAGCTCGCTAACTTGCGCCAGCGCATCCGCCTGCTTGCCTTCCGCGGCCAGCCGCGCGAGTGCAAGCAGCCTGTTGGTCGTCTTTCCCATCGCCGAAACCACAACCACGGGCTGCCGTTGCAGCCGGGCACGCACAATGGAAGCAACGCGTTCAATCGCCTCGGCCGATTCGACGGAGGTCCCGCCAAATTTCATTACAATCATCGGGACCCTACTGAATCAACCCTTCGCTGCACATCAGTTCGGCGTTTAGCACAGCCGCTCCGGCCGCGCCGCGCACGGTGTTGTGGCCCAGTGCGAGAAACTTGAAGTCAAGCACGGGGCATTCGCGGACACGGCCTACGAAACAGGCCATGCCGTTCTCGCGCTCGGCATCGCGGCGCGGTTGCGGCCGGTCCTTCTCCGCCATGTAGATGACTGGACGCGCCGGCGCGCTGGGCAATTTCCGCTCTTGCGGGATGGCACGAAAACTTTCGAAGGCGCGAATCAAATCGTCCACCTTTACCTTCGAGCCGAGTTCCACCGATGTCGCAACCAGATGTCCATCGACAACGGGGACGCGGTTGCAATGGGCGCTCACGCGCGCGTCCATGTCGCGAAGCGCGCCATCGACGTAATCCCCAAGGATCTTCTGCGTCTCCTGCTCCATCTTTTCTTCTTCGCCGCCTATGAACGGGATCACGTTGGCGTTGATGTCCATCGACGGAACGCCGGGATAACCTGCGCCGGAGATGGCCTGCATCGTCGTAGCCAGCACGCGGCGGATTCCGAACTGCTTCAGCGGCCCCAGAGCCATGGTGAGCACGATGGTGGAGCAATTGGGATTGGTGACAATCTGTCCCGGCCAGCCGCGAGCTTGCTTCTGGCGCGCCAGAATGCCTAGATGGCCGGCATTGATCTCTGGAACCAGCAGCGGCACATCGGAATCCATACGGTGATTGCGCGAGTTGGAGACAACCGTGTGACCGGCTTTCGCGAAGGCCTGCTCAATCTCGGTGGCAACGGATGCATCGGTCGCTGAGAATACAATCTTCGGCGCGTTCCCCGGCTTGCATTCTTCGACTTGCAAGTCCGCGACGGCTTCCGGCATTGCACCGGCAAGACGCCAGGAAGTGGCCTCGCGATACTTTTTACCCGCCGAACGATCACTCGCGCCCACCCACGTCAGCTTGAACCACGGGTGGCCTTGTAGAAACTTCACGAAATGCTGTCCTACCATGCCGGTGGCGCCGAGGACTCCAACTTCAATCTGTCTTTGCATATCTTTCTTTCAAATTTGTTGAGCCAGCAACTGCCTGGCCATGTGTTTGTAAATCTCCACTGCTGCGATGAGCTCGCGTTTGGGCACGCGCTCTTCCGACGTATGCGCGACATGAATCGTGCCGGGACCGAGCAGCAGCGGCTCACCCCATGCGCCGCCAAATGCCGGAATATCGGTTGTGTATTTTACGATGGTGGTTTCGATGCCATCGATCTTGCCCAGGTGCACCGCGGGGATGCACAGGACCTCGGTCACTTTCGCTCTGCCGGCCACTGTATCGCGAATGATCCTGCTGGTCGATTTGCCGTCGTCGATGAGGCGAATCAGCAGCTCGGCCTTCGCGTAATCGGGCACCACGTTGGGAGCGCGTCCGCCGGCGATGACGCCGATGTTGATTGTGCCTTCGCCGAGAATCGGATCCACGGGAAGTTTCGCCCCGCGCAGATCGGCGAGAACGTCGAGGAGTTTCTCAATGGCCGATTCGCCGAGTTCCGGGTAAGCCGAATGCGACATGCGGCCGGATGTTTCCACTTCCACGCGAAACGCGCCTTTCGACCCAAGTGCAAGCCGGTTCTCCGTGGGTTCGCCATTGATCAGATAGCGTGACCCGCGATTCATTTTGCCCGCGTGGTACGCTCCCACGCTGTTGCGTTCCTCACCCACAACGAACAGCAGCGCCACGTTTCGCACGCCCTCGGCGAGCAGCCCTTCAACGGCGGTGATCATGCTGGCAATGATGCCTTTGGTATCGCAAGCGCCGCGCCCCCAGATGAACTCGTCGTCTTCCCGGGAATCGAAGAACGGAGGCACCGTGTCCATGTGCGTGGAAAAAGTCACCACGGGGTCGCCGAAAGTGGCCAGGACGTTGTTGCGGTTCGGCTCTACTTCGAACGTCTCCAGCTTGCCGCCATACCGGCCGCACAAAATTTGCAGACGAGCAGCCAGGAACTTTCCTACGGCAAGCTCATTACCCGTGATGGACTCGATCCCGATCAAAGCGCGCGTTAATTCGAAAACTTGCATACAAGAGCTCTGCGCATCGAATGAGGAGAGTAGGAGAAGAGGCTACACGCGGAAAGAGTGCGACCCTTCTCGATAGCACTCCATCCGATTGCCTCGGATGACAGTTGCCGGGATTTAGCCCGGACACCCAACCGCTCAGGTTACGACGACCCTTGCGGTTTCGGCGGTATCTCAGCCCCTTTTTCCACGCGTCCGGCGCCTGCGGGAACATCGCACGCGGATACTATTGGCTGCCGCGCCTCTACCAAGAAAACTCTATTCTAGCAGATTAGAAGTTCACAATCGACGCAAACGATGCGGGCTCCAGGCTTGCGCCTCCCACCAATGCGCCGTCGATTTCCACTTGTGCCATCAGGCCTTTCACGTTGTCGGGCTTGACGCTGCCGCCGTAGAGAATTCGCGAGGCCGCAGCCTGCCCGGCACCGTACTTCGCGGCGATGAGGCCGCGCAGAAAGCGGTGCGCATCGCATGCCATTTCCGGCGTTGCCACTTTGCCCGTGCCAATGGCCCAAACCGGCTCATAAGCGATCACGATCTGGGCGAACTGCTCTGGCGTGAGGTGCGCAATGCCGCCATCAAACTGTTCGCGGAGAACAGGCTCGGTGTTTCCGCTTTCCCGCTCCTCCAGACGCTCGCCGACACAAACGATTGGCTTGAGGCCGTGTTCCAACGCGGCTTGCGTTCGTTTCAGCACGGTGGCGTCCGTCTCGCCGAAATACTGGCGGCGTTCGCTGTGCCCGACGATGACCCACTCGCAGCCGATGGCCTTGAGCATGGGGCCGGAGACTTCGCCCGTGAAAGCGCCTTCCTTGCCCCAATAAAGGTTTTGAGCGCCGATGCCCGTGCGGCTGCCCTTCGCCGCCGAGATGGCGGCAGGCAGATTCACAAACGGCGCGCAAATGGCGATGTCGCAGTGCGTCGACGCGGACACCATCGGGATGAACTTCTCAAAGAACGCGGTAGTTTCGCCGGCAGTCTTGTACATCTTCCAGTTGCCGGCCATGAATGGTTTTCTCATTGGCCTAAACTGTCAGTGTAACAAGTGACAGCTACTGATTCTGCCTTTTTCGCTCTTCGCGCTTTTGCTCGGCGGGTTTAGGATCCGGCGCAGGGTCCGGACGCTTCTCAATTCTTTCGATGCGCTGCGGCTGCGGAGCAGGCGCCGGCCGTTCCACTCTTTCGGGACGCTGCACGGGAGCGGGAGCTTCCCGCCTCCGCTCTATCTGGCGTTCGACGGGAGGCCGTTCCACAGGCCGCTCCCTGGGCCGCTCGGCTTGCCGTTCGATGGCCCGCTCCACTGGCCTGGGAGTGGGCCGCTCCATCGTGCGTTCCACCGGAGTTTGTTCCGCCGGTCTGCGGCCGAAACCGCGGTTGGGTCTGTCGATTTGTTGAGGTTGAGGCTGGGGAATCGATTGTTGCTGAATGGGCGCAGCCGCGGGTGCCTGAGGCGTTGCTGGATCAGGCGTCTGCCGCTGCGACGAACCGAATGTGCGCTGGCGCTGCTGAATATTCCTCTGGCGCAGTTCCGTTTCCGCCGCCGCATCCAACGGGCGTCCCGGCGTGGCCTGAAGTGCTTCTTGCCTTTGCGAGAAGGGAACCGTTGCCTCCGGAGGTTTGGCGCGAGAAACGGTCTGCCGGTTCACGGCCGCCGGCGGCGGCGCGGCAACTCGACGGCTTTCGTCGCCGGTGCGGCCCAGCACTCCGCCGCGCTGCGGAGACACAGCGGCGGTGTTGCTCACCTGCGTGGCCGCCAAATCGGAAGCAGTTAGCTGCACTTGATTCTGCGCGACCGGCCTACCCGAGGCCATGGCATTCTGCGAGACGGCCGTCACGGCATTGGGGATCGATTGATTCACATAACGCGTGTTGTTGTACACGTTGGTGATGTTCACATTGTTGACCACAGTATTCGAGGTGTTTACGCGGGTCGCATAACCAGGGCTTGTCCGGTGCGCCGGAACATAGATTTCGCGATGACCCAGAGGGAACCAGCCCACGCCGACTCGCGCACCTCCTAC
The DNA here is from genome assembly GCA_016191645.1 of Candidatus Solibacter usitatus. Lineage (GTDB taxonomy): Bacteria > Acidobacteriota > Terriglobia > Bryobacterales > Bryobacteraceae > CADEFT01. The sequence goes on from JACPVQ010000192.1 coordinate 20,560, forward strand.
CCACCCGACCAGCGCGGGCGCATAAACGGGACGAACTCCTACGGGACCGGGAATCCAAGCCCAACTTCCCATCACATACGCCCACCGTCCGTAGTGGAACGGCGCGAAACCCCACGGGGCGTTATCGACCCAAGTCCAGCCCCATGGCTCAATCCAAGCCCAATGTCCAAAGCGGTAAGGCGCCCACCCCGGGCTGACCACGCGAGGTCTCCACACGGGCCCATAGTCCACCGTTGTGACCCAAGTACCGTTGTCGTCCAGATCCTCATATCCGATCATGTCGCGATGCACATACTGCGTCGATTCGGAACGCTGCTCGCGCGTGTTGCGAAGATTGCACCACTCATCGAAGGAGTCCATTGGCCGCGCATCGCTCAAGTCGTAGCTCAACCGCTCGCCGCTGCCGACTCGCGCCTGCATGCGGGGCTTCACCGCAAAAGCCTGGCCGCCGGACGTCACCTCGCCTTGACCGGAGCGCACGATGACGACGGTTTCGTTGCGATCCGAATTGTAGTCGATGCGGTAGTCGCCCGGCCGCAACAGCGAGAACGCAAGATTGGGCGTATCGACTTCGAATACTTCCGCTTCGTCCAGCCGCCGAATGTGGACATTCAGCGATCCTTCCGTCAACTTGATCTGCGTGGTGACGTCATCGAGATTGAGAATCTGGATCGCCGTCTGGCTCACCAGACGAATCGCAGCAGTGCCAATGTGCATTTCCGCGCGCGCGTCCTTGTCCGCCCAGATGCGGTCCCCCGTGGTGAGAGGACGGTTGAGAACCGCGTCCGTCCAATCTTCCACGCCAGCCGGCTGGAAGGCGACGTCGCCACTCATATAGTTCAGCCGTGCAACGCGCGCTGGAGGATCGGCGAATGCCACTCCCATTGCGAGCGCAGCTACAATCATTAGAACGGCGGTGCGGGTCTTCATAAGATCCTCCACAATCATGCTAACCCCGGCATTGGTCAATTGCATCCGCAAAATGATTAATTCCTGTCAATACGACGGGCCATCCGTTACACTGGTTCCATGCGAAATTCAATCGGTCTGGGAGTTCTTATGGCTGCATCTTTGATGGCCGGCGACTCGATTCACGAGTTCAGCCTCAAGACAATCGATGGCGGCGAGATGCAACTGTCGTCGCTCAAGGGGAAAGTGGTGTTGCTGGTCAACACCGCAAGCCAGTGAGGGTTCACACCACAGTACTCCGGTCTGGAGTCGTTGCATAAGCAGTACAAAGATAAGGGTTTAGTAGTGTTGGGGGTTCCCGCGAACAACTTCGGCGGACAGGAGCCCGGGACGAATGAAGAGATCAAAACCTTCTGCACCCGCAACTACAAGGTGAGCTTTCCGATGACCGCCAAAGTGTCGGTCAAGGGTGCGGACCAGACGCCGCTCTACAAGTATTTGAGCGACAAAGCAGGCGCGCCGAAGTGGAATTTCACCAAGTACTTGACCGGTAAGGACGGCAAGGTGATCAAGCGATTTGATTCGAGTGTCGCCCCGGAATCTCCGGAAGTGATCTCGGCGATTGAAGCCGCGCTGAAATAAATCTACGCCAGAACTCCGGGCAGGCGGCCCGTGCTGTCGGCGAACCGTTCCACGGGAGTTCCAAAGGCGTCGAGCATGCTGACGTACAAATTGGACAGCGGCGAATCGGGCGTATAGATCAGATGCTGTCCGGCATCGATTCGGCCACCCGCGCGGCCGCCCAACACTAACGGCATGTTGTGCGGATCGTGCTTGTTGCCGTCGCGAATCCCCGCGCCAATCAAAACCATGGAGCTGTCCAGGACATTCGTCTCGCCTTCCTTCATCGCGCGGAGCTTGCGCATGAGGTAGGCGTACTGCTCAATGTGCCAGCGATTGATCAGTTGATACTGGCGAAGCTTGTCGGCGTCTTTTTCGTGATGCGAAAGCGAATGGTGCGATCCCGAAACTCCGGGAACGAAAGAAAAATTCTGATTGCTCACTTCGTTGGCGAACATGAACGTCGCTACGCGGGTGGTGTCAGTCTGAAAACCGAGCGCAATCATGTCGAGCATGAGTCGCACGTGTTCGGCATAGTCTTTCGGAATGCCCTCGGGTTTGGCGGAAGCGTCGATGGAAGCCTTTGCTTTCCACGGATTCTCCCGCGGCTGCGACGATCGTTCCAGGCGCTGCTCCAAAGAACGCACCACGGAAAGATACTCTTCCATTCGTTGGCGATCCGCCGCTCCCAAACTCTGCCGCAACTGCTTGGCGTCCTCCATGACGCTGTCCAGCAGTTGCGCGTCGCGGCGGGCGGAATCGCCTTGCGGCCCGGTCGCGCGGAACAGGCGCTCAAACACCAAACGCGGATTGATTTCGCGCGCCAGCGGCGACGTTGGTCCGCTCCATGCAATGTGCGATCCGTAGACGCGCGTATATCCGACGTTTTTGTCGACGCCCGTGCTGACCGGCGTAATTCCCAATTCCAGCGATGCGAGCGGCGTTTGTTTGCCGGAGCTTTGCGCCGCCATCTGATCCATGGAGACGCCGTTGCAGCTGACATCGACGCCCAATGTCTTCGTGATGGTGGTGCAGGTGAGGAAGCCGGAAATCTTGACGTAGTGCCCTTCGCCGCCTTTGCTCGCCTGATTCCACAGATTCGTCAGAACCAGAATCTCGCTCTTCAAATCCTCCAGCGGTTGTAGCGTGGGCGAAAGCTGAAAATCGCGGCCCGTGCCCTCAGGAGTCCACATGTCCTCGCGCACGCCGTTGGGCATGTACATCGCGGCAATGCGCACGGGCGACACGGGCTGTGTCTTGGCGGCATCGGCGCGGCGCGGCATCATCGCTTCCAGCCACGGCAGGCCCACGCCCGCGCCCGCGCCACGCAAGAGCGTCCGGCGGGAGATGGGAAACCGGGGGTTAAGGATGGTCATGACTCTCTATTGATGATAATCCCGCACGGACATGTTTTGCGCGGTGCCTGTCTGATAGCGGAACGGAATGCTCAAAACGATCTCGCGGATCAGCACATGCGATGCGTAATCGTTCTGCTTCAACTTCTCCATGATGCGATCGACGGTGCAGTACTCTTCCAGCGTCAGGCCTCGCCCCAACGCATAGCCAAGAAGCTTGCCGGTCAGGTTGCGAAACAGGAGATCTTTCCGCGCCAGCAGGACTCCCTTAAGCTCCTGTGGTCCGTTGAAGATGGTTCCGTCAGGCAATTCGCCCTTGCTGTCGATGGGCTTGCCCGCATCTTCTGTACGCCAGCGGCCGAGGACATCGTAGTTCTCCAACCCAAAGCCGAGCGGATCGATCTTGTTGTGACAACCCGCGCACACGGCATTCTGCCGGTGCAGTTCCAGCCGCTCACGCAATGTTTGCGGCATCTGCGCATCGTGTTCTTTAAGAAGCGGAACGCTGGGCGGCGGAGGCGGAGGCGGAGTGCCTAGCACCGATTCGAGAATCCATTTGCCGCGCAACACGGGACTGGTCCGCGTGGGAAGGCTGGATACTGCGAGCACCGCGGCCATTCCAAGCAAGCCGCCGCGATGGCTGTTCTCCGGCAATTCGATGCGCTTGGGCTGCTGCGAAATTTTTTGATCGGCGGCGATCTTGAGATCGTAATGGCGCGCCAGCCGGTTCGTGAGAATCGTAAACTTCGAATCGATCAGATTCATCAGCGACAGGTTTTCCGCCATGATCTCCTGGAAGAAGAGGATGGGCTCGTAACGCATGGCGGATTGGATCTCCGCGTCGTAATAGGTGGGAAATAGCTGCCTGTCGGGTTTGATGTCGCGTCCGAGTTCGCGAATGTTCAGCCACTGATCGACAAAGCGGTCGGCGAATTCGTGCGCGTGGGCATCCTTCAACATGCGCGGCACTTGCGCGATCAACGTTTCCGTTTCGTGCAGCGTCCCTTTAGACGCAAGATCGAATAGCGTCTGGTCGGGCATCGAGCCCCACAAAAAATACGATAGACGCGAGGCCAAAGCGTAATCATCCAGCAGCCGCGGAGGAGGATTGGGATTCGGCGATTCCAGGCGGAAGAGAAAGTGCGGCGACATCAGAACGCCTTGCAATGCGTACTGCATCGCCTGTTCGTAGGAATCGCCGCGCTTCATCGCCGTCTGGAACAGAGCCATGTACTTATCCATGTCGCCTGGGCGGGCAGGCCTTCGAAATGCCTTGGGTAAGAAAGCGTCCAGCGTTTTGCGCGCCGCTTCCTCGGGAGAAAGCGTTGCGTTGGGATCGGTGAGAAACCGCGCGCGGGAACGGGTATCGGAAAACGCATATTCCAACGCAAGCTTCGCCGCTTCCAGGTATTTTTCGGCATGAATGGGCGACAGGAACAGAGTCTCCGCCGCGTTATCGAAACCCTCGCCGCCCGCGCCTTCGGCGGGCAATCCATGACCCGCATTGATGTGGATATTCAGCAGATCGCGAACGGTGGATCCGTATTCGCCGCGGTTCAACCTGCGCAGCGGCGCACGCCCCGGCGCAATGCCATCCGCGCAGGCGGCCTGATGCAAGGCCGTGTCTACCCACGCGACAAACTGCTCGCGCTCCTTTGCAGGCAATGCGGGCGCGCCTTTCGGCGGCATCTCGCTATCGCGAACCCGCGCCAGAACGCGGCTCCACTTCACGGGCAATTCCACGACGCTGTTCGCGGCCAGCAGAGGCGCGGCCTGAAATCCGCCCATCGGTTTCCTGCCCTGATGACAGCCGGCACAATATGTTTTGAGAACGCGCTGCGTAGCGGAGAAAGAAGTTGGTTCCTGGGCGCTCGCGCTGAACGCCAGGACGCATAGAAATGAAACAATTCGCCGCAAGCTAACATGGTATTGCAATGACATCGCGCCGTGTGTGGCTGTGCCTCGTTCTACTCCTTTCCTCCTGCAAAAACATGGGGGACAAGATGGAGATTCTTCCCATGAATCTCGGCGAATGGAAGCGCATGGCCGTGGAAAATATTCCCGCAGAAGATCACCCCAGGGAATTCAAAGAGCGCGGCATCAAACGCGCGCGCAGGGCGATTTACAATGGTCCGGCGCGGCTGACAGCAACAATTTACGAATTCGGCGCGCTAGGCACGGCCTTTGAACTGGTGCAGAAATGGCGTCCGCAAGAGGGCAAGATGGCCACTCAGGAAGGCGTGTATTTCATCCTGTTGGAAGCGCCCGGCGTGGACGGCAAGATTGCCAACGACTTCGCATCGAAACTGGAGGCATTCCTACGCAAGTAACCTCGGCGCCGCGGTGGAACGCGGTGGACGCATTCTTCGAATTCTCTCTGCTGGGTTTGCTGGCAAGCGGCTATCTGGCAGTGGCGGGTTCCGGCTATCTGGACACGCCCACCGCTGTGCTTACAGGGCTGGGGCTTCTGGCCCGCGCCGTGATTGCCGCCGGATTCTGGCGTCCGGTGATCCATCCCATGGCGGTGAATGCCGTCACGCTGGGCTATGTCGCCTTTTACCCGGTCGATTACTACTTCCTCTCGCACGAGTTTCTTACCGCCACCGTGCATCTGGTGTTCTTCCTGGCCGTTGTTCGTATTTTCACCGCCACTACCGATCGCGATTTTCTCTACGTGAAGATCATTGCCTTTCTGGAGTTGCTGGCGGCATCCATTCTATCGGCGAGCGCGAATTTCTTTGCGTTTCTCATTCTATTCCTCTTCTTCGCCGTGGCAACGTTCACTGCCGCCGAAATCCGCGGCACCGCCGCTGAAAGCGATGCCGTCGCCGGAAGCGGCCGGCGTCCTCTGGCCGTGCGTCTCGCGACACTCACCTTCGTCACCATGGCCGGAATTCTTCTTCTCACCGGAATGTTCTTCGTTTTTCTGCCCCGAACGGCACGGGCGGCTTTCCAGCGATTCGTTCCGGAGCGATATCATCTGCCGGGCTTTTCCAATGAAGTTTCGCTTGGAGAAATCGGAGAATTGAAGATCCGGTCCACCGTGGTGATGCACGCTAAAATTTCCCACGGCAGGGTACCCAGCGTTGGTTTGAAATGGCGCGGATCCGCCTTGTCGGAATTCGACGGCAGGCGCTGGTACAATTCCACTATCTCCGCCGAACCCCTGCGCGTGGAGGGCGGCAGCCTGCGACTTTCCCCGCGCGAGGAAACGCTGCAACCCGGCTGGAGGATTTCCTATGAAGTAGTCATGCAGGAGAACACGGCGGATATCCTGTTCTTCCCGGGAATCCCCGAATCGATTCACCTTTTCGCCAATGCCGTCATCCGCACGGCGAACCACGGTTATCGCGTAGGGTCGGGCCCTTCCGGCCAGCTTCGATACCGTGCCGATTCGGTGCTTGAAGTGGATGGCGACCCGACGTATCGCGGCGAGCGCATGAGCGCTCCACAGCGCTCCAGGCACCTTCGCTTGCCGCTGACGGATGAGCGGATCGCCCAGTTGGCCCGGCAGGTCACCATGGGACTCGCTTCCAGTAATGAGCGTGCCAGGCGTCTGGAGAGTTTTCTCCGCGAGAGTTATTCATACACGTTGGAGTTGCCGCGCGAAGAATCCGCGGAGCCTCTGGCGAACTTCCTCTTCGAACGAAAAAAAGGCCATTGCGAATATTTCGCCTCGGCCCTGGCGGTGATGTTGAGAACCGTGGGAATTCCGTCGCGCGTCGCCACCGGTTTTCAGAGCGGTGTCTATAACCCTCTCAGCGGTTGGTATGTGATTCGCGCCAGCGATGCTCATAGCTGGGTGGAAGCGTGGCTGGAAGGAAAGGGTTGGACCACGCTGGACCCAACTCCCGCCGACCTTACGCCGCATGGATTCTCCCTCACTGAGAAATTGCAGCTTTACATGGACGCGATGCAAGTCTTTTGGCAGGATTGGGTGCTCGGCTACGACATAGAAAGACAGCTGACCTTAGCGGAACGCATGGACAGATTCGGCCGTTCCTTTCCGCCGCGCTGGTTGGAGGATGCGGGCAGGCAAGTACGAAACTGGCACGACCGGCTGCGGGAGCGCGTGCACAGTTTGGGAATCCGCGAGAGTGGGATCTTCCTTGTGGCGCTGGCCGGATTGCTGAGCGTTCCACTGCTGGTGCGGAAATGGGTTCACGCTGGGCGGCAGAGGCGGGCCAAGCGCGGCCAGGCGAGCGCTTCCGATGCGACGCTCCTCTATCGCCGCATGGAACAGATCCTGCGCAAGAGAAAACTGGAGAGACCGGCGTGGGTCACGCCTTTGGAATTCGCAGCGATGCCTCGCGATGCGGAAACCGCCGCCGTTCTTCGCGACTTCACCGCCGCCTACAATGAGCTTCGATTTGGGAATCGTATTGAGGCCGCACCGCGCCTGGCGAAGTTGTTGGAAGCCATGGAGCGGCGTAAGAGACGTTAGCGCCGGCGCTTCTTGTTCTTTCGCGGAGGCTCCCGCCGGAACAGCGGTTCCACCTCAAAAGAAGTGAGCACCCAGAAGTTGTAAACCGCGGCGATAGAACCGAACGGTACATGCGCGAGGGCAAAAATGGAAAGCACCATGCCCACGTTTCTCGCCGTTTCCTGGAATTTCAATAACCCGTTTCCAACCGCAATGAGTGGACCGGCCATCACCAGCAGAAACACCATGTAGGCCGCCGTAAAGATGCCTTCCGGCGTGGTCGCAGCGCCGCCTTCGCGCGCGTTCATGAGAAGAATCCCACCCGGCCCGCGAAAAAATATCAGCAAAATGGCGCAGACGACAATACCGAATACCCCCGCGGCAATGTTGAGAAAACCGGCCGTCCGGAGGTGTTTTTCCATGCGTGCTGGCCCTATTGTAGCGGGAAAAAATGTGGGGAGCCCCGGCAACCCGGCCATCTCCCCACTCCTCCGATGGGCTGTTCAGGAAGATTTCTCACTTCCCGCGCGCTCCTCAGCGCGATTTGACGGACTCGAGTCCGCCCGCGGTAGCAGCCCCGTCCGTTGCGTTCCGGGAGCATGCTTACCGCTCTACCAATAAACGCGCGGACAGAAGGCAAAACCCATCACGCCGGCAATAGTTGTTGTTATTTATTTCCCGAAGCTGTTTTGTTTGGTTCCCAGAGGGTTTCCGCGGCGGCCATTTTGTGGCTGACCCACCGGCTCCAGACGAAGAAGGCGTCGCTCAACCGGTTGAGGTAGGCGATCACTTCGGGGGGAACGGGCTCAATCCTGGCAAGAGCGGTGGCAACACGCTCCGCCCGGCGGCAGACGGTACGGCCAAGGTGCAATTCGGCGTTGGCGCGGCATCCGCCCGGAAGCACGAAGGAGCGCAACGGAGCCAGCTCCGCGTTCATCGAATCCATCTCCGCTTCCAATTGATCGATCTCCGCCTGTGTGACGCGAGCCTGCCTGGGGTGAACGTCTTGCGGCAGCGTCGCCAGAATGCTTCCCAGATTGAACAACTCGTGTTGCACGCGCAGCAGAATCGCCGCCAGCCGGTCCAGGTCCGGGGAGCGGTTTGGCGATTCTTCCAACGTCACGCGGGCGATGCCGGCGATCGAGTTCAATTCGTCCACAATGCCGTAGCAATCGATGCGCGGCGAATCCTTGGGCACTGTTTGCCCGCCCGCAAGCCGCGTCTCTCCGGCATCCCCCTGACGGGTGTAGATGCGGTTGAGAGCGACCCGCGGCCGATCGAATGGGCTGTCCGGCACGTCTAGTTTTTCGCCGGCAGCTTACGATACATCAGGTTCCGGTAGGCGACCTTGCTGCCGGGGTCATGTTGCTGCAATGCGAGGTGGCCGCTCATGTAGCTCTTCTTCTCATCGATGTAATCGACCACGGCTTTTCCATTCACCTTGATGATGATGTGATTCCCGTCGGCGATGATGTGCTGTGTCCACCACGTATCGTCGGGCACCAATTGCTCGAAGACGTTCACGAAGTTGTAGAGGCTGCCCGTGCGCTTCGGATCTTTGTGCGAGTTGTTGACTTGCGCTTCGTAGCCTTCCGGCCAGGCGTTCATGAACTTCGCTCGAAAATACATTCCGGAGTTGCCGCCATGATTGAGCTTCGCTTCAGCACGGAATTCACAGTTGCCGCATTGCTCGGTCATCCAGAAAAGATGGCTGCGCTCGCCTTTGCCCGTGATGGTTCCGTCCTCAACGTTCCAGTTTTCGGGGCGTTCGTTGGCCTTCCACCCGTTCAACGTCTTGCCGTCGAACATCGACACCCATCCGTCCTTGCCGGCGACGGGCGCTTTTTCCACTTTGTCCGCGGCCACCGCAAGCATGGCAACCGTGCAGAGAACAACTAGAATCCATTTGCCTTTCATACAACCCTACCCTTCTGAAGTTTCAAACTGAACCGACACCACTTCAAACTGATTGTCTTCGAGATTATCATTGATGCTCATCTCGCAACCGGAGGCGCGAACCGCGCCGGCTACATCGTTTCGAGCGGCTTCAAAGCGAGCCGCGGTCGCCGGGTTTGCAGCGATTTTCAACTGCGAAATCGCGCGGCCCACCGATACGCCGCCTTCGCTCTTGCTCTTGTTTACCGCGGCCAGAGCCGCCACAGCGGTTTCGAATAGCGCATCATCCGCCGTCGCCGGAAATTCCGCCGCTGTTGGCCACGAAGCCTGATGCACGCTGCGGCGGCCCGTTTCCGCTGCGAACTCCCAGGACCAGACTTCTTCCGTGATGTAGGGAACGAAGGGCGCGAACAATCGCAGCAGCACGTTCATTGCGATGCGCAGCGTGGCAACGGCCGAGCCGCGGCCCGCCGGTTCCGTTTCCGAGCGCGAGCGCGCCTTCACCAACTCCAGATAATTGTCGGTCAAGCCGCGCCAGAAGAACCGCTCGATTTCGCCGAGTGCATAGGCATGTTCGTATTTCTCAAACTGGTCCGTGATCTTCGTTACCAAAGCGCGCAGCTGTGCCAGAAACGCAAGATCCAACGGATGCGACACTGGCGTCGGCTCCGCCGTTTGCATGAGCACGAACTTTCCCGCGTTGAACAGCTTCGTGACCAGCCGCTTGCCAACCTTGAGAATATTCGTATCGAAAGCCGTGTCCGTCCCCAAACGCGCATTCGCCGACCAGTAGCGCACCGCGTCCGCGCCATACTCGTCCAATAGATGCATCGGCGTGACCACGTTGCCTTTGCTCTTCGACATTTTCTTGCGGTCGGGATCGAGGACCCAGCCTGAAATTGCGACGTGATTCCACGGGATGGTTCCGGAATGAAGCCACGCTTTGACAATCGTGTAGAACGCCCACGTGCGAATGATCTCGTGGCTTTGCGGACGAACGTCATTCGGGAACAATCCGTCGTGACGTTTTTCGTCCAAAGGCCAGCCGGAAGAGATTTGCGGCGATAACGAACTGGTAAACCAAGTATCGAACACGTCGGATTCAGCAGTGAATCCATTGGGCTGATTGCGTTGCGATTCGGTGAAGCCGGGAGGCGCCGTGTCCATCGGATCCACCGGCAGCGTTTCCACCTCCGCAAGAATAGGCTGCGTGAAATCGGGATTACCTTCGGCGTCCAACCGGTACCAGACCGGGAACGGCACTCCGAAATAGCGCTGCCGGGAGATGCACCAATCGAATTGCAGATTCTCCGTCCAAATGCGGTAGCGCAGCCGCATGAAATCGGGATGCCACTGTATGCGGTCGCCGCAGGCAAGCAGGTCTTCCTTCTTATCGAGAAGCCGCACAAACCACTGCCGCGTGGAGATGAACTCCAACGGCTGATCGCCTTTTTCGAAATACTTCACGCTGTGCTCAATCGGCTTGGGCGTGTCCACCAAAGCCGGGCCGAGCAGCTGTTCCACCAAAATGTTGCGCGCTTGCTTTGTATTGCGTCCTGAAATTTGCGCGTACGCCGCGTTCGCCGCTTCGGGGTTTTGACTCTCCCAGTTTGGCTCCCCGAATGCGACGGGCATCAATCTGCCGTTGCGGCCGATGATCTGACGGTTGGGAAGAGATTGCTCGCGCCACCAGCGCACGTCGGTGGCGTCGCCAAAGGTGCACACCATCAGAATGCCGGTTCCTTTTTCGGGGTCGGCAAGCTCGCTGGGAAAAATCGGCACGGGAACGTGGAACACCGGCGTTACGGCACGCTTTCCAAAGAAAGGTTTGTACCTCGCATCGTCCGGATGCGCCGTGACGCCGACGCAAGCAGCCAGCAGTTCCGGACGCGTGGTGGCAATGACGAAGGAATCATCCGACCCTTCCACGCCAAAACGGATGTCGTGAAAATGGCCCGCTGTGGGACGGTCTTCCACTTCGGCCTGGGCGACGGCGGTTTGAAAATCGACGTCCCACATGGCCGGCGAGTTCACGGCGTAGATGTGACCTTTATGGAAAAGATCGAGAAAACTGTATTGGGCCGTGCGGCGGCAACGGTCGTCGATGGTGGAGTATTCCTGCTTCCAATCGACCGAGAGCCCGATTCGCCTCCACAGCGCCTTGAAAACTTTTTCATCCTCGTGCGTCAACTGCAAGCACAGCTCGATGAAGTTGGAGCGCGCAACACTGACCGGATTCTTCTCCTTCGCCGCGGCTGCCGTGTCGAATTCATCGACATGATGCAGCGCCGTATCGCAGCGCACGTTAAAGAAATTCTGAACGCGGCGCTCCGTGGGCAGGCCGTTATCGTCCCAACCCATGGGGTAGAAAATATTGCGCCCCAACATGCGCTGATAACGCGCCATGAGATCCGTGTGCGTGTAGGAGAACACGTGTCCCACGTGCAGCGAACCGGACACGGTGGGCGGCGGCGTATCGACGACGTACGTCTCTTCGCGCGGGCGTGAAGTATCGTAGGCGTGAACGCCCCACTCTTCCCACTTGGCATCCCAGGCGTCCTCCGCCTGACGCGAGTCGAAGTGTTTGGGGAGTTGCGAAATGTCCATTCGATTGCGGGCTTAGGCTTCTTCCACGGAGAACATGCGGTAGACGACGAGCATCGCAACCGCGCCCGCCGCTCCCGCGCCGTAGCCAATGAGAGACCCAACTTCCCACAAGCCGGAAAGCCAGCCGATGGACGCCGTCAGGTTGGCGCCGCAGATGCCAAGCACGGCGGTGGCGAGGATGCCGCCCGAATCCTTAACCGGCATAATCACCCGGCCGGCGAGACCGATCAAAACGCCCATGATGGCGGTGGTAAAAACAGGGATCATAAAACCTTTCCAACCTTAACTTTTCACTTTTTTTCGAACCATCCGCGTGCGCCTGTGCGCAACGGGAGCCGCGGAGAATGCGTCTTCCAACAATTCGGCCTGCTCCTGGGCGTGCCGTTTACTGGATCCGGTAGCGGGACTCGCGCTCTCCGGTCGTCCGGCATATCGAACCCTACGTCGCGACACTTCCAGCAGCGCGTCCAAATGATCTTGCGCGAAACGCCAAGCCCCCATATTACGCGGTTCTTCCTGCACCCACAACACGCTGGCCGATGCCGGATAGCGGTTCAGTTCGGCTTGCACCCGTTCGGCGGGGAACGGATAGAGCTGTTCCAAGCGGATGATGGCGGTGTTGTCCGCCTTGCGCTCGTCGCGGGCGGCGGTCAAATCCCAATAGACCTTCCCTGTGCAGAGAAGAATTCGCGAAATGCCGCCCTCGGGTGCAATGGCGTTGCCGGACAGTACTTCCTGAAATGTTCCCGCGGTAAGTTCCGCGATGGTGGAAACGGCTTTCGGATGCCGCAGCATGCTCTTTGGCGTGAAGATGATGAGCGGCTTGCGGATGCCGCGTCCATCCGCGCCGCCGCGCATCTGGCGTCGCAGCAAATGGAAATACTGCGCAGGCGTCGTGCAATTCGCCACCTGCATATTGTTTTCCGCGCACAGCTGCAGGAACCGTTCCACGCGCGCGCTGGAATGCTCCGGACCTTGTCCCTCGTAGCCATGCGGCAGCAGCAGCACAAGGCCACTCGGCTGGCCCCACTTCGATTCGGCGGACGATAGAAATTGATCGATCAGCACCTGTGCGCCATTGACGAAATCGCCGAACTGGCCCTCCCACATGACCAGGGCGAGCGGATCGCCCAGGCTGTAGCCAAACTCATAGGCCATCACGGCGAATTCGCTGAGCGAGCTGTCGATCACGTCAAATGCCGCTTGCTCGGCATCCAAATGGCGCATCGGAATATACGGGCGTCCTGTTTCGACGTCGTATAGTTCCAAATGCCTCTGGCTGAAAGTGCCGCGGGCGCTGTCCTGGCCCGACAGCCGCACGTGCGTCCCTTCCAACAGCAGGCTGCCAAATGCGACAGATTCGGCAGTCGCCCAATCGATGGCGACGCCGTTCAACACCTCTTTGCGCTTTTCCAGGAAGCCGCGCAGCTTTGGATGCAAGTGGAAATCGGCGGGCAGCGCCGTCAGCCCGCGCAGCACTTTCTCCATCACTTCCGTCCGTATGGCTGTGCTGGCGCAGGGCGCGGACTCGCGCGGAACCGGACTCAACTCTTGCACTTCGAACTCTTCACGTTTGCTTTGAGCGGCGTCAAACGCATCGGACAATCGCTTCACGCTATCGCGGTGCATCTCGCTTACCTGCTCGGCGGGAATCACGATCTCGCGCACCAGTTTTTCGCCATACGTCTTGGCGACCGAGGGCTGCTGGCGTATTTTGCGATACATCACAGGCTGCGTGTAACTGGGGTCGTCCCCTTCGTTATGCCCGTGGCGGCGATAGCAGAACATGTCGATCACAACGTCCTTCTTAAATGCCTGCCGGTATTCGAAAGCCAGTTCCGCTGCACGCAGGCAGGCTTCGGGATCGTCTCCGTTGACGTGGAAAATAGGCGCTTGCACGGTGCGCGCAACGTCGGTGCAGTAATGCGTGGAACGCGATTCGTAAGGATTCGTGGTGAAGCCGATCTGATTGTTGATGATCAGGTGAATGGTTCCGCCTGTGGTGTAGCCTTCGAGTTGAGAAAGATTCAGCGTCTCCACAACTACGCCCTGACCCGCGAACGCGGCGTCGCCGTGAACCAGAAGCGGGATGACCATCTCGCGGTTCTGATCGCCCATCCGGTCCTGCTTCGGACGGACAATTCCTTCCACGACGGGATTGACGGCCTCCAGGTGGCTGGGGTTCGGCGAAAGCGAAACGCGAATCTTCGCCCCCGATGCGGATTCGTAAACACCGCTCGCGCCCAGATGATATTTCACGTCGCCCGAGCCTTGCGTGGCATCGGGATCCAGTTCTCCTTCGAATGCTGAGAAGATCTGCGTCAACGGCTTTCCCACAACATTGGCAAGCACCGTGAGACGGCCGCGATGCGCCATGCCCATCACAATCTCGCGGACATTGCAGTTGGCGGCATGCGATAGCAGAGCGTCGAGAATCGCGATGGCGGATTCAGCGCCTTCCAATGCGAAACGTTTCTGACCGACAAAACGCGAGTGCAGAAAATGTTCGAACTCTTCCGCCTCCACAATCATGCGCAGCGCGCGAATGCGCGCATCCGCGCCGATGGGCCACGCGTTGGCCTGCGGCTCCATGTGCTCTTGCAGCCAGCGTTTCTGCTCCGGCACCTGGATATTCATGTACTCGCAGCTGATCTTGCCGCAGTAGGTTCCGCGCAGCGTTTCCAGAATCTCGCGCAGCGGCGCGGATATTTTCTTCGGCCCGTCCTCCTCGCAGCGCCCCAGCGTTCCCGTAAGGAATTCGCGATCGAGATCCCACAAGGTCAGGCCGTAGGTAGCCGGATCGAGTTCGGGGTGATATTGCGGATCGGAGCCCAGCGGATCAAGATCGGCAATGAGATGGCCGCGAACGCGGTACGCATTGATCAACTGCAATACGGCCGCGTGTTTGGCGACCTCTTCTGAAGACGAAGTTCCCGCGCCGAAGCCGGGCATCGCCTGCAGGCGGTCCGTTTCCCAACGCACCGGATGATGAGGAAGCTTCAGATCGGCGAAGAGCGATTCGTAGAAAGCATGCTCGCCTTGCAGCAATTCCTGCAAGTGCGCGAGAAACATGCCGGACTCCGCGCCTTGGATGACACGATGATCGTAGGTGCACGTGACCGCCATCACTTTGCTGATGCCGATCATGGCGCGCACGCTAGGCGAAACACCTTGGTATTCGGCGGGATAGTCGATGACGCCGGTGGCGATGATCGCGCCTTGCCCCACCATCAGACGCGGCATCGACCCGAAGGTTCCCACCGTGCCGGGGTTCGTCAAGGAAATAGTGGTCCCCGCGAAATCGTCAGGGGTCAAACGGCTTTTCCGTCCGCGAGCGACAAGATCGTCGAACGCCTGTGTGAATCCGAAGAAATCCAGGTTGCCGGCATCCTTGATAGATGGGACAACCAGCGAACGGTTGCCGTCTTTGCCCGCAACGTCGATGGCAAGACCGATGTTGATGCGCTCACGCACCATTCGCTGCGGGTCGCCTTCGATCTCCGTGTACGCGTTATTAATGTTGCGATGCTTCCCCAGCGCCTTGACGATGGCCCAGGCAACCAGGTGCGTAAAGCTGATCTTGCTTTTGCCCGTGAGTGCGCGGTGCTGATTGAGAATCCTGCGGTTCTCTTCGACTACTTTCACCGGAATGATGCGCTGCGACGACGCCACTGGAATGGAAAGCGACGCCGTCATGTTTTGCGCGATTTTTGCCGCTGCTCCGCGCAACTGCGTTGCCTCACCAGCTACGGGAATTACCGGCGCGCTGGTGCCATTGGGCGCGCGGTGCTCAAACAGGCCGGTCCAGCTATCGTCCACGGTACGCCGGTCGTGGAGATATTGCTGGTAAATCTCGTCCTCAAGCCAACTGTTTACAGAAACGGGATGTTCGGGTTTCGCCATGAAGGTACTGCGCGGACACACGAGCGGCTCGAGCGCCACCGTGGCTAAACAACCATCATACCTTGAGAGGTCATTGCCTGAGGCTCCCCCAGAGTGTCGCAGCCGCTGCGCGCGAACGCTAAAGCCACGGCCCGAAACGATTGGGATGCTTCCAGTTGTAACAAGCTGGGCAATCGCACGGACCAACAGATGTTGAGGGGCGAAAATGCCTGAGTCCGTGCAGAGTTCCGTCTCGTTGGTTGAAACGATGGATGAACTTGTGGACCAATGATGGATTGCGGCGTTCATACAACATGAAGACCGAATGCGCCACGAAATCGGCTATCTGCAACAACCGGGTCTCCTTGACGCTCGCAAAGTAAGGGATGTCACACAGATTCTTCAACACACCCCACCGGGTTCCTAATTGACGAAAATCTCTAACCCAGACCTTCGCGCGCTTGTCGAATCGTCCTTCGGC
Organism: Candidatus Solibacter usitatus; assembly: GCA_016191645.1. Lineage (GTDB taxonomy): Bacteria > Acidobacteriota > Terriglobia > Bryobacterales > Bryobacteraceae > CADEFT01. The sequence continues at coordinate 36,734 of JACPVQ010000192.1, forward strand.
AAAAACGACAAGACCGCGTTGGGGATCCTCGATTTCGTTACGCTTGGTCAGAAATCTGTCGAACCTGGACAGGATTGGTTCTGTGGCAAGCAGCACCGCATCTTCGCCATATAGAGTGGAACTCTTTTCAATCGCTGCTGCAAAGAGAGAAACCCCAGGATCGTTTGAATTTGCGATTACGTCCGCAATGTCATCCAGAACCTCTATTCTCTTGGCTTCGGGAACATTACGCCAAAAACCCTTTCCGCTCCGCATTGGCGAAGCGTGAAACTCCAGCGGCGGAACTCCGGGAAAATGTTTGGTCTGAACGGCCTCCAAACCTTGAGACAGAAAAAATGTCTGGCGCTCAAAGACAGCAGCGCCCCCTAGAACGAAAAACTTGTCCGCAGGATCAGACTCATTTCCGGATTCATCCAAGTAAAGGAGGTACACGCGGATGTGATTGAAGACAACTGGCCGCACCATTTAGGGCACGCGTGAGTTCCGACATGAGGGAACTCTACCAATCGTGCCTTTACTATATCCGGCGCATTAGTACATGTCAATGCTGAACTAGCTTACCCCTAATCCTAGGAGCTCAAAAGGCCCATCACCTGGAATCCGGCATCGACGTAGATGACATTACCCGTGACGCCGCGTCCCAAATCGCTGGCCAGGAAGACGGCGGTGTCGGCTACTTCGGCGGGGTCGGTGTTGCGCCGCAGCGGAGCATGAGCGGCGACGCCGTCCAGCACCTTGGAGAAATCCTTAATGCCGCGCGCCGATGCGGTCTTGATGGGACCCGCCGAGATCGCATTGACGCGGATCTTCGACGCGCCCAAATCGCTCGCAAGATAGCGCACGCATGCCTCCAGCGCCGCTTTCGCCACGCCCATCACATTGTAGTTGGGAACCACGCGCACGGCCCCCAGGTAGCTCAAAGTCAAAATAGCGCCACCCTCGGGCATCAGCGGAACCACGGCGCGCGCTACCGCCACCAGCGAATAGGCGCTTACATCCTGCGCCACCTGGAAGCCGTCGCGCGAGGTTTCCACAAACGGCCGCGACAGGTCTTCGCGATTGGCGAAGGCGATGCTGTGTACAACCGCGTTCAACGTGACGCCGTCGGCCTTAAAGCCCTCCACCAATGCCGCGAGTTCTTCGTCTTTGGTGACGTCGCAGGCAATCACTTTCTCAGCGCCCAATTCCGCGCCGAGATCCTCCACGGTTTTTTGCTGCCGCTCTCCCTGATAGGTCAACAACAGGCGCGCGCCTTCGCGTCGCACCGCCTGCCCGATGGCATAAGCAATGCTCCAACGATTGGCGACACCTAGAACTAAGACGGTTTTCCCTTCGAGTAATTGAGGCATGAACCGCTATTGTAGCGTCACGCAACGTTCTGCTTCAGGAATTTGATGCCTTCGAATGCGATCGCATCGGGAGACGAAGCAAGATCGCGCCAGATGGCGGCGGCCGCGGCAATGGCCTCGATGTTGTAGCCGAAACTCTCAATGGTGAGATAGCCGTTGTAGCCGATCTCGCGCAGTGCCGCGAATACGGCAGCCCATTCGACGTGGCCACTTCCTGGAATTCCGCGGTCGTTTTCGCAGGTGTGCACGTGTTTCAGATGAGGGGCCGCGGTTCGATACGCAGCGGCGATATCTTTCTCTTCGATGTTGCAGTGGAACGTGTCGATCAGCAGGCCGATTCTCGGATGTTTCACAGCGGCGCAAAGGGCCGCGCCATCGGCCGCCGTATTCAGAAAGAACGTCTCGAAGCGATTCAGCGGCTCAATCGCCATTTCCATTTTGTATTCATCCAGCGTTGCGCCGAGTTCCTGATACGATTCGATGGCCCGGCTCCATTCGTCCCGCGTACGCCGCCGCCCCGGCAGCCAGCCCACAGGCGAATATAGAGGACCGGCGATCATATGGCTACCCGCTTCGGCGCTCACCGCGATGGCCCGCCGTACGTGATCTTTCGCCGTGGCGCGCACCGACGCGTCCTCGTCGAAGAGGCTGGTGCGATGTGGAATGACGACGCACGACGTCGCGCCGAGCTGGTTCGCCTCCAACTCGCGCCGGATGGCAGCAGCCGGGCAGTTCTCCGGATCGAGCAGTGGCAATTCTATGCCGTCGAAGCCGGCAGCCTTGATGCGCGGGAAGAGCGGAAATTGTTCCTCCGTTACATTCGCGGTCCAGATAAAAAAGTTGACGCCAAATCGCACGCGGATTCTCCTGTTCCGTTGCATTCTACCAAGTGGGCGGGGCCTACAGAATGCCGTACTTCCGGAATGCTTCCTTGGCCGGCATGCCGGCTTCTATCTCGCGGCGAACGTGCTTTTCACCGCGCGCTTTTTCCAAAGCGGCCGTGAAAATTTCCACCTCGGCGGAACGAGGGATGACGCACACGCCGTCACAATCGCCGAATAGCAGATCTCCCGGTGAAACGGAGGCTTGGCCTACTTGCACGGGGACGCGGTAATCCACTACTTTCCCGCGAGGCTCCTGATCTTGCGCGTAAGAGCCGTGGCAGAACACCGCAAAGCCAAGATCGAGAATGCCGCGCATGTCGCGCGTATAGCCATCGAGAATCGCCGCCGCCGCGCCGCATCGCATGGCTCGCGTCGACATCAACTCGCCCCACAGAGCGTACTCGGGCGATCCGCCGGTGCAGAGGTAGATTTCACCCGGCATCAACGAATCGAGTGCGTCGATCATCAATCCGAAAGGAGGAGTGGTGTCGTCATCTGCGCGGTCAGCGGAAAGCACGGTCATGGCGCGGCCAATGGCCACCGTGTCGCGAGTGAGCGGCTGAATCCGCGGAGGAAAAAACTGCTTCCGCAGACCCATCTTGTCCATTACGTCGCCAACCACGGCGACAAACAATTCGGCCCGTACCAGCGCGTAAAGTTCCTGATCGTTTTGCCAGTACGCAGGCATTAGCGGACTTCGGCGATCAGACCCGGCACGCCTTTTGTCCAGAGCGCGCTGGGTTTCCATCCGAACTCTTCGATGTTCAGCATCTTCGCCACTTCTTCCGCCGGCTTGCCGCCCTTCTTCAACTCCGAAACTTTCATGCGAACTTTCTTGAAGGTCTCCACCCAGTTGCGAAGATCCTGCTTGGTCATGATGGGGCCGTGGCCGGGGATCACTTTGTCGAAGTTCAGCGCAAGCGCTCTCTCCAGAGTGCTGGTCCATTCGATGGCGCTGCCGCCGCCCGCGTAGTCGATGAACGGCGTACCCGCGACGAAAAGATCGCCGGTGTGAAGAACGCGATGTGCCGGGAACAACACCACGGCGTCTCCATTGGTGTGACCGCGGCCGAAGTAGTGAGCGCGCAGTTCCTTGCCGCCTACCCGCATCGAAGCCATGTCGCTAAAGGTGATGCGCGGCGCGCCGGGCTGGTTGCCCTTGGTCATGTTCGCGAATACGTTGTCATGCGCAACGATTTCAGCGCTCTTGATGAGCGTCGTATTGCCGCCCGTATGGTCGCCGTGATGATGCGTGTTCATGATGTAACGCACCGGCTTGTTGGAGATGGATTTCACCTTCTCCAGGATTTCCGGCACGTTGCGGTCGAACTTGTCGTCCACCAGAATCGACCCTTCGTCCGTGGTTAACACGGCGACATTGCCGCCGCTGCCCACGATGACGTGAAGGTCATCGGCCAGCTTTTCCACGGTCAGCGGCTGATTCGCCTGCTGCGTCGTGGCGACATAAAGTCCGCCGATGGCGATTACGCCGGCCAGCGCTCGAATCCAAAGTGCGTGCATATCATCCTCCCCTGGGCTAAACTCAACTACGAATGAAAGTGGCTCTCGATGCCACTCCGCTAACGGAGCCAACCGGAGGGATCCGCCGCTACACCATGGAGCTGGCGAACGCGCTCGCGCGTTTGGAGCCGCGAGACGAGATCATTCTCGTATCGGATCAATCGTACCAACAACCGGGTATTCCTGGCGTGCGGTGCGTCCGGCAATCTTCCGGGAAATGGTGGTCTGTGGGATTGCCGCTTTGGCTTCGCCGTGAGCGCGCCGATATTTTTCACGGAACCGATTTCTCTGTTCCTTACCTTCCGCTGACGCCGTCCGTGATGACCTTGCATGATCTGTCGCCGTGGCGCACGGGGGGGTCGGATCGAGTGCGTAGACGAACGCCATGGCTGCTGCGATTCGGGCTGCCTTCGATGATCATCACGCCAAGCGAATCCGTGCGAAGAGAAGCTATGGAAATGTTCCGGTTGCCGGCGGAAGAAGTGGCTGCCATCCCGCTGGCGGCGGCGACACATTTTCAACCGTTGGAGATTTCGCCGGCACGCGGCAGCTACTTTCTGTTTGTTGGAACCATCGAGCCGCGCAAAAACATAAGCCGAATCATCGAAGCTGTGCGGGAATTGCGACGGCAGGGCTTGGCCGTCGAGCTGCATCTCGCCGGGAGGGCGCGTGCGGGCAGCGAATTGCCCCAGGGCGAAGGCATTCGCTTCCTGGGAGAAGTGGCGGAGGAGGAACTCCCGAAACTTTATGCGGGTGCTTGCGCTGTGCTCTATCCATCTTTATATGAAGGGTTCGGATTGCCTGTTCTGGAAGCCATGCAGAGTGGCGCAATGGTGATCGCCTCGCGCGATCCGGCGGTGATGGAGACCGCCGGTGACGGCTGCATTTGCCTGGATGCATGCGATACGGCGGTATGGGTGGAGGCACTGCGCGCGGCTTGGACCAACGGCGACCTTCGCCAACAGTGGAAAGATCGCAGCTTGCGGCGAGCGGCACAATTTTCATGGCAGAAAACCGCCGCGCTCACTCGGGAAGTGTACGCAACGGCGATGCGGCGGTTCCACGGATGAGCCGCGCCTTATTCCTCTCGCCGGAGCCGCCGTATCCACTCACTGGAGGCGGTCAACTTCGAACCGCGGCGCTTCTGGAATACGTGGCAAGACGCTTCGACACGGATCTTGTTCTGTTCCATGTAGACGGCGCTAGTGATCCGGCTGAGGGTCTCCCGCCTCATTTGGTTAAGGAAGTGTACAAGCTCAGGCTACCCGCGCATTCCAAGCGTCCTGTCGCGCGTGCTGTAAGAAACCTGGGCCGGCTGGCGCGGAGAGTCCCTCCGCTGCTGGATCGATTTTCTGGCAAGACTCTGCCGTTGGATCGTTGGCTTCAAGGACGTACCTACGATCTGGCGATCATCGAGCACTTCTGGGCAGCGCCCTACGCGGACGTTCTGCGCAAGCATGCGTCGACGCTGGTCTTGGATCTGCACAACATCGAATCGGAGTGGCATGAACGATTCGCGGCGCACGAATCTTTTCCCGCATCGTGGGTGCATCTGGAATTCGCCAACTTGTACCGCGCACGGGAACAACAATGGTTGCCGCGCTTTGATTGCATCCTGACACCTTCGCAAAGAGAAGCCGACCGCATTCGAACTAGTAACGCAGCCGTGCACGTTTATCCCAACACCATTCCTCACGCCGTTCTGCCCGTGATAGAAAAAACGCAATCGCTTGTTTTTTCCGGCAACTGGGAATACGAGCCGAACCGCCGCGGTCTTCGTTTTTTCCTGCACCAGGTTTGGCCCGCGGTACGCGCGAAGCATCCGGACCTCCGTTTGCGCTGCCTGGGAAAGAATCCGCACGCCATCGCGGAGATGGTTGGGCCCGACACTTCCATCGAAATGACGGGACCCGTCGGGAACGCCGTGGAAGAACTGGCACGCTCCACCATCGCCGTCGTGCCATTGCTTTCGGGGAGCGGAACCCGCGTGAAAGTTCTGGAAGCGTGGGCTGCCGGTCTCCCCATCGTTTCCACACGCTTGGGCGTGGAAGGGCTCGATGCGATCAAGGGAACGCACTGTCATATCGCAGACTCGCCGGGAGAGTTCGCGTTCTGCATTTTGCATCTATTGAATGACGATGCTCTTCGTGCGCGACTTGGCCGCGCGGGACGGGTTCTCTATGAAGAGGCGTACACGTGGGAGGCGGGGTGGAAAAAACTGGAGAAGATAGACTCTCTAACTCGTGCTGAGCGTCTATACTAAAGTTACGCAGCATGCGTTTTGCCATTGACGCTCACGCGATTGGGCAACACTTAACGGGGAACGAAGTATACGTCAGCAATCTTTTGCGATGCTACCGCGCAATTGATCGCGAAGCGGATTTCATCGCATATCTGGCGCCTCCCGCCGGCATCCGGGATATCCCCGGCGGCGTGGAGATGCGCTTTGTGTCGCGGAATCCGTTCCTACGCTTGGGATGGCAGCTTTCCAGGCACTTGAGAAACGACGAGCCCGACTTGCTGCACGTGCAGTACACTGCGCCGGTTGGCTGCAATGTACCCATTGTGGTCAGCGTGCACGATGTCAGTTTCCTGGAGCACCCGGAGTTTTTTTCGAAGGCCCGCGTTCTGCAGATGCGTCAAACCGTGAGTCGAACTATCCGCCGGGCGATGCGAGTCCTCACGCCAAGCGAGTTTTCACGGACATCCATTGAACGGCATTATCCCAACGCGCGAGGCAAGACAGTAGTAGTGCACAACGCCGTTGCATCGCATTTTCGCCCCATGAATCCGCAGTTGGCCCGCGACCAGGTAAAGGAACGGTTCGGCATCGACACGCCTTATTTCCTCAACGTTGGCGACCTGCAGCCGCGCAAGAACCAGACGGGATTGATTCGCGCCTTTGAGCAGTTGATCGGCGAAAACCCGAAGCTGCCGCATCATTTGGTATTTGCCGGACAGGACAAATGGGGAACGGAAACGGTGCGGATTGCCGCCGGCAAGTCTCCCCTTTCCAGACGCATTCACTTCACCGGCTACGTCCCCGACTCCGACCTGCGGCTGCTGTACAACGCATGCGAGTCTTTCATCTTTCCCTCCTTCTATGAAGGTTTCGGGATTCCGATTCTCGAGGCGATGGCATGTGGTTGCGCGGTGGCGTGCTCCAACACTTCGGCCATGCCGGAAGTCGCCGACGGGGCAGCCATCTTCTTCGACCCGGCATCGGTCCCCGACATTACGCGCGCGCTTCGCGATCTGGCCTTCGACCCTGAATTGCGTTCCCGTCTGGAACGGTTGGGACAGAATCGCGCGGGAGGATTCAGTTGGGAGTCCGCGGCCCGGCAGACATTGGATGTCTATTACGATGTCGTAGGCGCCAGCAGACCTATTGATGCCGCCCGCGCCGTACGGGCGGCGCGATGAGATTTCTTTTCGCGCTCCTCGCTCTCTGCAACTCCGCCGTGGCAGCTCAGATACCAGAGAAGCTCCAATACACCATCAACTGGCCCAGCGGACTGAGCCTGGGGGAAGGCCGAATTGAGGCGACGCCATCGGGCGCGGGATGGAAATTCGAAATGGAGTTTGAGGCAGCCGTGCCGGGCTTCCGGATTCTCGACAGATTCACGTCCACCGTTGGCGGTGATCAGTGCTCCGTTCTGTTCGAAAAAAATACCGCGCACGGAAAGCGCAAGAGCGAGGAAAAGATCGCCTTCGAAAACGCGGAGGGAAAAGCAACTCGGCAAACCGTCGGCGGCGGAAAATCCGAGTTCACCGTTCCGGCATGCGCCAAAGACGCTCTCGCGTTTCTGTTCCACATTCGCAAAGAGTTGGCGCAAGGGCGCATTCCGCACGCTCAGAACATTTATTATGGAGCAGCCTACCGGGTTCGCATGGAGTCGAAGGGATCGCAGCGAATCAAGATCGGCGACGCCTATCAGGATGCGGATCGTGTGCTGGCCTATGTGAAAGGACCCGCTTCGGAGATGGCGTTGGAGGCGTTCTTCGGCAAAGATCCGGCGCGCACGCCGCTGCTGGTGAAGGTGCCTTTGGGTATGGCCACCTTCTCCGTGGAATTGGTTCGCTGATCCCATGCGTGTGGCGTTTTTTTCGCCGCTGCCGCCGTCGCGAAGCGGCATTGCGGATTATTCGGCCGCCTTGGTGGAGGAGTTGCGCAAGCTGGCGACGGTGGAAGTTTTCGCCGACGCCGGAAAATCATTCCAACCCTCCTCATTCGATCTTCCGGTCTATCAGATCGGCAACAACGCCTTCCACGCGCACGCCTATGAAATGGCGTTGAAGCACCCGGGCATAGCCGTCCTGCACGAAGCGAATCTTCATCATCTGATCTGCGACCTCACCATCCGTCGTGACGATTGGGATGGCTACGTGACCGAAGCCGCTTACAACGGCGGCGACACCGCGCTCGCCTACGCGGAACGCGTGCGGGCACTGGAAACAGGGCCCGATTACGAAGGGCTTCCGATGCTGCGCCGGTTGCTGGAGCGTTCTCGCGGGCTGATTGTACACAGCCAGTTTGTGGCTTCTGAAGCGCGTCGCGCCGGATTCGACAAACCGATCGCCGTGATTCCGCACGGATCATGGTTGCCGGAGACTTCGGGCCGCTTGGAGTACAGGCACAAACTCGGGCTCGATGAAGCCGTTCCGCTCATCGGCATCTTCGGATTTCTGAAACCTTACAAGCGAATTGCCGAATCGCTGCGCGCGTTCGCCAGATTGGTTCGCGTGGTGCCGGAGGCCAAGCTGATCTTGGTTGGTGAAGAACACCCTGATTTTCCGCTGAGGCGTTTAATTACGAGCCTTGGTTTGGACGCGGCGGTGCGCGTTGTTGGCTTCACGCCTCTGGAGGAATTCAACGGTTATCTTAGCGCTTGCGACGTTGTCCTCAACCTGCGATATCCGACGGTGGGAGAAACTTCGGGAACTCTGCTTCGCGCGTTGGGCTTGGGGAAAGCGGTCATCGTCTCCGAGGTCGGCGCGTTTGCCGAATTCCCTGATGACGTAGTTTGCAAAGTGCCCGTCGATTCGCGCGAGGAAGATGCGCTGTTCGAATATCTGAACACGCTGGTGTCGCGGCCGCATGTCGCGAGAGCCATCGGCGGCCATGCGCGTCAATGGGTGGAGCGCGAATGCGCATGGCCGTTGGCCGCGTCGCGCTACCTGGAATTTATGCAATGCGTGCTGGAGGGCCGCGAATACGTGGCTCAGCCGGTTGCGCCGCAAGCACCCAAGAACGACACTCCCTCCGCGCCCGTCGAGGCTTTCCTGCAAACATGGTCGCCCACGCCCGCCGCCGTCGAATACCTCGACATTCACTTGACGCGCCTGCAAAGGACTCTGGATTTGACGCCGCGCGGCGGCGATGGCGACCGCGTCCTGGAGATGGGCGCGTACATGCAAATTACTCCGGCTCTACGCACAAAGCTCGGTTACGGCGAAGTGCGCGGCTGCTATCTCGGGCCACTGGGGCGCACGGACCACAAGCGCGCCGTATCGTCAGAGGGCGAAGAGTTCGCATGTGAAATCGATCTTTTCAATGCGGAAAAAGATATCTTTCCCTACGCTGATGAATCATTCGCCACGGTACTGTGCTGCGAACTCATCGAGCATCTGGAAAGCGATCCGATGTTCATGATGGCGGAGATCAATCGCATTCTACGGCCCGGCGGCCATTTGTTATTGACGACGCCAAACATTGGGTCGTTGAAAGCCATTCGCGGAATTCTGCAAGGCTACCATCCGGGCTTCTTTCCGGCCTATTTGAAGCCGGGGCCAACCGACGACGCGCGGCACAATCGCGAATACACGCCGAAAGAGATTGTGCTGTTATTTCTGGATGCCGGTTTCGAAATCACACATCTGGAAACGGGACCGTTTCGCGAACTCGCGAGGCCCGAGGATCAGTGGGTGGAACATCTACTGGAGCGCTACCTCTGCCCCACGGATCTGCGCGGCGACGGCATCTACGCGGTAGGCCGTAAAATTGGCCCCGTTAAGCAGCGGTATCCTTCGTGGCTGTATAGTTAGGTTCGCCGGACCATGGTACGCTACCACGACGTCGAACTTACCGCGAGCGGATCATCCATTCATTTGAAGTGCAGAGTGGAAAACGACAGCGGGGAGACGTGGTCGAAGGGATTCGCCTTCGGCTATCAAATCTACGATCCCGCGACGGCGCTTTTTCTTACCGAAGGCGAGTGGACGCCTCTACCGGCAGACATCTCGCCGGGCGGTGTTTTCGATGCCTCGCTCGAACTGAAGATCCCCGATGGCGACGGTCCATATCGCGTTTACGTATCGCCGATTCATCCGCAAGCGGGTTGGCTCTACACGGACGGCGAGCCCATGCTCGCGGTGGATGCGGAGATGCGCGGCGGAAGGGTGCATGTAGTCGCTTCCCGCGTGACCACACTCAACGGCATGCGCTGGAGAGGACTTCCCGGCTCCATCGCGCGGACCTTGATCGCGCCTTTTGCCGACATCTGGACGCACCGGCGACAAGCCAAATCTTTTGATTTTGCATGGATGGACCGGGAGAGCAAACAAAAACTTTATTCCTTGGCTCAAAGCCGAGCTGGAAAAGTGCAGTTTTGACGTTCAAGCACC
>JACPVQ010000228.1 GCA_016191645.1 Candidatus Solibacter usitatus
GCGAAGAGTTTCTTGCTTACATGCACGCCGCAATCCTTTGGCACCGTGCCGCTGCCGCAAATCAACATTTTGTTTTGGGATCCGTCATACCATTCGAGTCCGCGCTCCGTCCGTGTTGGGAAGGGAAAATATTCCCAGCGCATGCCATACGACATGGTGAGCCGCCGGTTCACATTCCAGCGATCACGAACGTAGAGTGCGTAGTTCTGTTGGCGCGTGTGGTAGTCGTCGGGCACCAGGTGCACGCGTCCGCCGTCGGTGGGAAGCCCCAACAAAAAAGTCGCGTAGCTGTTGAATTGATTGCCGGCCGGTCCGCCCACCGTTTGCGTCGGGCCGGAGCCAAAACCGAATCCGCCTTGCGCGCCATAGAGCGCTCCCGTCGCTTCGGGCTGCAATTGATTCATCCCGGTGAGATAGAATTCCGTTCCGAAGCGGATCTCGTGCGAGCCCTTCGTCCAGTTGAAATTGCCGACGTAGGAAGTTTGCGGATCGTGCCGGTAGTAAGGCATGAAGTTGTCGTTCACGCCGATGCTGGTGTAGTTGCTGATGGCGAACGTCGGCCATCCGCCCTCAAAGCGTCTTGTCCCGTTGACGCCGGGAATGCCCAGGCCCTTGCCCAGGTTTTCATCCAACCGCGACTGTTCGACGCTGGTATCCATGCGTGTCCAGCCGAAGTTGGCATCGAGAACGAGGTTCGGTGAGAACACATAGGTAGTGGCCGCGGTGAGACTGTACGTGTTTCCCACTCCGATGCCGGCGTTCGACCCGGCGCTGGAAATGGCCGGTCCGCCCAGTTGTCCGAACATCTCCGGATTATTCATGTCGAAGTGGTTCACGGAGAAGCGTCCGAAAGCGGTCCACTTGGGGTTGATGTTGTAGTTCACCTTGGTGTCGGCGCGATGACGGTCGAAGATGTAGGACGTGGCGGCGTAATAGTTATTCATCAACAGATCGAGATTGGGCAGCGGCGTCGAATCAGACAGTTTTCGCGAAATGGAGTTGACGCGCGAGGCGGGCACCAACTGATTGGCGAAAGGAGTCCGATTCGCTCCCGCCGCATCTCCCGTTGCCGGGTCGTAGATGGGCCGCGAAGATTCGGACATGTCACCGGCTTTGATTTTCGCCGTGGGCACGGTGCCGAAGCGCGTAGCCAGCTCGCGGTTGTAGTTCGCCTCGTAGCTGAGGAAATAAAAAAGCTTGTCTTTCTTAATTGGTCCACCGAAGGAGCCGCCAAACTCGTTGTTCACAAGCTTCGGCTTGTCCTGACCGGCAGGCAGGAAAAACGGCTTTGCCTTGGTGTGGTTGTTCGCATTGGATTCAAAGAGAGAGCCGTGAAGGTTGTTCGTGCCGCTGCGGATCTGTACGTTTACCGCCGCACCGCCGGCCAGTCCCTGTTCGGCATCGAAGCTGTTGGTCACCACGTTGACGGTCTCCACGGCATCCAGCGTGGGGACAAAAGCGCTGATATGCGGCAGCCACGGAGAATTGGAAGCCGCGCCGTCGATGCGCGTGTTGTTGATGCTATAGCTGACGCCGTTCACGTTGAACGTAAGCGCGCGCTGCGGATTCGTGGGAACGGAGTGAGCGTTCGATGGCGGCCGAAATCCAGGGAGCATGCGAAACAGCTGCTGGTAATTGCGGCCGATGGCAACGGGAATGTTCTCCAGCGTAGTGGAACCGATCTCCGCATGCACATCGGAGCGGTCTGTCTGTAACGCCGTCGCCTGACTGGAGACGTTGATGGTCTCCGTCACGGAACCGATCTTCAACGTGAGATCGGAGCGGGTCACATTGTTGATGGTGACCGAAACGCCGCTTTCGGTAAGCGCATTGAACCCTTCCTTGGTCACACGAATGGGTGTAGGTGCCCGGCTCAAGCGTAGACAGGCTGTAGCTGCCAGTCTCATTGCTCTTCGTTTCTCTGGTCTGATTGGTTCTTACATTGGTAACGGTGACGGTGGCCCCCGCAATCACTGCGTCGGAAGCGTCCTTTACGTTGCCGACAAGCGCTCCGTAGAGCGTCTGGCCGTAAACCGCGGACGGAGCCGTCAAGAGCAAGCTCAGAACGAAAATAAGCAGATGCGCCAACACTCGGCGATGGGACATTTCACCCTCCAAAACGAGATTCGAAACTTCAAAAGAGTATAGAGGATGCGGGAGTGGGCGGCAAGGGGGCCGACTTTCTTTCAAAAAGTCATGCGCGCGCTGAGTTGCATCGATCGCGCTCCGCCAACGGTGAGAATGCGGCCGAATGTTGCGCTGGTGGTTTCCGTTTGCGGATTTCCCAACAGCGGGTGATTGAAAGCGCTGAATGCATCCGCCTTGACTTGAAACCTGTACTTCTCCGCCATGGTGAACGCTTTGGCCAGACTCAGATTCGTGCCCCAGTTGCTTGGGCCCACCGCAATGTACTTGCCCACATTGCCGGGGCGCGCGGTTGCGCCGCTGGCGCGGATGATGGGTACTTGCGCGAAGGCCGCTGTATTGAACCATTGGAAGCGGTCGCCGTTATTGGCGTAGATACTGCCGCCGATGTAGTCGGGACGCGAGAAATCGTAGGAGCTTCGTTGGAGGATGTCCAGCCGGTCGCCGCTCTGGACGCTGAACGTGCCGGCCACTTGCCATCCGCCGATTACGTTTTGCAGCACGCGATGGGAACTCCAGGCGCCGAACGGCAGGCGATAGACGAAGTCGCCTACCGCGCGATGCGCAATGTCGTTCGTAGCCGGACCTTTGTTGGCGCGCCAGTTGGTTTCATCCTGCACGCGGGCGTTGTTGCCGGAATAAAAATCACCTTCATTGATCGACATCGCGCGCGCCCACGTGTAGTGAACGTTGAACGTCAGTCCACGCGACAGCCGTTTGCGCAGCGAGGTCTGCCACGCGTGATAGTAACTGAAATCGGAATTGTTCAGCCAGCCGGATTGCAAAGCGTCGGGAAATGGCCGGTTGCCGGTGACGCGGTCGGGAACGTTAATATTGTGCGCGGCGGCGATCTTGAGCCCTTTGTTTCCCGTGTAGCCGGTTTGAAATCCCCATGTCGAACCGATCTGCCGCTGCACGTCGAACGACCATTGCGCGCTGTAGGGATTGCGAAAGCCCGGATCCACCACGCCGTAGCCCGAAGGCACGGAGCGCGTGGTGAGCAGCGCCAGAAAGCCGGGGTTGGTCAACGGATATTTGAGACCAAGCGCGTTGATGTCCGTCGCCGCCAGGTTGAATCTGGAAGGAGCTTTGGGATCTGTGTAGACCAGCGTGAAGCTGTTCAAAAGAGGCTGCGCGGTGAAGAATCCGCCGCCGGCGCGGATCACCGTTTTCGAAGATCTGCCCGGACTGTACGTGAATCCGGCGCGCGGAGAGAAGTTCAACTTGTCCGCATTGATTTCGGAATCGGGCGGGCGGAATTTCACCGGACGCTGCATCGCCGCAAGCGGACCGTCGGGATTGTACAGGCGTCCCTGGCCTTCTTTCAACACAGAGAAGTACTCATGACGGATGCCGAGATTCAACATGAGGTTGGGACGCAGGCGCACGTCGTCCTGCGCGAAGAGTCCCAACTCCCAGTTGCGCGCCGTGTAGTCGGGAATGGGTAGAGTGACTTGAATTTGATTCGGCCGGTTGGCAAGCAGATCGTCCGTATTGGAGTAGGTGAACGTGGGGACTTGCTCGTCGTAGTTTCCCGGATTGCGGCGGCCGAACAATCCGCCGATCTTCAAAGCATGTTTGCCGATGTTCTTCGCCAGCACTTCTTCGACGGTGTAGGAATACCCTTTCTTGAAGTAGCCTTCGCCTTGCGTGTCGATGCCCGCGGAACGAAGCGAGATGGCCGGAGTCGCTCCGGTGAGCCACAAAGTTTCCACGCGCTTCACATCGACCAGGTTGATGCCGAAACGTGTTTCCGAAGTCCACGAGGGACGCGTATGCAGGAAACTGGCCGTGCCCGATTCGTTGATCCCTTCATAATCGCGGCGGAACGTCGGAGGAAAGCGCGGATTGAGCTGATTCGGGCGCAGCCGGTTGTAGCGCAGCGTCAGCCTGTCGGAATCCGTAATGTTGTAGTCGCCTTTGAGCACGACGTTGTTGTCCGCCGATGTTGTGGATGCCAGCCCCTGCCAGAGGCCGACGGTTGCGTTGACGGGCGAGGTGGGGAGCGGATAATAATCGAGGATCGCTTTGTAGGCGGGCACCGCGCCCAACATTTGATTGCGCAATTGTTGCGTCGGAACCTGGCCCGTGCTGACGGCGGTGCTCGATTGCCGGTAGCCTTCATAAGCAAAAAAGAAAAAGAGTTTGTTGCGCCGCAGGGGGCCGCCCAACGTGCCGCCGAATTGATTGATGTGCACGGGCGGCTTTGGGTCCGTTGGTCTCTGCACCGCATTCCTGGCATTGAAGACATTGTTCTGCCCCGTTTCGAACAAGGTCCCGTGGAACTGATTGGTTCCGCTTTTTGTAATCAGGTTGATGTTGCCGCTGAAGGTGTGCGCATACTCGGCTGACATCACGCCTTTAGAGACCACCACCTCCTGCATCGCATCTTCGCTCATCACTTTGATCGGATTGAAATTCTGAAACATCGATGGAGACGAGATTTCGGCGCTGCCCGATCCGTCGACGCCGTCGACAGTGAGCGTGAGTCCCCCCGCGGCGAGTCCATTCAGTTGCATCAAGCCATCGCGCGAGGGCCGGAATCCGTTTTCCAGCGCGAGCAGGGAAGTGAAATTCCTGTTTCCATGAGGGAGTTCGTCCATTTGTAAGCGCGAAACGCGATCGGTCAGGCCAGGAGTTGCGTTCTCCACAACCGGAGCCTCGGCGCTGACACTTACCGATTCGTTGACTCCGCCGACTTTGAGCGCGAGCGGATAACGCAGTACTTGACCGGCGTCCAAGGTAAGCGACGTTTCGGCGAAGGGCGCAAAGCCCGCGGCCTGCACGTCCATGCGGTACTTCCCAACGGGAAGGAAGGCAAAGGTGAAATCGCCGCGCGCATCGCTGCGCGTATTGTATGCCTCTCCGGTGAGCGTGCTGGTGACGCGGACCTGCGCACCTGCAACGACAGCGCCGCTCGGATCCTGAACATTCCCGTACAACGTTGCCGTAGTGCGCTGAGCAGAGGCCGATGCCATTGCGAACAGCGTCAGCGCAACGAGAAAGGAAAACCGTTTTGCCATGAAAATATACCCTCTGAAACCCGCCGCATGCGGCTGCCTGGAATTCTTTCACGGGACACCGCTTGAGTCAAGGTGCGAGTACAATACGGTCATGGCGCGCGGTTGGGAAAGTAAGGATGTCGAATCGCGCCAGGAAGAGTTCGCCAACCGCGCCCAAAAGAAGGAGCGCCGCGAAATGACACCGGAAGAAACCGCGCGCGAAGCGCAACGCGGTGGGCTTCTGCTCGATCGCATCCGGCTGGAGCGTGACCTGGCGGGTGCGCGTAATCCACGCTATCAGGAGATGGTGCGCGAGTCGCTGAAACACATCGAGGAAAAACTGGCGCTGTTGGATGCCGATCCGCTAACCTGATCCGATATGAAGCGAGTCATCATGGACCGCCCCGGCGCGCCCGCCGAGGTGATCCGCATTGAGGAGGCGCCCGAGCCGCCACAGCCTGGACGGCACGAAGCCTTGCTGGAGTTGGTTGCCAGCCCCATTCACCCATCCGATCTGCTCACCATCATGGGGATGTATGCCTCCGCGCCGGGCGCCATGCCGAAAGCAGTTGGCAAGGAGGGCGTGGGCCGCGTCCTCGCCGTCGGCGATTTGGTGAAGCACCTCAAGCCCGGCGACTTGACGCCGATTCTGCTCTCCAACGATGGCGTGTGGCAGGAGCGGCACACTCTTCCCGCCGAGAATCTCATTGCCCTTCCGCCGGACGGCAATGCCCTGCAATACTCCATGGCGATTGCGAATCCGGCGAGCGCAATACTAATGTTGCGCGCCATTGTGCCCCTGGCGATGGGCGAGTGGGTCATCCAGAACGCCGCCAACTCTTCCGTGGGGCAGTACCTGATTCAATTCGCCAAACGCGGAGGCATTCGTACGGTAAACGTGGTGCGCCGCGAAGGGCTCGCCGCATCGCTGCACGATCTGGGGGCGGACGTAGTGCTTGTGGATTCCGCCGATTTGCCTCGCCGCGTTGCCAAGGCCACCGGCGGGATGCCGGTCAAACTGGCGATTGATGCCGTTGCCGGCGATGCGGCTGCGCGGCTGGGCGCATGTCTTTCACCGGGAGGCGTGATCTGCAACTATGGCATGCTTTCCGGAAGCAACCTGCAGGTATCGCCGGCGCACTTGATTGGGCAGGGAGTGACGGTGCGCGGTTTTTGGCTTCCTCCCGAAATGCAGAAGCTGGCGCATGCGGGGCGGGGAGCACTATACGCGGAACTGATTCCAGTGATCGCCAACGGATCCGTTAAGGCGGTGGTGGAAGCTACCTATCCGCTATCGCGAGTGCAGGAAGCGTTGGCGCATGCGGCGCGCGGCGAGCGGGCAGGGAAGATCCTACTGACCCGCGACTAAGGGATCTAGCGCACCTTCCATTGCGGATCGAACCGACGACTCCTCCAGGAGTTCATCTCTGAGTATCACGTTGGTCTTCCTGTTCCATTCCTCAAACCAATTATATCGGAGCCCCGTCAGAACGGTCAGCGCTCCAGGTTGACGGAAGGCAGGAGAAAAAATTCCGTCCGCCTTTCAGCTGTGACTCGAAATGCTCGATGCTGGTCTGTTCGGCGGTCTCAACCAGAAGCGAGTGATCCATGCGGATCGGCGCGGTAATTCTCGCGTTCCAGCACGGCCAGAGTTCGTACTTTCCCATGCGGGGCCCTATTAAAAAGGCGGAACTCGCCCGGAGTTCTCACACTTTTCTCCTCGCCCTCGCCTTGAGAATCAGTTTACGATTGGGAAGCGGCGCGCTCCATTGCCGATCGAACGGCGGCTTCGTCCCGAGTGTCCAGCGCCAAGCCGAGCAATTCTTCCAAATGTGCCACGTCGCCGATTCCCTCTATGAGATCGGATTCCGCAAGGGATGGAATGGTGCGCTGTAGAACCAGCCTTAACGCACGCCGGGCCTCGGCCTCGCGGCCTTCCTCCAGGCTGCCCGCGCGGACCTTGGCCATGATCCTCTTTACGGGATACGACTCTTCCAGGATTTCATCTCTGAGTATCACGTTGGTCCTCCTGTTCCATTCCTCAAACCAATTATATCGGA
>JACPVQ010000229.1 GCA_016191645.1 Candidatus Solibacter usitatus
GGGGTGATCCGCTCCACATCCAGTTCCGTTGCCTTCTCCAGCACCCATTCGAAGTGGTCGAACTTGATGATCGCCATGTGCAGGTGAATGCGTACCGGCGCGTCGCGCATGGGAAGCTTCTCGACAACGCGGAATTCGACGGAGCTTTTGCGCGCGCTCTCCACCTCGGCCAGGTAGAGTTGGCGGTTGTCTGAGATTTCGTAGCGCTGCCCCGGCTCCACGCGCAGGACCTTCACCAAATGCGAGGCATCCTCCCCGCCGATCTCCGCCGAACCATTTCGCACCTGATCCACGAAAAAGAGGCGCCGCGCCATGTACAATGAATATCGCACAAAATGATCGGCTTGCTGCGCGGTACGCTACTCGAGAAACATCCCAATGAGGCGCTGGTTGACGTTCAGGGCGTCGGCTACGCCGTCGTGATTTCCGTTTCCACCTACTCTGCTCTGCCCGCGGCTGGGGAAGAAGTGCGTCTGCGCATTCACACTCATGTTCGCGAGGATGCCTTGGCGCTGTTCGGCTTTCTTACGACGGTGGAGAAAACGCTGTTCGAAAAGCTGATTGGCGTGAGCGGGATCGGGCCGAAGCTGGCCATCACCGTACTCAGCGGACTGGCCGCCGAAGAACTGGCTGCGGCAATTCGCGCCGGAAACGTCGCGCAGCTTACGCGCGTGCCCGGCATCGGCAAAAAGACGGCGGAGAGAATGGTTTTGGAGTTGCGCGACAAGCTTGATTTCCTGGGACCGCGCATGGACACCCCGCCGGGAACACCCGCCGCGAGGCCGCATTCAGCCGTCGAGGAAGACGTGCTTTCGGCGCTGATGAACCTGGGCTGCTCCAAGGCCGCGGCTGAGGCGGCCATTCAGAAGGCGCGCGCCGCTGGAGTGGACGAGTCCTTCGAACCGCTGTTCCGCAAGTCGTTGGGACTGGTAAGGTAAGCACATGGAGCGTGGAATCGCCAGCAGCAGCCGCCAGGATGGGGAATTGCAATTTGAGGCCGCACTGCGCCCGCGCACGCTGCACGACTTCACCGGACAAACCAAGCTGAAGGAGAATCTGGCCATTGCCATTGAAGCGGCGCGAAAGCGCGGCGACGCCATGGATCACGTGCTGCTCTACGGCCCGCCGGGACTGGGCAAGACGACGCTTGCCTATATCATCGCCGCCGAGCTGGGCGTGCCAATTGATTTGACTTCCGGTCCTGTTTTGCAAAAAAAACTTGATCTTACTGGAATGCTGAGCAGTATTCGAGAAAAGCAGGTCTTTTTCGTCGATGAGATCCACCGCCTGCTGCCCGACGTGGAGGAGATGTTCTATTCCGCGCTGGAAGACTTCCGCGTCGATATCGTCGTCGGCGCGGGGCCGGGCGCGCGCACCCATTCCCTTCCCGTCCCCGCCTTTACGGCCATCGGCGCCACCACCCGCATGGGTATGATCAGCGCTCCCATGCGCGGGCGTTTTGGCTTGCTGCTGCGCTTGAACCATTATGACCAGGCGGAATTGGTGCGAATCGTGGACCGCTCGGCGGCGTTGTTGGAGGTGAGCGTCGATGGCCCCGGAGCGGAGGAGATCGCGCGCCGCGCCAGGGGAACCCCGCGCATCGCCAACCGTCTGCTGCGCCGTGTTCGCGACTATGCGCAAGTGCGCGCCGCCGGCCATATCGATTTGGATGTCGCCCGCACCGCGCTCGACATGCTGGAAGTGGACCGGCACGGCTTGGACGAGGTGGATCAAAAGATCATGCTCACCGTGCTCGTCAAATACGGCGGCGGCCCGGTGGGATTGAACACCATCGCCGCCAGCGTCGATGAAGAGGCGGATACGATTGAAGAGGTGTACGAACCGTACCTGATGCAATTGGGCTTTCTCGACCGCACGCCGCGCGGCCGCCGCGCCACCGATGCGGCGTTCGACTATTTCAAAATCCCGCGCCGCCCGGGCCTGGGGATGCCGCAAGGATCGTTGTTCGAATAGATCGCTAAAGCCGAATTGCAGCGGTGCCAACGGCTCGGAAATCGGGCTGCTTGTTCTCAACTACAGCGTCAAGATCTCCTCTACGTTGGCCAGGCGCCCATGACGATGACACCCGGCGCACCTTCTCGCTGAGCCGAATAATCGAGCGGCGATTCGGGCCGCTTCCGAATTGGGAGACGGCCAAGATCCACTCCGCCGCAATCACCGGCCTCGAACGTTGGGGCGACCAAATCCTGGATGCACCTACCCTTGAAGACGTTTTCCGCTAAGAAACCTCACTTACCGGGCGGTGCCACCGATTGCACCGGTTCATGTAGGCCGAACGCAAAGATCGCCGTTGCCGACGCGATGGCAACATATTGCTTACCATCCACCGCATAGGTGATAGGCGACGCGGTCAGTCCTTCGCCCATTTGATAGTGCCACAAGTGTTTGCCGCTGCGCGCATCAACGCCCACCATGTGGCCGTCGTCGTCACCAAAGAACACAACGCCTCCTGCTGTCGACACCGTGCCTGACCACGATTCCGCAGGGCCCGTCATCGGATACTCCCACGCGCGATTTCCGGTCTTCGGGTCATAGGCGCGCAAGATGAATTGCCCGAGTTCGGTGGGCTTCGGACCCGCGCCTCCGCCTGCGAAATTCTTTTTCGGCTCCGGTTCCTTGGCGGAACTGGTGAAGATATCGCACTGCTCCAAAGTCACCACATAAAGAAGTCCCGTCGTTGGGTTGAACGACGGCGACATCCAATTGGTCGCACCGCGAACGCCGGGGCAAGCGCGATTCCCGTTCGGTGTCGGGTCCTTGCCGGGGACAAGAATCGGACGGCCCTTCGCATCGATTCCCGTCGCCCAATCGAGTTTGTCCACTAGCTTGGTCGCGCGCAGAAATTCTCCCGTCACGCGATCCAACACATAGAGAAACCCGTTGCGGTTCGCGTGTAACACGAGTTTGCGCGGCTTGCCGTTCCATGGCATGTCCACCAGAACGGGCCATGCCTGCGCGTCCCAATCGTGCGTGTCGTGCGGCGTGAATTGGAAATACCATTTCATCTTTCCGGTGTCCAGATCGAGCGCCAGCAAAGAGCATGTGTAGAGATTGTCGCCGCCGCGGTCGCCACCGTAGAAATCGGGCCACGGATTGCCGGTGGGCCAATACAAGATATTCAATTCCGGGTCGTAGGTTCCGCTCAGCCAAGTACCCGCGCCGCCGTATTCAATGTACTTGCCCCACGTTTCCGAACCCGGCTCGCCCTTTGCGGGAACCGTATAACGACGCCACAGCTCTTCGCCCGTCGCCGCCGAGAACGCCGATACATAACCGCGCATTCCGCTATCGCCGCCACCGACGCCCACCAGTACCTTATCCTTTACCGCCATCGGCGCTAGCGCGGCGTACAATCCGTCTTCGAGGCGGCCGTATTGTTTCTGCCAAAGCACCGCGCCGTTGCGGCGATCGAGCGCGACCAGGTAGACGTCGCCGGTCACAAAGAAAACGCGGTCGCCAAGAATCGCGGGGCCGCGATTGACTGCTTCCTTCTTGGATCGCGTGTCTTTGTATTCCCAAATGAGACGGCCCGTGCGCGCGTCCAGTGCGCGAATCTCATTACTCGCCGTGATGTACATTACGCCGTTGTAGACCAGCGGATTGGTGCGCAGCCCGTTGGCCTTGGGAACATGATAGGTCCACTTCGGAACAATCGACGCCGCGTTAGCGGCAGTAATCTGCTTCAGCGCGCTGTGCCTCTTGCCCTGGTAATCGCCCGCATAGGTGAGCCAGTTGTCCGCGGGCCCTTTCAGAATGTCTTCGTACTTCACCTGTGCGTGCGAAGACGCCGACAGCGCGCAAAGAATCAAAACTCCAGTTTGCAATCTCATCTACTTTTTCTCTTCCTTGTCTTCACGCTCGTAAGGGCGCACGCTTTGTTTGGCGAGAAACGCCAGCAGATTATCCAACTCCCGCTTGCTGAAGCGCGTCGCAAAATCCCGCGGCATGGGTGAATGGTCGGAGAAGGTGAGTTGCTTCACGTTGGTCATCGACAACAGATGCAGCGTCCCCTGAGCATCCTGCACTTGTATCGAGTAGTTCGTGCGATTGCGCGCCACACCCTTTATGGTCTGGCCACTCTTGAGCACGGCGGTGACGCCTTTGTAGCGCAGGAAACCGTCGGCATCGGGATCGACGATGGATTCGCGAATGTCCTCCGCCGGTTTCGTCGCGCCGATATTGCTGAGATCGGGACCCAGCATGCCGCCGCGGCCCAGCAGGCGATGGCAATTGGAACAATTCCCTTTGCCCCAAAACAATTCCTCGCCCGCGCGTGCGTCGCCCGAAAGCTGCGCTTCGGCGGCGGGCGCCGTCAACGATCGAACAAACGCCGCCAACTGCCACAATTGCGCCTCCGGCAAATTGAGGGCCGGCATGTCGGAGCTGGGGACGCCTTTTTGAATGGTTCGGTACAACGCATCGTCATCCAGCGGATGCCACGCTCCACGCTGCCGCAAATTCGGCCCGCGGCCTCCCTGCCCCGTGGTTCCGTGGCATGCGGCGCAGGACCCCTGATAGAGTTTCATGCCCGCGGCGATGGCCTCCGGGTTTCCCATCGCGGGATTCTTTTTCTTGCCCTCTTTGCTTGCGTCGTGCTGCGCGCCCAACGGAAGCAACAGGGCCAATCCCGCGCACAAACATACAGAGATGATTTTCATGGCCTGTCCTGAAACTTTACCGCATCGCAAAGGAATCTGTCACAATAACCAGAATCACATCATGCCCCCTCCGACGTTGCGCCGCTCTCTGCAATTAGGCCAGTTGATTGTGATGGGCATCATCTTCGTGCAGCCCACCGCGCCCATGCCGCCGTACGGGGCGATTCACGAGGCGGGCAAAGGGCACGTCGTCACCACGGTGCTCATCGCCATGTTCGCCATGTTGTGCACGGCCCTCGCCTACGGGCGCATGGCGCGCGCCTATCCGGCGGCGGGTTCGGCGTATACCTACGTGGGCCGCGAAGTGCATCCCTTGCTGGGTTATCTGACCGGCTGGAGCATGCTGCTGGACTACGTTGTGAACCCGCTCATCTGCACGGTATGGTGCGCGGGCGCGGCTCGCGACCTGTTCCCCGGCTTTCCGCAATGGGCGGGCGTTGTGTTCTTCGCCGTTCTGTTTACGGCGATGAACCTGCGCGGCATTCAATCGACGGCGCGCACTAATCAGTTGTTGACCGCAGCCATGAGCGTTGTGATTCTGTGGATGATCGCCGCGTGCCTGCGTTATGTTTTCGGGCAGGCGGACGCGGTCTCGTGGCTGCGCCCGTTCTACAATCCCGAAACATTTTCGTGGCCTTCTGTTTCAAACGGAACCTCCGTCGCCGTGTTGACCTACATCGGCTTCGATGCCATCTCCACACTTTCGGAAGAGGTGGAGAATCCGCGCCGCAACATTCTTCTGGCCACGGTGGCTACTTGTCTCATTATCGGCGTCCTCTCGGCGGCGGAAGTCTACGTGGCGCAGTTGGTTTGGCCCGCCAAGGAATCGTTCCCCAACATCGACACGGCCTATGTGCATATCGCGCGCCGCGCGGGCGGCGAAGCGCTCTTTCACGTTGTCACTTGGACACTGGTGATTGCCACCATCGGCTCCGGCTCCGGCGCGCAACTGGCGGGAGCGCGGCTGCTGTACGGAATGGGCCGCGATAACACTATTCCGCGCGCCATCTTCGGCAGGCTGCATCCCAAGACGATGATTCCTGCGGTGAATGTTGTCATCATCGGGGTTGCCTGTCTTGTGGGCGGGCTGATGATGAGCTACCAATTGGGCGCGGAGCTGCTGAACTTCGGCGCACTCATTGGATTCATGGGCGTGAACCTCAGCGCGCTGCTGCATTATTGGGTGCGCGAGGAGAAGAAACAATGGACGCACTTGATTCCGTCGGCGCTCGGCGTGCTCGTCTGTTTCTATTTGTGGATCAGCCTGAGCCGGCCCGCGCAGATTGCCGGATGGATCTGGCTCATCATTGGAATCGCATACGGCGCATGGAAGACGAGCGGATTCCGTCGCGATTTGCCTTCGTTCGCCGGCGGCGGCGATCAATGATACAATCGCCCGCATAGAGGAGGCTTCCATGTATCTATGTGCCGCTCGGTTCGTGTGCCTGCTGGTTCTCACGGGTCTGTCAATTGCAACGGCCCAAACTTTCACCGCGAACATTACCGGTGTGATTAGCGATCCGACCGGGGCCGCGATCCCTGGCGTGAAAGTTCGTCTGGAAAACGCGGCCACGCGCGAGAGCCGCGAAACGTCCGCGGGCAGCGAAGGGCGTTATACGTTTTCGCAGCTGCAACCGGGAGTCTACGAACTGAAGGCCGAAGTAACCGGCTTCAAATCGTTCGCGGAAAAAGGCATCACGCTCCTTTCCGGACAATCGGCTTCCGTAAATGTCGCCATGCAGGTGGGCGAGATTTCACAGCGCGTGGAGATCGCCTCGTCGGCGGTGCAGGTGGATACGCAGACCGCCAATCAGGCTGTTTCTCTGGATCGCGAGATGGTGCTGGCGCTGCCCACGAACTTGCGCAATCCATTTACATTGGTGCATGCGACCGCGGGCGTCACGGCCCCCGCGACGGGCATTTCGCAATCGGTGGCCGATCAGAACCAGGACCGCTTCGGACTGAACGGAGGCCGCAGCACGACAACGGGCGTGCTGTTGGATGGAGTCAACGCCTCCGCCGGAAATAGTTGGAACGGGCTCCTCATTTCGCCGGCCATCGATTCGGTCGCCGAAGTACAAGTGATTCGCAACGCTTACGATTCGCAATACGGGCGCTCCGGCGGCGGCATGGTGAGCGTCGTGACAAAAGGCGGCGGCGCCGATTTTCACGGCACCGCGTTCGATTTCCTGCGCAATTCGAAGTTGGATGCCAATTCCTGGTCCAACAACCGCAACGGCCTTCCGCGGACTCTTTTTCAACGCAATCAGGTAGGCGGCAACTTCTCCGGACCCATCTGGAAATCGAAAAAGATCTATTTCTTCGGAGGCTATGAAGGGTTGCGTCAAGGCTCGCCCACCACTTCGGTGATCTCGCTGCCGACGCCGCTTGAACGTTCCGGCGATTTCTCGCAAACGTTCAATTCCAACGGAACGCTCTCCGCCATCTACAATCCTTTTTCCACGCGTCCCAATCCTAACGGCGCGGGCTTCCTTCGCGACGCCTTTGCCGGGAATCGCATTCCATCGAGTTTGATGGACCCTGTTGGCGTGAAAACTGTCGCACTCTATCCCGATGCCACCAGTGCCGGCGATCCCTTTACGCATTCGCGCAACTACTCGGCGGCGGGCAAAGGAAAGACCGTCAGCGACCGTTCCGACATCCGCTTCGATTGGGCGCGCAGCGAAAAACATCAGATGTACGGACGCCTCTCGCGCGCGTGGCGGCAAGCCGGATTGCCCGCCGCTAACGTCTTTCAATCGCTCACCGGCACCGGTAACATCAGCGGCAATCCGCGCTATCAAATGTCCATCGGCAACACCTTCGTGCCGAATCCAACTTGGGTCATCAACATCATGGCCGCCTTCGGAAGTTGGACGGAACGTCAGAGTTCCCCATTCGCCGGACGCGATGGCAGAGAACTTGGATTACCCGCATCTTTCGTCAGTTTGCTGGATGTGAAAACACTCCCGCAGATCACCATGGAGAACTACTCCAACATGTTTTATTCGCGCGACCTGAATAACATCAGCAGAGTGGCGAATATTCAGGCCAATGCCACCAAGGAAATGGGGGCGCACAGTTTCAAATTCGGGTTCACCCGCGACGGGGCCATGCTCACGGGAGGCGGCCTCTTCTCCGCCGACTTCAGTTTTTCGCGCGGCATGACATCGGGTCCGAATGCGCTGACCAGCAGTACGACGTCGGGCAATGCCGTTGCGTCGCTGCTGCTGGGCACCGGCTCCGGCGGCAACGTGCAGAAGCCCGCCCTCGGCGCGGTCACCCGTTTGTACTATGGATGGTATTTCCAGGACACGTGGCGCATTCACCGGCGCATCACCATCAATCCCGGCGTCCGCTACGAGCTTCACCGTCCGGCTACGGAACGCTTCAACCGCTTCAGCAACTTCAACTACGCAGTGGAGAATCCGCTGAGCAAACAAACCGGGCTCGCGCTCAAAGGCGGTCTCACTTTCGTCGATGCCAACAATCGCTTCTCCTGGGACCCGCTGCACAACAACTTCGCGCCGCGCCTTGGCATTTCGTTCAAGCTCAAAGAGAAGCTGGTTCTGCGCACCGGCTACGGCATCTTCTTCCCCACGCAGACGGGCACGGGAGATCTAACAGGCTACTCATCGACAACGCCATGGACGTTCAGCCAGGGCGGCGACGGCATCAACCCGCAGGACTTGTATCGCAACCCCTATCCCAACGGATTGATTCCAGCCGTGGGCAACTCCGGCGGATTGCTGACTAACATTGGCCGCGGCGCGGGCGGTTACGATCGCAATCACCGCAACGGCTACATGCAAAATTTCAGCGCCGATTTTCAATACGATTTCGGGCGCAACACCGTTCTTGAATTCGGTTACGCGGGACATCAGGGACGCAAACTCGTTTACGGCGTAAGCTTGAACGACAATCAACTGCCAACTTCGCTGCTGTCGATGGGCACCGCTTTGGACACGCGCGTGAACAATCCGTTCTTTGGACTCATCACCGGCGGCAACCTGGCCGCGGCGCAACTGCCCCGGCACCGCTTCCTGCGGCCGTTCCCGGAATTCGACACCGTCACACGCAACAGCCAGACACCTGGTGGAAGTTCCAGTTACAACGCCATGCTGCTCAAACTGTCGAAGCAGTTTTCCAGCGGCCTCATGTTGCTCACCAGTTATCAGTGGTCGAAAGCGATCGACAACATCGGCGAGACGGAACCGAGCCCCGGCGGCGCCGCCGACGGCTTCCGCGACTCCAGCAATTTCCGCATCGAACGCTCGCTGGGCGCGCATGATTTGCCGCACAGCATGGTAACGGCGATTGTCTACGCGCTGCCGTTCGGGCGCGGGAAGCACTTCGGCGGCGGAATGAATCGCGCCGTCGATTTCGTGGCGGGCGGCTGGCAGATTTCCAGCATCATGCGTCTATCGAGCGGCCTGCCCGTTCGCCTCACCGCTAACAGCACCATCAGCCAGTACGGCTTTGGAACGCAATATCCGAACGTGACGCGAGGTGAGGATGTGGCCGTTTCCAGCCGCGTGCCGGAACGCTGGTTCAACACGTCCGCATTCTCCGCGCCGGCTGCATATACGATCGGCAATTCGCCGCGCCGCTTGGATCAGTTGCGCGCCTCGCATCAAAAGAACGCCGACATTTCCGTGGCGAAAAACTTCCGCGTCCGCGAATTGCTAAGGGTGCAATTCCGCGCCGAGGCGTTCAACCTGACGAATACGCCGCAATTCTCCTGGCCCGACACGCAATTCGGCAGCAACACTTTCGGCGTAGTTTCAGGCACGATGAACGTCGGCCCGAGAAACGTACAATTCGGCCTGAAGGTGGACTTCTAAGTCGTAGCGCAGGCGCTCTTGCCTGCCGTCTCGACAATCATGTCGAGACGCTTGCGACCAACGAACTACCCCTCAGGCCCTCTCCTTCAGCGCCGCCAGCACACGCGCCGGCGTGAACGGTACTTGCCTCAAGCGCGCGCCGGTCGCGTCGTACAGGGCGTTCGCAATCGCCGCCGCCACCGATGTGATGGTGCATTCGCCGGCGCCCATCTGCAGTTTATCCGTGCGATTGACGATGACTGTTTCCACCACCGGCAAGGCATCGCCGAATTTGAACACCGGGAAGCGCACCCAGTCGACGGAAGTGATGCGGTTGCCCGACCATTTCACTTCCTCTTTCATGGCGCGGCTCATGCCTTGCAGCGCGCCGCCTTCCATTTGATTGCGCATGCCGTCGGGGTTGGAGATCGCGCCCGAATCCTGGCTCGCAATGAGGCGCTTCACGTTCATGACGCCGCTGTCCTGGTCCACTTCGACTTCCGCCACAATAGCGCAATAGCCGTTGTCGCCCTCGTAGAGAACGCAAGAGATGCCGCGTCCGGTTACTACCCCGGTCTTGGCGTTGCCGGGTTTGGGCGAAACGCGCGTATCCCAATTTGCGGCCTTCGCCGCCGCATTGAGCACATCAATGAGACGCGCATCCGACAGATGACGCAGGCGGTATTGCACGGGATCCACCTTGACCGCGGCCGCGATTTCGTCGATGAAGCTCTCATTGGCAAACGTATTTTGCAATCTGTTGGGAGAACGCAGCGGCCCGGTAAAGAACATCGATTGAATCGTATGCGTCTTCACGCGTTCGCTGCGGACGTTCCCCGTACCGCCGGGAGCATTGTTACCAACGACGCCGGCCCCATAGGAGGAGGCGGCGTTGCCGTTATTCCCAAAAGTGGTGGGAGAGTTGGCGGCGGCGGGCACGATGGCCGGCGTGGGAAATCCCGCCAGCGCGGCGGTAATGATGTTGCCCGGTGTCGTGGCATTCGGCCGCCCACCCTTTGACAGCGCCCAGCTCTCGTAATCCCAGGCGATGATTTGTCCCTTATCGTCGACGCCGGCCGTCAAATCGACAACGAACGCCGGGCCGATGTTTTCCCCGTCCGTCATCTCATCGGCGCGCGTGTACTGGACCCGCACCGGCTTCCCAACGGCTTGCGACATCAATGCCGCGTCATAGCACACCGTGTCCGCGCCGTTGATGCCGTAACAACCGGAGCCTTCCACGAAGACGACGCGAACGTTCGGCCTCGGCAGACCAAGCAACAGCGCGGCGCTGTCCCGCTGCGGGTAAACGCCTTGCGTCGAGGACCAGATGGTAGCGGTTGCTGTGGCGCCGGTGCCTTGAACATCCGCGACCGCGCACGACGATCCCATGGAGCCGTGAATTTGATAAGGATGAAGGTAGGTAGCTTTGAATTGACGAGCCGCCGCGGCAAGATTGCGATCCACATCGCTCGCGTTCACGATCAATGAATCGCGCGTCGGCTGCTTCCTCATGTAGTCGTACAACGTTGCTTGATCGGGAATGGCCGGACCGTCCGACCACGTGACGTCCAACTCCTTGGACGCTTGCAGTGCCTGCCATTCGCGGTCCGCGACTACGCCGACGAAGTCGTTTTTCACAACCACTTTGACGTTGCCGGGTAAACCTTTCACCGATGCTTCGTTCACGCTCACCACTTTCGCGCCGATGGTGGGCGGGCGCACGGGCTTACCATGCAGCATGCCCGGCACGCGTACGTTTTGCACATACTGATGTTTTCCGAAAACCTTCCCCGGTATGTCGACGCGGGGAACGGAGGTTCCAAGCACTGTGTAGGTCGCAGCGTCCTTCGGAATGGCTTTCGTGTCCAGCGTGAGTTTGAAGGTCGAGCCGCCTATCAACTGGCCATACGTCACACGCTTCGTCGAATCCGTCTTCGACATGATCACGCCATCCTTGACCATCAGTTGATCGGGCGTGAGGCTTAGCCGCGTCGCCGCCATGCGGAACATCTGCTCGCGCGCCGTGGCCAGCGCCTGCCGTAACCCTGCTGTTCCAAACTCCGCGGGATGCGATTGACTGCCCGAGGTTGTACCTTGATCCGGTGTAAGCGCGGTATCGCAAATAATTACTTTGACGCGTTCATAGGGGACATTGAGTTCATCGGCAACCAATTGATGCTGTACTGTGAGAAAACCTTGACCGAACTCGCACTTGCCTGAATATGCAACGACGCTCTCGTCTTGCGCGATGGCCACCCAGGTGTCCACCTGCGTTCCATCGGTGACACGCGTTCCGGTCGCTTGCGCGGCCAGCTTTTCTCCGCCGGCCATGAAGCCGACGATGAGAGCGCCCGCGCCGCGCAGAAAACCGCGCCGCGAGAAGCCTGCCTTCTCGAAGGCTTGCACCGCGTCCGGCGTCCATGTGGACAAATTCAGATTTGACGATCCGTTTACGGGTTTCATGCTTTCACCGCCTTGGCGTAGGACTGCAATGCGCGAACCATGCGATTGTGCGCGTGGCAGCGGCAGATGAGGCCGCTCAGCGCGTCCAGAATCTCTTCCTGCGTGGCATTCGGATTGGAATCGACGAATGTCTTTCCGTACAGCATGATTCCACTGAGGCAGTAGCCGCACTGCGCGGCCTGCTCCTGAATGAATGCCTGTTGCAGCGGATGCGGATTTTCCGGAGTACCCAATCCTTCAATGGTGGTGACCCCCAGGCCAGCCGCTTCGGAAACCACGGTTGTGCACGACCGGATCGGTTGCCCGTCGAGCAAAACAGTGCAAGCGCCGCACTGCGCCAGACCACATCCGAATTTCGGTCCGCTGATTCCCAGTTCATCGTTGAGCACGTATAAAAGTGGACAGTCCGGATCGGTGTCCACATTGTACGGGCGTCCATTCACGGAAAAGCTGATTGCAGCCATAAAGTAATGTGCCCCTTCGAAAGGTTAGTCAGAACCTGATGGGGAAAGTATATACCCTTCGGTCGCCGCCGTGGGGGCGGCCAAGCTAACAGGATTGCCCCAGGTACAGGGCCGCCGCGGCGACAAACTCCCCAGCATCGGCCAAATGCCTTCGCGCCGTTTCGGCATCAATTCCCGCGCCGGACTCGTAATCCGCCGACAATCGCGACTCATAGGCATCCAGCAGCGCGCGATGAAATTTCTCCGGCAGCAATGCGTTCTTCGCAAATTCACGTCCATAGGCCGATTGAACGGCCCGGTGCGCGGAATACTCCAGTCCCTTCGACAGCAGGAGAGCTTCAGCCGCATGAAACATCGCGTAGTATGCGCGTCCGACCGCGCTATCCGGGTCGCCCAGTTCCAGAAGCGCATTGCCGGAGCGTAGAAAACGCAGCGACTTTTCCAGCCAGGCCGGCTGGGGTGTCGTCATAATTCCACGCCGTCCCGGCGAATGTTGCGATAGATCAAACGCTGCCCATCGCGCAACGCCTCCGGGGCCAAATAAATCAGGCTCACCAGTTGTTCAGTTTCGAGGTTGATCTGCTGGCGGAGGTAGCTGGTGCGCGCAATCTCATCCCCGATGTGGATGGGACCATTCAGAATAACGGCAACGTCGATGTCCGAATCCGGCCCGGCACTGCCGCGGGCCTGCGAACCATACAGGATAAGCTGCTTTAGACGCAGACTGTAGATTTCCTTAAGCCCTTGCTTAAGGCTAGCGAGCGCGGTTTCGACTTGGCCGGTGGCCGTCGCGGACATGCGTTCACTCCTCCTCTACCAATTGTGCACCAAGCACTAGACGGAGTAAACGCGGCCTTTGTGCGCGCCCACCAGAATCTGAAACAGGCGGTGGCCAATCAATTCGTGCAGCGTGAGCAGTTCCTTGTTGGCAGCGGTGATTTCGTGGACGTCCTTCGCGTTCTTCACCACGCCGCCCGCCTTCAGAGCATTTGTGGCATCGCGGATGATGGAGTCTTCCAAAACCTCGCCGGCCATCTCCCACAACGTAATGAAGCGGTCGACGGCGGTTGGGAAGCTGACGGAAAACACACCGTCGTTGCTGGTGGTGCGCGGTGGTTTGTAGTCGAGATTGAATGGACCGTTGTAGCCATGACTGCGCAACAACACAAGCACATTCAGCCAATCGAGCGGATTCACAAGGCCGATGGCGATATCGACATCGTGCTTCAAACGGTAACCGTCGTTGATATCGAAATGCCACAATTTTCCCGCCAGCAACGCGCGGGCGAGGGCCGCGCGCGGAGCAGCGCCCCACATCAGTTCGTGCAGATACTCCGGATTCAACCCCACCATCTCAGGATGCTTCAACAATCCGCTGCCGATGAAGGCCAGCATCGCATCCGAGGTGGGCAAAAGAATCTCGGCCTGTGGTTCAAACGGTTTCGCCTCCATGCAATGTTTGAGCGTGGGACGATTGTGTTCCTTCGCAATGCGAATATCGGCCTCGCATGCGGCGTTCAAGCCCTCGGCGTACCATCGCAGCGTCTGCGTTTCTTCCACCGCGCCTTGAATCTGATAGCCCAACGAACCGGGCCAGTAGACCGCGTAGCTCGCGCCCAATTGATGCCCGATGCCGACGGTGTTCGACAATCGGGACGCCGCATATTCGCGAACCGCGGGCGATTCCGCGGCAGGTCCGCCGGCGAACACGGCGTGGAAAAACGTTTCCGTTGTCACCATGGAACAGGCGACGCCGTTGTCACGCAGCGAATTCCCGATGCGCCCGACAATCTTCTCCTGCTCGTCCGTCATCAACGAATCGGTGGGGATCACATCGGTGTCGTGTGTGGTCCAATGTGCGATTCCGATTTCGCCGTAGTGCCGGATGACTTCCTCAAATGCGACCGGCTTGCGCGTCGGTGCATGAAACAATGCTTGCCCTTCGTAGGCCGCCGCCCACTGAGGTCCGGAGATAAAGAACTTCCTTCGCTGCGCCGGCGTGTAGGTTCCACCGCAGGCGGTTGTCAGGCGATCGACGAGTGGCTTTTGCTCGTTAACAGGTATGGGGTTCATGGTGTGGATTAATCATCATAGCGCGTGAACAATGGCGCGGTAGTATTCTGGACAGATATGAAAATCCATCTCCGGCTTGTTGCCTTGCTCCTCTCCTTCAGCATTTCGTCCTTCGGACAGAATGCCAATTCAAAGCCACTGGTCCGCGTGTTCGAAGGTGCGAAGATTCAAGAAATCTATCGGGTTGTACTGGACCGCGATGCGCTCCTGCTGGAATCCATCGAAGGAGTGATTCGCGATAAGAGAATTCAAGACGGTCACGTGACAGTGACCGCCGGATCGGTGCAGGAGTGCACCTACCACTATGTGAAGTCGGCCGGGAAGAAGCCTACCGATGTGTTCCAAACGGTGAAGGGTCCATTCGAAATTCTCAACGCCGGCGGCATCATCGCGGACGGCAAACCGCATATCCACATTACGATCAAGGAGGCTGGGCAGACCGCGATTGGCGGCCACCTTGAAAACGGCTGCAAGATTCTTTACCTGGGCGAGGTGACGATTTTCAAGTATGCGGGACCGTCTTTAACACGGCGCGCGAACGAAAACGGAATTACGCTGCTCGACAAGAAGTAGCTCACTTCCCTGCTCCAATGGCGTATAAGGCGCTGTGTGTCCGCAGGTACATCACGCCATCCACAATTGCCGGTGTCGCGTAGATATCCTCGCCGAAATCGTTGATCGCGAGGATTTCCCATTGCGGCGTCGCTTTGATCACAACCACTTTGCCGTTCTCGCTTTGTACGTAGACCCGTCCGCCCGCGGCAACCGGTGAGGAATAGTATCCTTCCAGTGCGCCGGTGAGACGGCCTTGCTTGAAGATTTCACCGCTCTTCGGATTGACGGTAGTGAAGATTCCCCCCGTGCGCACAAGAAACAACACTCCGTTGTAGAGCAAGGGCTGCGCAACGTCGGGCAGCGATTTGTCGAATCGCCACAACAGATGGGAAGCCGTTACGTCGCCGCGCCCTCCCATGCGAACGGCCAGCAATGAGTTGCGAGCGGCGCGGCGGGCGCGGTAGAAACTCCATTCGCGCGCGTTCATAAAACCATCGTGATCCAGATCGATGGCGCCCCAACTGCCGCTGTGTTTCAAATCGGCGGGAATCTCTTCAGGCGACAGCTTGCCATCCTTATTAACGTCGGCGATTTTGAGTACGTCTTCAAACGGCGGCAGATCTTTCTGCTGGCCCGGATCGCCGCCAGGCGCCCATCCGTTGAAGTACAGAACGTCATCGTGAATGATGGGCGGCGATTTGGGCTGCCAGTTCAATCCGCGCAGCCACCACAGCTTCTCTCCCGTTTCCAGCGAGTATCCGGTCATCTGATACGCGCCCGGCATGATCACTTCGGCTGGGCCCTTCGCCGGGCGGTAGATTGCGGGTGACGAAAAGGAATGCGTGAACTCGCCGCGGTCTACCTTCCATTCCACTTTGCCGGTATCCTTATTCACGGCGAGCAGAAAAGCGTTGGTGTCCTGGTCGCAAGCAAGCAGCAACTTTTCGCCCGCCAACACCGGCGATGCCGACATGCCATGCAAATTCGAAAACGGGCCAAGCGGCATCACCCAGCGTT
Source organism: Candidatus Solibacter usitatus (assembly GCA_016191645.1). Taxonomy (GTDB): domain Bacteria; phylum Acidobacteriota; class Terriglobia; order Bryobacterales; family Bryobacteraceae; genus CADEFT01. Next base: position 16,078 of record JACPVQ010000229.1, read on the forward strand.
GGACGCCGTCGAGCGTGTATGAATACAGGCCCGAATCGCTGAAGAATACATAAAGATTCTTACCGTCGGTTACCGGCGTCGGCGATGCGGGGTGATTCAACTTGTGACGCGCCTCGCTGCGTAGATGCGGAATATCCTTCCGCCACAAGATCGCGCCGGAGATGCGATCCAGGCACAGCGTCGAAAGCTTCCCGGACTCGGCCGAGGTCAGGCAGAGATATCTGCCGGCGATGACGGGCGACGACTTGCCTTGCGGAAGAGCAGTCTTCCACAACACGTTCTTCGCTGGCGAAAACTCCACCGGAATCTTGGAATCATCGGCGATGCCGTGTCCATGCGGTCCTCGAATTTGCGGCCAATCGGCGGCGCACAGCGCTTGTGCCGCGATGAGAATCCAACAGCCCGGGAATCGACGCACTCGTATATCCTATCGCCATTGCTGTGCCAAATGCGAAAATAGAGCCCATGCTTACGGCGCTCGCTCTTCTCGCCACTGCGTTGGCACACGCCCAGACAACTCCCACCATCGCGGCCAAAACCGCTGGGATGACGAAGTGGGACGGCTACTTTCCGCTCTATTGGGACGAACGCAACGGAAAACTATATGTGGAAATCAGCCGATGGAATATGGATTTTCTGTACGTGTCCTCGCTTCCAGCCGGCTTGGGTTCGAACGACGTGGGCCTCGATCGTGGACAACTGGGACGAACGCGCGTGGTGCGCATGGAACGCACTGGGCCGAAGGTGTTGATGGTGCAGCGCAACTTCGGTTATCGCGCTTCGTCAAACAATGTTGACGAACGCCGCGCCGTGGCCGAGTCCTTCGCGGAAAGCGTGATCTGGGGATTCAGCGTGGAAGCCCGCGATGGAGATCGCGTGCTGGTGGACGCTACGAATTTCTACCTGCGCGATGCACATGGCGTTCCGGAACGGCTGTCGTCCTCCAATCAAGGAACGTTTCGGCTCGATGCCGCACGCTCCGCCCTCTACCTTCCGCGTACGAAGAATTTCCCGAAGAATACCGAAGTGGAAGCCACGCTGACATTTTCAGGCGAGCGTCCGGGACGTTATGTTCGCGACGTTGCACCGAGCCCCGATTCCATCACGCTGCGCGAACATCACAGTTTCATCGAGCTTCCCGACGACAACTATCAGCCGCGCACGTTCGATCCGCGCGCCGGATACTTTGGCACTTCGTTTTTCGATTTCGCCACGCCTGTTGGCGATAGGGTGCGGCCACCGTGGACTTCGCCGACGGCTCACCGCAGCTTCA
>JACPVQ010000230.1 GCA_016191645.1 Candidatus Solibacter usitatus
ACTTCGGAAAAAATATTGAAGGCAATAAGGCCGGCAAAAAGAATGACGGCGAAATCGGCCTTTGTCTCTTGCGGAAATCCCCACTTTGCCCCAAAAACGATGGTCTGGAGATCCCGCTGCAGATCTGGAGATCTGCCCCACACCGATCATCAGAAGCTGAAGCGGGCGGCCAATTGCACAGCGCGCGGTCCGCCGGAACCGAAGATTTGTCCGGCGCGGCCGGTGGGCTGTCCGAATGCCGCGGGATTCGTCAGGTTGAAACTGTACCCGCCGAGGTTGGCAATGTTAAACGCATTGAACATCTCGGCGAAGACGGAGACCTTGTAGCGCTCTTTGAAGGTGAAGAACTTGGTGAGGCGGAAGTCGGTGGTGGCAAAGCCCTCGCCGAATTCGTAGTTGGCGGGAAGGGTGAGCGTGGGGATTCTCTGTCCGCGGCTGGTGGTCTTTCCACCGTAAGTCTGATTGAAATTAGTGACCAGAGTGGAGAGGTCGCTCTTGCCAAGCCCACGATTGAAGCCGTTGTACTTCGCGCCGGGAAGCGGCTCGCCATCGGAACCGTCACCATCCAAATCGATGCCGCTGATGGAAGGCATGACAGGACCGCGTCCGGAATGCGTTGTGATGAAGGAAAGCTGGAATTTCCACGGCAGTTCGACGATGCCGGAAACGGTGAGCACCTGGCGCGCGCCTTGCGGGCCGTAGCCTTGGAACCAGTTGTCGAGATTGACGATGCCGGGAGTGCCGGTTTGCGATTGCAACGCGTAGCTGGCTTGGAATTGGAAGCGGTTAGCGAAGCGCTTGTCCACTTTGACCAGCATGGCGCGATAGCGGTTGCGGTCGGCGGGATCGAAGAACGTGATGGGACCCGTGGAGCACTGAGCCTTGGGATCAGCCGCCTGCGCGCCCGCGCAGCGCGGAATGACGGGACCGGCAACGCGATTGAAGCGGTTGTAATCGACGCCGCCAAAGAGTCCATGAACGAACTGGCGGTTCACGAAATCGACAGTGAGCACCGTGTTCCTCACGATCTCGCGTTGGAAGCCGATGTTAAAATGCGTGGCGTAGGAAGTGGGATAGTTGTACGGCATGTTGTCGACGCCGGTTTTGGCCACTTCGATGCCGCGGACGCCAAGGTCGAAGGTGGTGCGCGTGAGGGCGCGTTCGGCATTGGCGCGCGCCTGTGGAAGAATGCTCATCAAAGCGCCGAGCGTAAACGGGGTGGGCGCGGAACGGAATTCCAGCGGGATGTTCGCCGGAAGCCCGGGGAGACCGAATGTGTTGAGCACGGAGGAGCCGGGAACCTGCGAGCGGCCGTTGCCGAGCGGGCCCATGGTCGCCCGCTCACGCAGACGCTGCCACAAGACGCGCGTGTCGTAATAGATTCCCACGCCGCCGCGGATGACGGTCTTATTGTCCTTGAAAGGATTCCAGGCGAAGCCCACGGTGGGTGAGAAATTGTTGGTATCGCGCTTGGTGGGTTGGATTCCATCGCGGCCCAAGAGGGGAACCATGTAAGTGGGCTTATCCAAATCGTGATTGGCAACGGTGGTTTCCAGAAGATAACCGATGCCGTAATTCAACGTGAGATTGGATTTCACGCGCCAGCTGTCCTGCCAGTAGAAATTGTGGCGGCTGTTGATCTTCGCTTTGTCCAGGTTATAAGGCGGAGGCTGGCTGGGATCGCCAATACCCATTACAAAAAGGTAGACGGGCAGCTTGAGCAAATCGGCATTGCTGGTGAAAGACCGAGGCAGACCGAACAGGCCGGCTGCGCCCACTTGCGTAAGGATATCGGGGCCCCACACGTAAGCGACGGCGGGATCGGCGAAACCCCAGAAACCCGTGCCCGGCGCGCGTTCATATTGATAGCCGAACTTCATGCGATGGGTACCCTTTTGATACGTGAGGTTCTCGTTGAAGTTGAAGCGGCGCAGATCGCGGCCCTGAGTGGCATTCGAGGTATTGCCAAGAACTAGGCTGCTGTCGATGAAATCGATTTCGGGGAACCCGAGCGCGGTACAGCCGGGGCAATCGCCTTGGCCTGGGAACAGATTGCGGTTCTTCCAATAGGCGTAGACGAAACGGAAATCGCTGACTAGATTCGCGCCGAAGGTGCTTGTCAAACCCATGAGACTGGAATCGGACCAGTTGGTGTTCTTGAGCCAATTGCTGGGAGGCTGCGGAGCACCCCGCGGGCCATTTCCTTCGTTGCCGTCATGAGAATAGCGCAGGAACAGCGTGTGATTGTTGGTAAGGCGGAAATCGAAGCGGGGGCTGATCTGCGTGGCCGTGTAGGGACTCACATAGTTCCCGGTCAAGGCCTGAAAGAAGGAGGAGGCCGGCTGCACGGTGACGACGGAATCCTGATTATTGTGCTCCAGGTTGACAAAGAAGAAGGCGCGGTTTTTGGCGATGGGTCCACCTACCCAGAAGCCGCTCTGCCTGCGGGCAAAGAACGGATCCGGATTGAGAGCGCTGCGACGCAAGGCGGGATAGGCGTTCATGTTGTGATCGCGGTAGAAGAAATATCCGCTGCCGTGGTAGTCGTTTCCGCCGGAGCGGGTGACGATGTTGACAGCGCCCGTTGCACCCAAACCGGTGGAGAGATCCATGTTCACGGAAGAGATTTGAAATTCCTGAACGACTTCCTGGGAGAAGTTCTGCTGCGAGCCGCCTTCAATGGAGTTGCGCGCGTTGCCGCCGTCGACGGTGATGGATGTCATGCCGGAGCTTCCGCCGAGAATGCCGACGCTGAATTGCGCGTTGTATTGGGCGAGAGAAGAAGTGCCCACGGAGATGCCGGGCTCAAGGCCGGCCAATTGCAGGTAGCTGCGGCCATTGAGGGGCAGCTCCTGAATCTCTTTTCGCGAAATGACGCCGTCGATCTTGTGACTGTCGTAAGAGATCTGCGCCGCTGCGCCTTCCACCATCACCACTTCGCTGGTTGCGCCGACCTGCAGATTCAATTCCGACGTGGTCGTGCTGCCGGTCTGAACGGTCGCGGTACGGACAAGAGCGCGAAAACCCTTTGCTTCGACACGCACTTCGTAATCGCCGGCGGCCAGAAGAGGCGCCGAGAACGTGCCATCGGTAGCACTGGTGAGGGATCGCGCCGCACCGGTGTCCCGGTTGCGAATACTGACAGCGGCGCCGGGAATCACCGCACCGGTTTCGTCCTTTACTACACCGTCGATACCGCCCGTGGGCACCTGCGCGGGGAGCAAGAAAGCAGTCGTTACAAGGACCGCGGCAAGAATCAACAACCTGGTCGAGTTAAGCATCCAGAACCCCTTTTCCCTCTACGATTTGTGAAAGTCACAAAACTACAGAATCTTTTCACACTTTGGTCCGCAAGTCAATGGGCAGTGTAAGGCGAAGAAGACCGACCAAGAGGTACAAAAACGTCAAAAAGATCCAAAACGTCTGCAC
>JACPVQ010000055.1 GCA_016191645.1 Candidatus Solibacter usitatus
TTGGGGCTTGATCTGACTTTGCGGACGAAGTTCACGGGCAAAACTCTGGACGGTTACATGCGCCACCCCACCTGAGATACACTCGAAGGAATGCAACGCCGCCGCTTCTTTGCATCGCTCGCCGCCGCGGCATCTCCGCTCACGGGGCAAACACAATCGCCGCCGAATGTTTTATTGCTGCTCTACGATAAATGCCGCGCCGATGCCATCGGTTGTTACGGCAACTCCGGCGCGCGCACGCCGCACCTGGATCAGCTGGCCGCTACCGGCGTGCGCTTCGAACACGCCTACACTCCGCAGGCGCTCTGCGGACCCGCGCGCGCTTCCATGCTTACGGGTCTCTATCCCCATGCGCACGGCGTGCGCCGCAATGTCTATCCCGCGCCCGCGGGCCGCACCAATACGAATTTCGCCGACGTCATCGTCGATCCCTTTCGCGATTCGCGTTTCCGCCTTTGGGACAACATCGTCTATCAATTGAATAATGCCGGCTACGCCACCGGCTGTGTTGGCAAGTGGCATTTGGGTCCGGCGAATCCGGGCTTTTTCGACACGTTCAAGGCGTTTAATTCGCTGCTGCGGCACTGGGTGGGAACGCCGCACAAATCCGCCTACCGTCCCGATGTGGAAACGGACGAAGGCATTCGATTCATCGAAGCCAATGCCGGCCGGCCGTGGTTTCTCTATCAGTCCTACTATGCGCCGCACGAACCGCTCGATCCACCCAGGCAATGGGCGTCGATGTTCGCGGGCAAGGAACATGCGGACTACCACGCCACCATCGCGAATCTCGATTGGAACACGGGCCGCCTTCTCGATACTCTGCGCCGCCGCAATCTTCTCGACAACACGCTCATCATCTTCACGGCCGATCACGGACGCACCTGGATCGACCGGCCCGGTTCCGCCGAAGGCATCGCGCTTTCCTACGAAGAGGTCGCGCGCGTTCCGCTCATCGTGCGATACCCATCGCGGCTGGCGAGCGGAAAGGTCTGGAAATCGGGCGTGGACTTGACCGCTCTCACTCCCACCATTCTGGATGCTTGTGGAATCTCGTTGGAGCAAGGATTAGGCAATAGCGATCTGACGCCGTCGCTGCACGGAAGCAGCCTGATGCAAACCATGGCGGGCCCGGACAACTGGAAACAGCCCGTGATTCTACAGAACGTTCCGCAGCGCGCCGTTGAGGGTTCGTACTTCGATGAGCGCGCCGTGCGCACGGCGAAGTACAAACTCATCCTTCGCAAGTTCGACCTGCGCCCCGCCTTTCGTCCAGGGGAATTGTACGATCTCGACTCCGACCCCGGCGAGCAAGTGAATCTCTACGCGAAGCAGCCGCGCGTTGTCGCGGACCTGGCGAAGCAGTTGGAAGCATGGGCTGTACGCGCGCGCGATGAAACGGCGCTCGAATTGGCGCGCTACTGCAGCGCTCTCTGAATCGCCGCTTCCACCAGCGGCACCATGATCTTGTATCCGGCGTCGTTGGGATGCAGGCCGTCGTTCGAAGTGCCTTCTTTCAACATGCCTTTCTCATCGGCCGCCGCCGCGTGGTAATCGACGTAGATGGCGTTCGTTCTCGCGGCGTATTCGCGCAGCCACCTGTTGAGACGCAAGATCTCCGCGGGCGGACGGCGTTCGCTCTGCTTGCGCTGCGTGTAATCGCTGATGGGCAAGATGGAGCAGAGAATCACCTTGATGCCGTGCGCGCGCGCAATGTCCGCCATCGCCTCATAGTTGTTCGTGATCATCTCGAAGGTTACGGGTCCGGTGTTGCGCGCGATATCGTTGGTGCCTGCGAGAACCACCATCGCCGCGGGCTTCAAATGGATCACGTCGGGAAACATACGCACCACCATTTGCGGAGTGGTCTGTCCGCCGATGCCGCGATTGACGTAGGGCTTGCCGGGAAAATAGTTTTCCAATTTCCAACCGTCGGTAATGGAATCTCCCATAAAGACGACGCGTTTCGGTTCCTGCGGAAGCGCTCGCAGTCGAACGTTGTCGGCATGATAACGGCCGAGTTGATTCCAGTCCTGCAGCTGATCGGCAAGACTCTGCGCTGTGTTCGGAAGGCAGCACGCGGCGCGCGCCGGACGAAACTCATCCGTAAGCTGCGCGAAGGCTACGCTTGCAAAGAACAATGATAGAGCGATGGATTTCATAAGGATCTTCACGATCATACCTCAGCAGTACTCGACACTCACCAGGAAGAGTCCGCGCGCGGGCATGGAGTAGCCGGACCGGGTTTCGATGTTGCCCGCAAGCAGCGCTTTGAGATCGTCAACCGTGCGATTCCCGCGCGCGCATTCCATCAACCCGCCCACCAGGTTGCGCACCATGTGCTTGAGAAAGCCCGAGCCGCGCACGCGATAGACGAGCAGGTCTCCTTCCCGCGCGGCGGTGGAACTCCACACGGTGCGTACTTTCGATGCGTCCTTGCGGTCCTTCTCATCGGCGGCCGCGAACGCCGTGAAATCGTGCGTGCCTTGAAACACCATGGCCGCTTCGAGGAAGCGCTCTTCGAAAATCCTGTATGGAAAGTGATAGACGTAGCGGCGCACGAACGGCGGGCAGATCTCTTCGCGCCAAATGCGATATTCGTAGGTCTTCGCCGTGGCCTGAAAGCGCGGGTGGAAGTCCGGGGCAGCTTCCGCAACGCTGGAAACGCGAATATCCGCCGGCAGTAATCGATTCAGTGCGCGCCGCAGGTTGTCCACGGGAATCGGATTCTCCAGAGTGCATGCGGCAACTTGAGCGAGCGCGTGAACGCCCGCGTCCGTGCGCCCCGAGCCAGCCACAGCGACATGCATTCCTTCAATCTCGGAGAGCGCCTCCTCCAACGATCGCTGGATGGTGACCATGCCGGGCTGCACCTGCCAACCGTGGTAATCCGTGCCGTCGTAGGAGAGAACGAGCTTGATGCGCCGCGCCATTACGCACCAGGACGTGAGCCGGGCTTCACCACGGGAACGCCCTGCCCGCAGAGCGGACATTGCGCCGGATCGTAGGCGATCACTTTCAATGTGGCGAGCGCGGCGCGCGGCACGCCGAGATCGGCCGCGCCGCCGCTGCGGTCGATAATCGAACCGGCGGCCGCTACATCCGCGCCCATCTCGCGCAGCAGCTTTACCACTTCCAGCGAACTGCCGCCCGTCGTGATCACATCTTCAATTACGACCGCCACTTCGCCCGGCTTCACCGTAAAGCCGCGGCGCAGCGTCATGACGCCATCCTGACGTTCCGTGAAGATGTGGCGCACTCCCAGCGCGCGGGCCGTTTCGTGACCGATGATGAGTCCCCCCATGGCGGGCGATACGACGGCATCTACTGCGCGCCCCGTTAACTGCCGCAGTTGAGCGGCAAGTTCGCGGCCCATTGCTTCGGCGTGTTGCGGATGCTGCAGCACCAGCGCGCATTGCAGATATTCCCGGCTATGCAGACCGCTGGTCAGGCGGAAATGACCTTCTAAGTAAGCGCCGGTTTGACGGAACAGTTCGAGCGTTTCTTGCGGGGACAAGAAACCATTCTAACCCGCATTTTCCGTGCGCCGGACAGCCGGCGTAGAACTTCATTCGTAGCGCAGCGCCTGCACCGGGTCCAGCCGGACGGCCCTTCGCGCCGGCAGCCAGCAGGCGATGGACCCGGCAGCGGTCAAGGCGAAAGCGACGGTGCAAAACGTCAACGGATCCGCGGTGGAAACTCCGAACAGGATTCCACGCATCAGACGGCACACGCCGAATGCCGCGGGCAGGCCAACTCCAAGCGCGATCCCCAATTGGATGAGTCCTCTGCGCATCACCAGACGCAGCACTTCGCCGGAGTTCGCGCCCAACGCGATGCGGATTCCGATCTCGCGCGTACGTCTGCTGGCCGCCTGCGCGATCACGGCGTAAATTCCCACCGAAGCCATCACCAGCGCGATCCAGGCAAAGATGACGAACAGTGTTCCGAAGACTCGCCACTGCCAGCGGTTCCGCGCGAACAACTCGATGAGCGACTGCACATCAAAGAGCGTCAGGTCTTCGTCCAGTTTCTGAAGCTCCCCCCGCACCGACGCTGCCAACGCCGTTGGCACCGAGGCTCCTACCAGCAAAGCGAATCCCGCGCCGCCTTCCTGCCGGTAGGCGGTGAACATTACCGGCGCGGGGTCCTGCTCGAAAACATCCTGTGCGATGTCCGCAGTGACGCCGGTCACGGTCAGCCAAGGTCCCGGCGGACGGCCCTCGCGCACAATGCGCAGCCGCTGTCCTATGGGATTTGCGCCGGGCCAAAAACGCGAACTGAATCGCTGCGTCACGATCGCCGATTCTTTCCCGGGCAAGCCGTCCGTGTTCGTAAAATCACGCCCCAGCAGGATGGGCTGGTGCAGCATCGCCAGATACCCCGGCGACGCTACGACGCCCGTTGCCATCGGACGCTTCGTGCCTTCCGGCAATGGCCGTCCCTCGATTTCAATGGGGAATCCATCGCCGCCCGTGCCTGGCACAGACGTCGTTAGAGCCGCCGCTTCGACGCCGGGCAGCGCGCTCAGCCGTTCCAACACACGATCCACAAATCGAATGCGATCCTCCGGTTTTGCGTAGCGCTCCGCCGGAAGCGAGATTCGCGCGTGCAGAATCCTCTCCGCCGGAATGTGGCGAAACACGTTCTGATGTTCCAGAAAACTTCTCATCATGAGGCCCGCGCCGGAGAGCAGCACCAGCGCCAGCGTAAATTGAAAAACCACCAACGCACCGGATACAAATCCGCCGCGCACGCCATCCGAACCGCGCGCGCCCTCCTTCAACGTTTCGTAGACATTGGTTCGCGAAACCTGCAGCGCCGGAATGAGGCCGAAGAGAATTGCGGAAAGCACGCACACGCCGCCGAAGTAGGCGAACACCGTGTAGTTCATCGCGAAATCCACCCAGTACGGTTTGCCGACGTTCGACACCGCTTTGGAGAACGCGTCGATTCCCCACATTGCCAGAAGCAACCCGAGCGAACCACCGATGACGGAGAAGAGCAGGCTCTCGGTGAGCATCTGCCGCACGACGCGCCAGCGGCCCGCTCCCAGCGCCGTGCGAATGGAGATCTCGCGCGTTCTTCCGGCCGCGCGGCTGAGCAGCATGTTGGCGACGTTTGCGCAGGCTATCAGCAGCACAAACCCCACCGCGCCCATCAGCAGTAGAAACACCTGGCGAATGCTGCCGCCGTTCATTGCCTCATGAAACGTCATCACTTTGAATCGCCGGTCGCGATTGGTGGCGGGATAAGTTGTTTCCAGATTGCGGGCGATGGTTTCCGCGGACGCCCGCGATTCGGCCAGGCTCACACCGGGCTTCAGTTTGCCGATAGGTTGCAAACGCCAAAAATCCCGCTTCTCCCACTTCGCGTCGGATTGCAGCGCCAGCCACATATCTTCATTGCTGGGGAACTTGAATCCCTCCGGCATCACGCCGGCAATGGTCACGGCCTTCTGATTCAACCGCACCACGCGTCCCGCCACGGACGGATCTTTTCCGAATCGGTCCCGCCAAACGGCGTAGCCGATGAGCAGCGCCGGCTGCGCTCCGGCTTTTTCATCCTCGACGGAAAGCGCCCGGCCGAGAATTGGTTTGGCCTCGAGCATTTGAAACAGTCCCGCTGAAATCAGCGCGCCGCGGTATCGCTCCGGCGGCTTGCCCGGTTCGCTGAGAGCCATTGGTTCGCCCGCGTAAGCCTCCAGCGACTCGAATACCTGCGTGTGGTCGCGCAGTTGCCGGTATTCGTCCATGGCCATTCTGGTTTGCTGGTTACCCGCGTTGACGTTGGTCCCGGCAAGCAGCACCAGTCTCTCTCCGCCAGGGAAGGGCAGCGGCTTCCAGAGTACGGAATTCACAAGTGTGAAAATGGTTGTGTTGACGCCGATGCCAAGCGCCATGGTTGCCACGATGGCGAGCGTGAACCAGGGGTGTGAGCGAATCATCCGCGCGGCGAATCGAAGGTCTTGCATCCAGCCCATGGCTGTAGAACGAATCAAGCGGCCATTTCGTTCCACTGAATTGCGTAGGCGGGACATGATACATATAAAGACAATGCGCAAAAGTGTTGGCGTTCTGATGGCCGCTGCCGCCATGCTCTGTCTGGCGGCGGCTCAAAATGCGTCCAGGACCGCCATCGATTTCAATCGCCAGGTGCGGCCCATCCTTTCCGACAACTGTTTCGCCTGCCACGGTCCCGACGCCAAGAACCGCATGGCGGAGCTGCGGTTGGATGAGAAAGACAGCGCTGCCCGTGTGATCGTTGCCGGAAAACGTAATGAGAGCAAATTGTTTCAACGCTTGAATCATGCCAATCCCGCGCTGCGCATGCCGCCCAAGGCGTTGGGGCGCACGCTTACACCGGAGCAGATCGAAACGGTGGGACGTTGGATCGATCAGGGCGCGGAATGGAAAATGCATTGGTCCTACGAACCCCCGCGGCGTCCGCCTGTTCCTAACGTTGCGGGATCCAGATGGCCGCGCAATCCCATCGACAATTTCGTTCTCGCGCGTTTGCAGAAAGAGGGGTTGAAACCTTCCGCCGAAGCGTCGAAATCGACTCTGCTTCGGCGTCTCACGCTGGATCTCACCGGCCTTCCGCCAACGCCCGAGGAAACGCGCGCATTCCTTGCGGACAAATCGCCCGATGCCTATGAAAAGGCCGTGGACAGGCTGCTTGCCTCGCCGCACTATGGCGAACGCATGGCCATGCAATGGCTCGATCTGGCACGTTATGCCGATACGCACGGCTATCACATTGACAGCCACCGCGACATGTGGCCGTGGCGCGATTGGGTGATTCAGGCGTTTTCCTCCAACATGCCGTTCGACAGGTTCACGGTGGATCAACTGGCCGGCGATCTGCTTCCCAATGCGACCAAGCAGCAGCTGCTAGCCACCGGTTTCAATCGCAATCACATGATCAACTACGAAGGCGGCGCGATTCCGGAAGAGTACCTGGTGGAATACATTGTCGATCGCGTGGAGACGACCGCGGTCGCGTTTATGGGAATGACCATCGGCTGCGCCCGCTGTCACGATCATAAGTACGATCCCATCAGCCAGCGCGATTTCTACCGCTATTTCGCCTTCTTCAACAATATCGACGAGAAGGGGCTGGACGGCAGAGAGGGCAATGCCAAGCCGCTTCTCGCGCTTCCCGACGATGCGCAAAAAGCCAGGCTCGCCGAACTGGAGCAAGCGGTCGCCGCGCGCGAAACACTCCTGCCGGCGAAGAACGTCGACGCCGCCATGGAGGAGTGGAGCAAGTCCGCCGAACTCTCCATGGGCCCGCGCGACGCGGCGGCGCACTACGAGTTGGATGGCGGTTACGCCGATACGTCGGGCAACTACCGCCATGCGCGGTTGATTCGCGGAACGCCGTCGTTTTCCAATGGCCCGTCGGGTCTAGCCATTGGCTTCGATGGCGAAACGCAAATGGATTGGGGCGCTTATCCGGCGGGCGAAGCGTTCAGTGCAAGCTTCTGGCTGCGTTGGGGAAACAAACTGGAGCAGGCATTTCTGCACCGTTTTGATAAAGCCGCGTTGCGCGGCGTGATCGTGCGCATGGAAGAAGCCGCTTCCATCGGCGATTTGAAACGCGCCTCGCGCATCGAGGCGCGGCTGGCGAATCGCTGGCCGGAAAATGCCATCGAGGTGCGCACCGAAAACAGGGTGGCGCAGAACGAGTACACACACATTGCCGTGACCTATGACGGGTCGGGCAAAGCGTCCGGCGTGAAGATCTTTTTCAATGGCGTGCCGCAAACCGTGGCCGTGTTAAAGGACAAGCTGTCGGGTTCCATCATTCCGGCCGCGCCGTGGAGTTCGGGAGACGGGAACATCGATCTTCCCTCGCGCGCGCAATTGGACGATCTGCGTTTCTTTGCGCGTCCCATCAAAGCAGACGAGGCGCGGCAACTCGCCGTCGACGCCACGGTGCGAGCCATTCTCTCCACACCCGCCGCAAAGCGCAGCAAAGACCAGAAGGATCGCCTGAAGGAATACTTTCTCTCCACAGTTGCGCCGCCGGAATGGCGCAAAGCGCACGCCGAAGGCAAAGAATTGCGCGCGGCCATGGATGCGCTGAACAGAAATATCGTGACATCGATGGTGATGACCGAGCTTCCCAAGCCGCGCGAGACGTTCGTGCTGGGCCGCGGCGACTACCGCAACCGCACGGAGAAAGTGACCCCGGCGGTTCCGGCAAGTTTGCCGCCGCTGCCCGCGGGCGCTCCCGCCAACCGGCTCGGTTTGGCGAAGTGGCTGGTGGACCCATCGCATCCGCTGACCGCCCGCGTGGCGGTGAATCGCTTCTGGCAGATGTACTTCGGCTCCGGCTTGGTGGAGACGTCGGAGGATTTCGGCTCGCAAGGCGCGCCTCCCACGCATCCGGAGCTGCTGGACTGGCTTGCCACGCATTTTGTGGAATCGGGTTGGGATGTGCGCGCCATGCAGCGGCTCCTCGTAACGTCCGCTACCTACCGGCAAACGTCGCAGTCGAGTCCAGAGATGGTGGAACGCGATCCGCGCAACCGCTTGCTGGCGCGCATGTCGCGATTCCGCCTGCCCGCCGAAACGGTTCGCGACAACGCGCTGGCCATCGGCGGCTTGTTGAATCGCACCGTGGGAGGCAAGAGCGTTTTCCCATATCAGCCGGGCGGACTGTGGGAAGAGATGGCGTACGGCGATGTGTTCACGGCGCAAACCTATGTGCAGAGCCACGGCGATGATTTGTATCGCCGCAGCATGTACACCTTCTGGAAGCGAACGGTTCCTCCGGCGCAGATGTCGGTGTTCGATGCGCCCGATCGCGAAAAGTGCGCCGCTCGCCGCGCCCGCACCAATACTCCCTTGCAGGCGTTGGTGCTCATGAACGATCCAACCTATTTGGAGGCGGCGCGCGCTCTGGCTGAAAAAGTGATGGTCACCGCCGGACGCGATGCGAACTCGCGAATCCGCCTCGCCTTTCAGATGGCCGCCGCGCGCGCACCCGATGCGCGGGAATTGAAACTGCTCTCCCAACTGGCTGTGCGGCAGCAACAAGCCTATCGCTCCCATCCCGAGACCGCGCGCAAACTCATAACGGCGGGTGAGCGCAAACCGGCGGCCGCACTGGACCCGAGCGAACTCGCTGCATGGACCACGGTCACCAGCGCCATCCTCAATTTGGATGAAGTGATCACGAAGGAATAACATGCATCCTGTCGAGCATTTGCAGCAGACGTTGACCAGGCGGCACTTTTTCAGCCGCGGCAGCACGGGTTTGGGCGCGGCCGCGCTAGCTTCTTTGCTGAATGGAAACGCCGAGGCCGCAAACGGTCTGCCGGGGTTGCCGCATCACACCGCGACGGCGAAGCGCGTTATTTTTCTGCATCAATCCGGCGGGCCGTCGCAATTGGATCTGTTCGATCCCAAGCCGGGGTTGAAAAAACATCAGGGCGTCGATCTGCCGGCATCCGTGCGCATGGGCCAGCGCATCACGGGTATGACATCGGGTCAGGCCACGCTGCCCGTGGCTTCGTCCGTTTTCCAATTCAAGCAGCATGGACAATCGGGCGCGTGGATCAGCGAGTTGCTTCCCTACACTTCCAAAGTGGCCGACGAGTTGACCATCATCCGCACCATGCACACGGATGCCATCAATCACGACCCGGCCATCACGTTCATTCAAAGCGGCAGCCAGCAGCCGGGCCGCCCCAGCATGGGAGCCTGGGTCAGCTACGGCCTTGGCAGTGCAAATGAAAACCTCCCGGCGTTTGTCGTGCTCATCTCGCAAGCCAACGCGCTCAACGTCGATCAGCCGCTGTTTTCCCGTTTGTGGGGCAATGGCTTTCTGCCTTCCAATCATCAAGGCGTACGGTTTCGCGCCGGAAGCGAGCCTGTCCTTTACTTAGACGATCCGCCCGGCATCTCGCGCGATACGCGCCGCCAGATGATCGACGTCATCGGCAAGATCAACAAGATGCGAGCGGAAACGGTTCACGATCCTGAGATCGACACGCGCATTGAGCAATACGAGATGGCGTACCGCATGCAGACATCGGTGCCCGATCTGATGGACCTTTCGAAAGAGCCCGCCGCGACGTTCGATCTCTACGGAGCGGAGGCGCGCAAGCCGGGCTCGTATGCCTCGAACTGTTTGCTTGCGCGCAGGCTTATCGAACGCGGCGTGCGATTCGTGCAGCTCTACCATCGCGGATGGGATCAGCATAACGATCTGCCGCGCGACCTTGCCCTGCAATGCAAAGGCGTCGATCAGGCGTCGGCGGCTTTGATCACCGACTTGAAGCAGCGCGGCTTGCTGGACGATACGCTGGTGGTGTGGGGCGGCGAATTCGGCCGCACGGTTTATTGCCAGGGAAAGTTAACGGAAGGAAACTATGGGCGCGATCATCATCCGCGCTGTTTCACGATGTTATTTCATTTTATAAATCATTCGATCTATTGTTATACAATAACAATAAAGATTGTTTGCCAAAAGCTAATTTTATAATTTACGTATAAAAAAAATTGGAGATTGCGGGCGGTAAAGATTTTGAGCTGCCTCCTTTAATGGTTCATCGCACTCTGCACTTGTCGCGGCTGGACAAGGTGATGAACATGGCGGAGAAGATTGTCGAGAGTGAAGACATGATTCCCGCCGCAAGCGCCGGCCTGGAACAACGCAAGTTCGAACTCGCCATCAACCTTGTCGAACAATACCAGGCCATGGTTCTGCATTGGCGGTGGGGCGACGACATTCTGGAATGGATTCGCCAATGCGAAATCACATTCGAAACGCGGTTGGAGCTTCGTCCGTTACTCTGCGGCGATGTCTGGCCGCATGCCGGACGCTCCAGCTTTGTTCGACTCCTGGAAGATAAATCCATCCCCACGGAAGGGATTCAGATGGAGAAAGCCGTCGGCTTGCGGCTCACATTCCGCCAACCGCCGCCCATCTCCTGCTTCTCCGATCAGTTTCTTTTTTACCTCAACGACCCGGTGGGAAATTCGGCGTATCAGGCGTGGGCCAGCAAGAGTCCCGCCCCCGTCAGTTCGCTGCCCCCGGAACGGTTCACCCTACAAGTCGTGGAGATGTAAACCTACCTCCTTCTGCTTCTGTGTGGGGCAGGTCTCCAGACCTGCGAGCCGATCTCCAGATCGGCTCTGCCGGGAGTGATTGGGAACTTCGTTGCGGCCACTACGCGGCCGTGACGGGATCTGGAGATCCCGTCGCAGGAGTGGGGAGATCCTAGATAGTAGTGGGATATAGCTGGACGAGATAGTATTAGTACAAGAAGAAAGCTTAGGCGGCTTCTTCCAACACTTCGGCGTCGCGGACGCTGGCGACTTTCACGCCGGTGGCGATTCCCAGCATCTCCAACAATCGGATCTGCATCCACGTGATGTCGAGTTCATACCAGGCGAGGCCGTGGCGCGCGGAGTTCGGTTTGCCGTGATGGTTGTTGTGCCATCCTTCGCCGAAGGTGAGCAGCGCCACCCACCAGTTATTGCGCGAATCGTCTTTGGTATCGAAACGGCGGGCGCCCCACATGTGCGAGGCCGAGTTGACCAGCCATGTGAAGTGCAATCCCACGGAGACGCGGAAGCAGCCGGCCCACAGGAATGTCGAAAGGCCGCCAAAGGCTAACAGGAGCGCGCCGCAAACGGTCAATGGAATCCAGTGATAGCGGTTGAGCCAGACGTAGAACTTGTCGCGCGTCAGGTCGGGCGCGAAGCGGCGGAAGTAATCGACTTCGCTGTGCTTGCTGTCGCCGAGAATGATCCAGCCCATGTGCGACCACCATGCGCCGTCGCGCGGGGAATGCGGGTCGCCTTCCTGATCGGAACATTGATGATGAATGCGATGCGTGCCGACCCAAAAGATGGGACCGCCTTCGAGAGTGGCCGCGCCGAAGACGGCCATCGTATACTCCAGCCACTTCGGAACTTTGTATGCACGGTGCGTGAGCAGGCGATGGTATCCCATGCCGATGCCCCAGCTGAGACACATGAAATTGAGAATGAGGGCGACGGCAATCGCCTTCCATTCAATGAAAAAGAATGCTGCCACGCCACCTGCGTGTAAAAGGGCGAGGAAGATGATAGTGATCCAATTGAACTTCGTTGGTTTTTTCACGGTGGATATCTTAAGGATAGTCTAAGATTGGCGCGCCGTGGGGGCGCACTTAGACGGGCACTTCCTCCGCCACTTCGCTGGCCGTAAAGTAGGCGCAATCGGGATGATGGAAGACGAGCGCGCTGACGCTTGCTTCGGGGTCCATCATGAAGCCCGATGTGAGTTCGACTCCGATCTCTTCAGGCGTGAGAAGTTTCCACAAGCCGGCCTGATCTTCGAGATTGGGACAGGCGGGATAGCCGAAGCTGTAGCGTTTGCCGCGATAGCGGGAAGTGAAACGCTCTTGCATCGTCATTGATGGCGAATCGGGAAAACCCCAATCCTCGCGCAGCCGTCGATGCAGATATTCGGCGCAGCCTTCGGCGGATTCGATGGCCAGCGCCTGCAATGCATGAGAATACAGATACTCGCCGGCCTGCTTCGCTTCTTCGCAGCGAGCGCGAACTCCATCGCCCGCGGTGACAACGAACATGGCGATATGGTCGCGGCGGCCGGCATCGGCATCGAGGATGTAATCGCTGAGGCAGAGGCCGTCGTCTTTCGGCTGACGGCCAAAGCGGAGCGTGTGGAGCGGAGAATCCGCGGCGGGCTCGAAGAGATGAATGGCGTTGCCGTCGCGTTCGGCTTCAAAGAATCGCCACACGGCGCGCACTTGGAGGAATGAGGCGGCGCGCTTTTTTACGTTTTCCATGTCGTGAAAGAGAGCGAGCGCCTTCTCTTCCCGCTCCTGGAGATTCTTTTCGAAATTTCCCTTGTAGCCGAGGTGACGGCCGTAGAGCATGAAGGGATTGATATAGCTCCAGATTTCGGCGAGATTCGGAAAAGTGCGCAGACGGCGGTCTAAATAAGGCGCGGAGGGCAGCGGAAGATCGAGGCGCACTTTGGGGCTGCGCCGGGAAGAAACGGCAACCGGCGCAGCGGGGACGGGTTCGCTGTCGATAACTTCGGCGGTGAACGTATGGGCGCGCAGAACCTCTTCGCGCGAGGCGGGATCCATAATCTGGTTCATCAAACGCAGCCCGGTCATGGCGTCCTTGGAATAGAACGTGGCCGAGGAGTAGTTGGGCGCGATGCGCGTGCGCGTGAACTTGTCGGAAAGCGCCGCGCCGCCGACCAGAAGCGGAACGGCGATGCCGGAATCGCGCAGGTCGCCGCCGGTGATGACCATTTGCTGCGCGCTCTTCACCAGCAATCCGGATAAGCCGATGGCATCGGGTTTGTGCTGATAATAGGCGCGAATTAATTCTTCCGGCGGAATCTTGATTCCCAGGTTGATGACTTCGTAGCCGTTGTTGGCGAGGATGATCTCCACGAGATTCTTGCCGATGTCGTGGACGTCGCCTTTGACGGTGGCGAGCAAAATCTTGCCGCGCGCCGCCGTTTCCGATTTCTGCATGAACTTTTCCAGATGCGCCACGGCGGCTTTCATCGCCTCGGCCGATTGCAGCACCTCGGCGACGATGAGTTCGTTGTTGTTGAACAGGCGGCCGACCTCATTCATGCCTGCCATCAGCGGACCATTAATCACATCGAGCGGGCTCATGCCTTCGGCGAGCTTGGCATCGAGATCGGCAACAAGGCCGTCCTTGCTTCCTTCGATGATGTAGTTCGCCAAACGCTGATCGAGCGGCAGGTCAGCGGCCTTTACCTTGGTCCTGCCTCCGCTCTTGCGGAAATGATCGGTGATGGCAGTGATGTGGAACTGATTGATGGCGGCCTTCTGCTCGCGCGATTGACGCCGCCAATCCTCGGGAGCGGTCTTGAGCAACTCGGCGTCTTTGTGTCCATCCGGCACTTCTTCCGGCGGGGTGTTAAAGAGAAGATGCTCGGCGAGGCGGCGCTCTTCGATAGGAATGGAAGCGAACCGTTCCAGTTTTTCCGCGTTGACAATGGCGAGATCGAGACCGGCTTTGGTGCAGTAATAAAGGAAGACGCTGTTGACGATTTCACGCGCCGATGCGGGCAGGCCAAACGAGATGTTGGAAATGCCGAGCACCGTTTTCACGTACGGGATCTGTTCTTTGACCAGACGCAATCCTTCGATGGTTTCCACCGCGCCGCCGATGTAGTTTTCATCTCCGGTGGCGCAGGGGAAAACCAGCGGATCGATGGCGATATCTTCGGCGGCGATTCCATATTTCGACGTAAGCAATTCGACGGAGCGCTGGGCGATGGCGAGTTTGCGCTCGCGCGTGAAGGCCTGCGCCTGCACGGGATCTTCATCAATGGTCCCAACAACGAGCGCCGCGCCATAGGCCTTCGCCAGCGGGCACATGATTTCGAACTTCTCTTCTCCGTCTTCGAGGTTGATGGAGTTGATGATGCTCTTGCCCTGACAATAGGTGAGCGCCAGTTCGACGGCCTTGGGATCGGTGGTGTCGATCATCACCGGCGCTTTGATCTTGCGTATGAGGTGTTCGAAGAAGAACGGGATGTCGTTCATCTCGTTGCGATCGGTGGATTGCAGGCAGACATCGATAACGTGCGCGCCATTACGCACTTGCCGCCGCGCAATCTCCGACGCCTCTTCCCACTTCTCTTCGGCCACGAGATTCTTGAACAGGCGCGAACCGATGACGTTGGTTCGTTCGCCGACGATGAGCGGGCGATTGGAATCGTCGGCCTCGACCAGTTCGATGCCGCTGTAGTAGGCGCGGTGCGAAGGCGTTTTCGATTGCCGCGGCTTCTTGCCTTGCGTCATCTCGACGAGAGCTTTGATGTGCGCCGGCGTTGTCCCGCAGCAGCCGCCGGTGAAATTGAGCCAGCCGTGATCGACAAAGCGCTCCAATTGGCGCGCGAGGGATTGGGGAGTCT
Organism: Candidatus Solibacter usitatus; assembly: GCA_016191645.1. Lineage (GTDB taxonomy): Bacteria > Acidobacteriota > Terriglobia > Bryobacterales > Bryobacteraceae > CADEFT01. The sequence goes on from JACPVQ010000055.1 coordinate 14,938, forward strand.
CGCCGTAGCGGCCGTCCTCATTGGGCAGACCCGCGTTGGGATAACACGACACGCGGACGGGCGACATTTCATGGATGGTGCGGATGTGATCGGTCATGAACTCCGGGCCGGTGGCGCAGTTGAGTCCAATGGAGAGCAGGTCGGCGTGAGTGATGGAGGCGCAGAGGGCGTCGGCGGTCTGGCCGGCAAGCATGGTGCCCATGGGTTCGATGGTTCCGGAGACCATGATTGGGATTCGTTCGCCGCGCTCGCGCGCCAGTTGTTGAACGGCGAGGAGAGCGGCCTTGATGTTGCGCGTGTCCTGGCACGTTTCAATGAGCAGCACGTCCGCGCCGCCGTCCCAGAGTCCTGCTGCCTGTTTGTAGAAGCCTTCGCGCAGCTGCGCAAAAGTGGCTCCGCCGGTGACTGTGATTGCTTTCGTGGTGGGACCGATGGAGCCGGCGACGAAGCGCGGACGGCCGGGCTTGGAGAATTTCTCCGCTGCCTGGCGGGCGAGACGCGCGGCCAGTTCGTTCACCTCGTGGCAGCGGTCTTCCAAACCGAATTCGCCCAGCGTGATGGGATGTCCGCCGAAGGAGTTGGTCTCCACCATGTCCGCGCCCGCCGCGTAATACTGGCTGTGGATATCGGCGATCCATTCGGGCCGCGTGAACAACAGATTCTCGGAGCAGTTTTCGAACTTCGGCCCGCCCCAATCTTCCACGGTGGGATCGAGTTGTTGCAGCATGGTGCCCATGGCTCCATCGAGAACGAGGATACGTTCGGAGAGAGCGTCGTAGAGGGCCTGCTGGCGCAGAGATCGATCATTCATAGGATGCCTCTATTGTCCCATGGGTTCGTTTAAGGGTGGTGTAGAGGGTGCCGTTTCGAGTGTTTGCAACAACATAGTAGGTTCGTTTTGTCTTTTTTCCATGCGCCGATTCGTCCTGGTCCCGGGAGGGAGGCGGCCGCGCCTCATCGCACCTTGAGGCTACACGGTGTCAAGGGGAGGAATTTGGGGAATTGCGTTGGACTTATTGCAAATAAAGAGAAAATAAAGTTGGAACACCTGGAACTGAAAAAAGGTTGCTTCCATCGCGCGGCGAGAAGTGTCAGAACTGTCCCGGAATCATGGGCGGGAAATCCTCCCCGCCTCGATACACTTTCTTGCCATCGTGTTTCCGGGCGTAGGCCGACTGCGCCGCTTTCAGGCGTCGCACGCGGTCTGCGCTCAGAGGATGAGAGCGAAGGTATTCGGTGAGAGCATCAATGGGAAGACGAACCATTGTCTCTAAGGCCGAATCAGGAGTGTGCCGGTACTCCCGGAACACACGGGTGAACAAGTCCGAGATCCCGTTTGGATCGTAGCCCGCCTCCACCACAAGCCGCAGTCCCAACAGGTCCGCATCAAACTCCTGATACTTGGCGTAATGGATGGTCATCAACTTTTTGGCCACATCGGCCAAAAGATTCAGATTCTCGAGTCCGATGCGCCTTAGGCGAAGTTGAACCTGGAAGCGCTCGATGCAGTGCCGGCTGTCCACGTGTGCGATCTCATGGCCTAAGACGCCGGCCAGTTCCGCTTCGGTCCGCATTTGTCCGAGGAGCCCTTCGTGGACGAAGACATGCCCGCCGGGAAGAGCGAAGGCGTTCTGTTCGCTGGACGAAATCACATGGAAGGTGTAGGAGATCTCCTTGCGCACAACGTGCTTAGCCAACCGTTGTCCGACGGCATCCACGTACGGACCCCAAGTCTGGAGCGTCTGGGAACCGGCCGGGATCGATCGCGCGATCCTGTTGCCAAGATCCATCTCCTCGCGGGCGGAGACGCGGCTCAGCTGCATGCCGAATTGATCGGCGTCGCGAAACAGCTCGGCCCACAACTCGCGGGCCGACTCCAAATCCACCTGTCTTTCGGGATTGCCGAGCGCGGTAAGCAAGGCGCCCGCACACAACAGTGAGGCGCACGCGATGGCGGAAGTTCTTGCCGGGTGCATCTAATCGTCCTCCACTTTCATCCGCTTTTCGAACCGCATGTAGAGCGAGGAAGCCCCCAACAATACGAGTCCCATTACGATAAAGGCGAAGATCCGGCTCAGCGTGTCGAGGTTGCGCAAGTCGTAAAAGAACAATTTGCCGGTGCAGAGAGCGAACAGCGCCAGCCCGCACACGCGCAGCACTTTCTCGCGCAACGCGAAACCCGCAGCCAGTAGCGCGACAGCCTCAACGCTCCACGAAATGGTGAGTACGCGCCCGGAAACTTCGTAGTACAAGAGGATGCCGAAGAGTGCGCTTCCGGCAATCGCATACACCATCCTGGATCTAATCCATTCGCGCGGGAAGCGGAATTCGGAGAAGAAGAACGCGCCGATCACGACGACGCCGGTGGCGAGACGCGCGGCCAGCGGCAGAGCCATGTCGACACTGCCGAAGTTCGTCGCCCAGGCGCGGAGGAAGGCCAAGGCCGCAA
>JACPVQ010000231.1 GCA_016191645.1 Candidatus Solibacter usitatus
GTACGCCGGCGTGTTCCTCAGCCGCCAGGCAGTGAACTACGTGAACCAGAAGCGCTACGAGGAGGCCGAGGACCCGGCCCTCGAGGCCTACGGGATCCCCGGCCTGCCCACCGATCCGCGCGTCTCCGGGGGGCTGCCCACCCAGCTCATCTCGGGCTACGCCGACCTCGGCCGCCAGGCCACCAACCCGCAGTGGCAGTACCCGACGCTTTGGAACCCGAAGCTGAACTACACCCGCAGCCTCGGGCGCCATTCCCTGAAGGTGGGGATCGAGTTCCAGCACGTGCAGACCGAGGTGCAGGACGTGAACCCCCTGTACGGTCGCGACGAGTACGCCGGCCGCTTCAGCCGACCGGTGGGCTCGACCAGCACCGACAACCAGTACAACCTGGCCGACTTCATGTTCGGCCAGCGGTTCGTCGAAATGCACGCGGAAGCGCGCGGCGTCTTCCAAAGGATGTACGGTGGCGTGCGCGGCTTCATGTTTGTTGCGGATCTTTACCGTCACGCGCATGGGCAGAAGCAACCGGTCCACGGAAATCCAATTCGCCTGCGACGCCGTGAGTTCCGTGCGCAGCAAATCGGCGTTCCTGCCGACGATGACTCTCTGCGCGGCGGGCTGCGTGGCAATCACGTAGAGCGGTTCTTTGGCGGCGATTCCCAAGCCCTTGCGCTGCCCCACGGTGAAATGATGCACGCCGCCGTGTTCGCCCAACTTGCGTCCTTCGGCATCGACAATCTCCCCGCGCACATCTTCGCGAGGCATTCCCTTTTCGCCGAAGTAGGCATCGATGAATTGCGCGTAGTCGCCGTTCGGCACGAAGCAGATTTCCTGCGAGTCCTGTTTTTCCGCCACCGCGACGCCTAACGATCGCGCGAGTTCGCGCACTTCCGGCTTCGTGAATTCACCCAGCGGAAACATAGTGCGCGACAGCTGTTCCTGCGTCAGGCCCCATAGAAAATACGTTTGATCCTTGCCCGCATCGACAGCGCGCAAAAGCAAATGACGGCCCACGCGGTCATCGCGGCGGATGCGCGCGTAATGCCCCGTCGCCACCATGTGCGCGCCAACGCCCGCGGCAAGATCGTGGAATTGGTGGAACTTCACGAAGTTGTTGCAGAGCGTGCAGGGAATGGGCGTGCGTCCCGCCAGATATTCGTCGATAAATGGACGTATGACGGACTCTTCGAAGCGATCTTCGAAATTCACGACGTAATAAGGGATGCCGAGCGAGCCCGCCACGTGGCGCGCATCGTAGACATCCTCCAGCGAACAGCAGCGTCCCGTTGCGCCTTCGGGTGAAATTTCCGGCAAGCGGCGCTGATTCCATAATTGCATGGTCATGCCGACAATGTCGTGGCCATCGCGCCGCAGCAGCGCCGCCACTGTGGAACTATCCACGCCGCCGGACATGGCGACGGCAATGGGCGCCTCAGGCATGGGCATACACCGGCGAAAGTTTTCGCAGACGCGCGACGGAATCGGCGATGGCGGATGAGAGCGCGTCCACTTGATCCACGGTGTTGTCGCGGCCCAACGAGATGCGGACAGACGAACGCGCCTGTTCGCCGCTGAGTCCCATGGCCAGCAACACGTGCGACGGCTCCACCGCGCCGCTGGAGCACGCCGAGCCGCTGGAGATGGCGAAGCCGCGCAGATCGAGCGCGATGACGATGGCTTCTCCTTCGATGCCGTCAAAGCGAATGCTGGAAGTGTTGGCGACGCGCTGGCCGCGCCTGCCGTTGACGCGCGCTTGCGGAACCGCGGCTAACACCGAAGCTTCCAGCCGGTCACGCAGCGAAGACAGCCGGATTGCCTCGGCGGCATTTTCGCGCGCCCAATCGGCGGCGGCCGCAAACGCCATCGCGGCGGGAACGTTTTCCGTTCCGGCGCGATGGGACTTCTCCTGGCGGCCTCCGTGAAGCAGAGGGGAAAGTTCGACGCCTTTGCGAATGTAGAGCGCGCCCACACCTTTGGGCGCGTACAGCTTGTGCGCGCTGATGGAGTACAGATCGATGCCGCATGCCGCGACATCGACAGGGATGCGCCCCGCCGCCTGCACGCCATCGACGTGAAATAGCGCGTTCGCCTCGTGCGCAATGCGCGCCATCTCTTCCACCGGCTGAATCACACCGGTTTCGTTGTTCACATGCATCACCGAAATGAGTGCGGTGTTCGAGCGCACCTCACGGCGTACCGCGGCGGGATCGACAACTCCGTCCGCATCGGGCGCAACGAAGGTAACGTCCACGCCCATCGCTTGCAGTTTCCTGCAAGGGCCAAGCACCGCCGGATGCTCGATGGTGGTCGTGATGATATGGGCACCCGCGCGCACTGCGCCAAACAACGCCAGGTTGTTCGACTCCGTGCCGCCGCTGGTGAACACGATCTCTTTCGGCGTCGCGCCTATCAACGACGCGACACTCTTGCGCGCCTTCTCCAAAGCCTGTTTCGCCGCCTGCCCGTAATGATGGATACTGGAAGCGTTCCCGTAAACATCGCGCAGTGCGGCGGCGTGCGCGCGCAACGCTTCCTCACACACGGGAGTGGTGGCGTTGTGATCGAAATAATACCGCGCTTGCATGGGTGAAACCGGGGAACTAACCTCATCATAACAGGCATGCCCAGACCCATCATTACTTTGACCACCGATTTCGGCACGCGCGACTACTTCGCGGCCGCCATGAAGGGCGTTCTTCTGTCGATTGCGCCGCGGGCCGTCCTTGTGGACGTGACGCATGAGATCGATGCTTTCGAAACGCAACAAGCGGCATTCGTTGTCGATCAAGCCGTGCGATGTTTTCCGAAAGGCAGCATTCACGTCGTTGTTGTGGACCCCGGAGTGGGCAGCTAGCGCCGGCCGATTCTGGCGCAGGCGGATGGACAATATTTCGTCGCGCCCGACAACGGCGTTCTGTCGATGATCTTCGCGCGTGGTAAGAAGCCGATTGTGCGCGCCATTACCGCGGAACGATATTTCCGCAAGCCGGTGAGCGCGACCTTTCATGGACGCGATGTCTTCGCTCCCGTCGCGGCGCATCTGGCGAAAGGCGTTGCCGCCGCGCGCTTCGGACCTAAGATCGACAACGCCCTGCGCCTGACGCTGCCGCCGGTCCAGCGTACGGGAAAGCGCGCCTGGTCCGGTTGTGTTCTGCACGTCGACCGCTTCGGAAACATCATCACCAACTTTCATCGCGACGACTTCGCGGCCGCCGGTTCCAGCCCCTTCGCCGCGACTATCGGCATGCATGCGGTGACACGTCTGGCCACGAACTATGGCGAAGCGGCGTTCGGAGAACCGGTGGCGATTTGGGGCAGCGCCGGATATCTGGAAATTGTTGTGAATCAAGGCAACGCCGCGCGCATGCTGGGCGTCGGCGCGGGCGCGCCCGTGGATTTTGGATACCTCTAATGCCGGAATTGCCAGAAGTGGAAGCGGTGTGCCGCAAACTACGCGCCGAGGCGCGAGGGCTGCGCATGGAGCGCGTTTGCGTTGAGCGGCCGGGCATCATCCGTCCGCAGAAGCGCGCGCGATTCGAGCGCGAACTCACGGGGGCGCGAATCGAAGACGTGGTGCGGCGCGCAAAGAATATTCTGCTGATGATTGGCGAGGGACGCGCTCTGCATGTGCACCTGCGCATGACGGGGAATTTGTTCGTGGTCCCCGACGCGCGCCTGCGGCCCGCCGCCACGCGCGTGTGGATGGAGTTGGAAGGCGGCAGCGGTCTGATCTTCGAAGATCAGCGCGCGCTGGGAACGATGCGGCTCCTCAGCGCGGCGGGCGTGCGCGCATTGATGGACGCGTGCGGCTGCGAACCGCTTTCCGCCGAGTTCACCAAGGAGCGTTTCGCCGCGCTTGCCGCCGCGTCGCGCCAGCCGGCGAAACTCTTCCTCATGGATCAACGCCACGTCGCGGGTTTGGGAAACATTTACGCGGCGGAGGCGTTGTTCCGCGCGCGCATCCACCCGCGCCATCCGATGAACCGTCTCACCCGCGCGAAACTGCACGGCTTGCGCGAAGCCATTGTGGACGTGCTCACCGAAGGGCTCATCTCCGCCGAACTCGCCTACTCGAAACCCGGACGCTTCACGGAAGGCGAAGAGTTCGCCTGCGCTGTCTATGATCGGGAAGGCGAACCGTGCGTGAACTGCGCGGCGCGCATCCGGCGTATTCCGCAAGGCGGACGTTCCACCTATTTCTGCCCGCGTTGCCAGAGACAGACGGCGCGCTGAAGAAGGTATATGCTGTCCGGTATGAGATTCATTGTTTTCCTGCTGACTGCCGCGGCGATGGCGCAGAATACGCCGAGCACGCTGACGGGACTGGTGAAGGACAGCACGGGCGCGGTGATCCCCGGCGCCAGAGTGAACGTGACCGGCGAAGAGTCCGGGGTAGCGGTGGTTGCGATGAGCAATGCCGCCGGCCTGTATCGCACGCAAAGCCTGGTTCCCGGCGTGTATCGCGTAGAGACGGAAGCGCAGGGATTTCAACGCCTCATCCGCTCCGGGCTGACAGTGCAGATTGGCCAGACGCTGCAACTGGACCTGACGCTTCAAGTGGGAAACGTGCAGGAGAGCGTCAACGTAACCGGCACAACGCCGGTGCTGGAAACGCAATCCGCAACGGTGACGCAGTTGGTGGAGAAAGAGATGGTGCAAGGAATGCCGATGCAGAACCGCACCTCCACCGCATTGCTGGCGTTGATTCCGGCGGCGGCCATCCAATCGGTAACCGGCGATATTCCCGTATTCAGCGTGGCCGGCGGACGAACGCGCAATCAGCAGTTCAGCCTGGATGGAGGCAATCACACGAACACGGTCGGCCTCGCCGTCAATCAAAGCCAGGTCCCGCTGCCGATGGACGCGATGCAGGAATTTCGCGTGATTGCAAACAGTTATTCGGCCGAATATGGGCAATCGCAGAGCGGCGTCATTACGCTGGCCACGCGCTCCGGCACGAACCGGTTTCACGGCGGGCTGTTTGAATACATGCGCAATGAGTCGTTCGACGCGCGCAACTTTTTCGCGGCGGTTCGACCGAAGTTCCGCCAGCATCAATTCGGCGGCTTGATCGGCGGACCGGCGCGCAAAGACCGCACGCACTTCTTCTTCACCTATGAACGAACGCAGCAAGTCACCGGCGGCACCGCGGTGCAGAACGTTCCCACGCCGCTGCAGCGCCAGGGCAACTTCTCTCAAACGCTGGACGCGCGCGGGCAGATGATTCTCATCTACGATCCGGCGACGACGAATGGAAATGCGCGCCAGCCGTTTGCGGGCAACATGGTGCCCGCTATTCGCATCGACGCCGTGGCGAAGAATATCGCGGCGTTCTGGCCCGATCCGAATCAGCCGGGCATCATCACGGGCGCGAACAACTTCTCGCTCAACACGCGTCCCTACCTGAACCGCGACATTTATGTCGGCCGCTTCGATCATCAATTCCGCCCCAGCGATCAGTTGATGGTCCGCTACTTTCTGGCTCAAAGCGGGAGCGGAAACCCCGGGTTGTGGCCCGATGTTCGCGCCGATGCCTCGGCGGCGCGCACGGATCAGAACACGCATAACATTCTGGGCACGTGGAGCCACACCTTCCGGCCCACTATCCTCAACGAATTCCGGTTCGGTCTGGTGCAGCGCGATTTTTTCAACCAGAAACTTGGTCTCGATCAGGATTACGCCGGCCAGTTGGGGCTGCGCGGCGTTTCCAAGGCGGCGTTTCCCATCATCGGCATCACCGGAATCACGGGATTGAGCGGCGCGCCGTTCCGTTTCTCCTCCCCACTGCTCGATTTCCAGATTCAAAACGCCGTCTCCTGGTTTCGCGGGAAGCACGCGGTGAAGATCGGCGTGGAGTCGCGCTTGGGGATTTTCCATGACGATACGGACACTTCGTCGAGCGGTAACTTCTCCTTCACGCCGCTGCTGACGGCGCTGCCGAACGTTGCCAATACCGGGGTCGCGTTTGCGACGTTCCTGCTGGGGGAGGCGAACGCGGCCTCGATTCTGCGGCCCGATCCCCTGCGCTCGCGAGCGTCGTATTGGGGCGCCTACGCGCAGGACGACTGGCGCGTAACGAATACGCTCACCATCAACCTCGGGCTGCGCTGGGAGGCAACCACTCCGCGCACGGAGACGGAAAACCGGCTGAACTCCTTCGATACAAAAATGATCAATCCTGTTTCAAACACTCCCGGGGTGGTTACGTTCGCGGGGCGCAACGGAGTTCCCAGCCAGGCGTGGGATTTCGACGCCGGCAATTTCGGACCGCGCGCCGGATTGTCGTGGCGGCTGATGGAGAAGACGGTATTGCGCGCGGGCGGCGGCGTAATCTTCGGCGCGGCCGTAAACTCCATTGTCGGAACCGCCGCCTCGCTGGGCTTTTCCACCAGCTTCGCGCTGAATTCCACGCAACCCGGCTTCAACTCGGCGCTGCGCCTGCGCGACGGGTTTCCGGCGCAGACGCGCGTACCGGTCGATCAGCTGGGCGCGGGGTTCGGCGCCGTCGCCGCGGGCCGCGCGCCCAACACGGCGGTCACATTTTTCGAACGCGCGCGGCCCACGCCGGTCTCCTATCAGTACAATTTGAACGTGCAGCGGGAGTTGGCCGCCAGCCTGCTGGTGGAGCTGGGCTATCTGGGTAATCTCAGTCATCATCTGACCGCGCCCGATCTTTCCATCAATCAGGTTCCGCCGGATAAGGTGGGTCCGGGCGATGCGCAATCGAAGCGGCCGTTCCCGCAGTTCAGCAATGTGTCGGTATTGAATCCGCCGCTGGGCAATTCGGCCTATCATGCGGGCTTTGTGAAAGTGGAACGGCGCTTTCATGCCGGGCTCTCGCTGCTCTCTCACTACACCTACGCGAAGTATCTGGATGACATCGAATCGTTCACGGAATTGGGCGACGCCGGCAGCTACATGGATTTCTACAATCGCAAACTGGACCGCGGCTTATCCGCCAGCGACGTGCGACACCGCGCGGTGCTGAGCGCGGTGTACGCGATGCCCCTGTGGAAGGAACATCGCTGGTTGAGCCGAGTGATCGGCGGATGGAAGACGGGCGTCATCGCCTCCTACCAGGCGGGGCCCCCATTCAGCGTCTTCAACGCCGTGAACGCCACGAACGCATTCCCATCGGGAACCGGACGGCCCGATCTGGTGGGCGATCCGAGGAGCGCCACGCCGGGCATCGCGCGCTGGTTCAACACGGACGCATTCCGCGCCCCCGCGCCTTTCCGCTTTGGAACCGCGGGCCGGTCCATTCTTAACGGACCTTCCACTTCGAACATCGACACGTCGTTTATTAAGAGCTTTCCCCTGCGCGAGACGTGGCGCGTGGAAGTCCGCGGCGAATTCTTCAATTTACTGAATCACGCGAATTTCAATCTGCCCGGACATTCGCAAGGAGGGCCGGGTTACGGCGTGATCAACAGCGCCAAAGCGGGACGCAGCGGACAGTTTGTCTTGCGGCTGGAGTTTTAGGTCTTGGTATAATGAAAGCTCCATCCAGGGCGCGGTAGCCAAGTGGTAAGGCAGAGGTCTGCAAAACCTTTATTCGCGGGTTCGATTCCCGCCCGCGCCTCCAACGGTTTCGGGTAGAATCCTTCGGCAATCCTTCAAAATTCCAAGCTACACTAAGAGCCATGGCCACCCAATGTTCTGTTGTGTACGCCTCGTGGCTGGCGCGCTCTTTCCACCTCCTCGCGGCCATCAGCGACGCGGAACTGGCGTTACTCGAAAATCGCGCACCCGACCTGGACACGGTGAAGAGGTGCGCGGCGGACGTTGAGGCGTACTATCGCACAATCGACGACAGGTTGTTTCCGGAAATCGCCCCGAGTTCTAAAGACGGTCTTCGCATGGCGGAGAAGTTTAGAGCGCTCGTGGAAACGCTCGGACTCAAAGAGGGCGACCCGCTGTATGACCAATACGACGACGTCGCCGACCACGCGGAGGTGATAGCGCTGGGCGCGGATCCACAACTACTCTCCGGGATTCTGGTGGAAGATCCGCGACGAAATGCGGCCTCTCCTTGTTACGAGCTCCCGCAACGCACTTAGAGACATTGAATCACTATCGAGAGAAATGCAGGCGAGGGTTGCAAAGCGCCTGGAAGAACTTGCCATGGATCCTTACGCGAAGTCATTAAAGCTTCAGGGGCACGAAGGAATGTGGCGTGCCCGAGTGGGTGCGCTGCGAATTATCTATCTGGTAGAGGAGGTCTCGGGCAGGATTGTGATCGAGCGTGTCCACTATCGCGGTGCGGTCTATAGACGTCTTTGAGAAACAGCATTCCGCCCGCGCCTCCAACCCCTTCCAAAGATCCCTGGCTATCGTCCGGGCGAGAAGCAATAGAACAATCCGGCGCCGCCGGTGGCGACCAGATTCTGCTGGCTGCAGCCGCGGGAAGGATGAACGGCGTTCCACGATGTATTGGGTCCGCCGGTGCGATCGCTGTGCCCCAACTGAGCGACGCCATCGCCGTTCGATGTCCAGTTCTTGCACGTATGATCCGCGGCATCGGGGAACGCGCGGCCATCGGCCTGCGATCCGGTGAGGATGTCGTGCGTGTTCGGTGTGTCGCCGACGCCCTTGACGGGTTCGCCTTTTTCCGTAATCGCCGTAACTCGTGTCAACGTGTTGCCGAGGCGCGCCAGTTCAAGCGTGTCGCCATGCAGGTCGTCCAGCCCTTGCGCGATGCGCGCGCCTTTGGCGTTGTACCACGGCCCCTTGCCGATGCGGTCGCGCGCGTTCACGGCGGGCTTTCCGTCCGCGGCGGAAGTGGAAAGATAGGCGTGCCAGTGGCGATCTCCGGCCCCGGCCGCGGCGGCCAGTTTCTGGCAGTGCGCGTCGGCGCCGGCGAGTCCGCCGAGGTTTGCGCCATCGCCCATGCCGACGCTGGTGACAAAAAAGTTCATCGGAGGCGGGGCCTGCTTTTTCTGCTGGGCCATCGCCGTCGAGGCGGCGAAAGCCGCCGACAGGAGAGTGATTGTGTAGAGTTGCTTCATCATGGGATGCCAGACAGCGTATCACGATTGAGGCTTGTGATGTGATACACCATCAAGTACATGCAATCACACCAAACACGCAGACAATTCTTCGGCGCCGTTGCAGGCTTGGCGGCGGCCGGCCTCGCCGAAGCGCAAAGCCGCAAGCCGAACGTCCTGTTCCTCATCTCCGACGATCTCGATTGCCGCATTCGATGTTATGGCGATCCCGTCGCGATTACGCCGAATATCGATCGTCTGGCCGCGCGCGGAGTCCGCTTTGACCGCGCCTATTGCCAGTACCCGCTGTGCAATCCAACGCGCTCCTCCGTGCTCTCGGGCCGCTATCCCACATCGACGCGCGTCTTCGATAACAACACATGGCTGGTTCTCGAAAAGGGCCAGCAGACGATGCAGCAGTATTTCCAAACCAACGGCTACGATGTCACGCTGCTCGGCAAGATTTTCCATGGCCAGAATCGCGGCTTCCAGCAGGGTGACGCGAAACCCGCCAATGCCGCATGGTCTACTCCGCAGGAACGCTCGAAGCAGATGGCGGACGACCCGGAATACTGGAGTAAGAATCATTCTCCGTACCGCAACATGAAGGTCACACCGGAGCGGTACGCGTTGGCGAATCGCATCGGCGCGCTGGAACCCGGCGACCGCGGAACCGACGCCGTGCTGGCGGACCGCGCCGTCGAAGTGTTGGACAAAGCCGGCAAGTCGAGCAATCCGTTTTTCCTGGCGGTGGGCTTCGCCAAACCTCATGTTCCATTGAGCGTGCCGAAGGAATACTTCGACATGTATCAAGCGGATGCGATGCCTCTTCCCGCCGATTTCGATACGGATGCGAAGCCCATCGAAGGATACCCGCGCGACGAATTCCGGCAGAACATCGATCTGTTTTCCGGCAGGCCGTTCACGCCGCAGCAGGCGCGCGAGGCGATGCGCGCCTACTATGCATGCATCACTTATCTGGATGCGCAAGTGGGCCGCCTGCTGGACAAACTCGATCAAAGCGGGCTGGGGAAGAACACGATCATCGTCCTGTTTGGCGATCACGGCTGGCACCTCAGCGAAAAGGGCATGTGGGCGAAGGGCACGCTGTTTGAAGTGGCGGCGCGCGCGCCGCTGATGATTTCCGATCCGCGCATTCCCACGGCGGGTCAAACCTCGCCGCGCGTTGTGGAATTCCTCAACATGTACCCAACGCTGGTGGATTTGTGCGGCCTGCCCAAAGCGCCGTGGCTGGAAGGCGTGAGTGTCGCGCCGCTGTTGCGCAATCCGCGTTCCGCGTGGAATCGCCCCGCCTACACCGTGGTGACGCGCGGATGGTTTCTTGGCCGTTCCGTGCGTACGGAACGCTGGCGCTATACGGAATGGAATGAAGGACGCCGCGGCTCGGCGCTGTTCGATCACGATCACGATCCGCACGAAATGCGCAATCTGGCTCAGGACACGAAGCACGCGCCGGTGGTACAGGAGATGACCGCGTTGCTGCGCAAGGGTCCTATCGCGCGGCGGCCGTAATACTTACTCCATGGCAACCGGCCACGCGCCGGATACGTTGGGGTGCACGCGGCGCTGCAGGGTCTCATTCCACGCGGCCTGCACTTCCGGCGGCAACGTGGGCAGGATCCTGTCCGCCAGGGCCCGCAAACGAGTGACCACCGCCGGATTTTGCGCCGACATATCGGAGCTTTCCGCCGGGTCAACACTCAAATCGTACAACTCCGGCCGAAGCAGCGGGTAGTTGACGCGACCCACCTTGGGCTCGGGAACATAGGCCGGGCTGTTGTAACGCGCCATGTGCAATTTCCAATTGCCGGCGCGGATGCACTGCAGATTCCAATTGTCGAAATACAGGAACGCCTGCCGCGCTGCCGTGGGGGCGGTGCCCGACAACAGAGGCCAGATGTCGACGCCATCCAACGGGTTCTTCGGCAGCGGCGCGCCCGCCAATCCTGCCAGTGTTGGCATTATGTCGAGCGTGGTTGCCAGTTCCGTAATCGTCTTTCCTTCCGGAATGCGCCCCGGAAACCGTGCCACAAACGGCACCCGCATGCCGCCTTCGAAAGTGTCCCCTTTGCGCCCGCGCAATCTCCCGGGGCTGCCTTGATGCCACGGCCCGTTGTCACTGGAGAAAATGACCAGCGTGTTGTTGTCCAACCCGTTGTCGGTTAATTCCTGAAGAATGCGGCCGACGCTCCAATCGATCTCTTCGATCGTATCGCCGTACAATCCCATCGGCGATTTGCCTTTGAATGCGGGCGACGCGGCCAGCGGCACATGCGGAAACGTGTGCGGCATATACAGGAAGAACGGCTTGCCTTTCGAGCGGCGGATAAAATGAACGGCCTTTTCCGTATAACGCGCCGTGAGGAACATCAGCTCAACGGGGTTCTCAATGACCTTCTCGTTCTGCATGAGCAGACTGGGCCATTGATCGTTGCTGTAGGGAATTCCGAAGTACTCATCGAAGCCGCGCCGGGTTGGCAGATACTTTTCTTCCGTTCCCAAATGCCACTTGCCGATGCAACTGGTCTGGTAGCCCGCCTGTTTCAACACCTGCGCGAGCGTGGTTTCCGATTCGGACAGTCCGGACGTATCGGTGGGATGCAACACGGTCTGCACACCTGCGCGAACGCCATAGCGTCCGGTGAGCAGCGAGGCGCGGGACGGCGAACAGACAGGGCTCGCCGAGCAGAATTGCCGCAGAAGGACGCCTTCCTTGGCAAGCTTGTCGATATTGGGTGTACGAATCTTCGACCCGTAGCAGCCAAGATCGCCGTAACCAAGGTCGTCGGCGTAGATGAGAACGATGTTGGGTGGCGGCGCAGCCGGGGCCGTCTGTGTTGCCATTACGCCGGCACCGGCGATTCTCAGAAAGCTGCGGCGATGCACCCGGATCCGCCCACCTCAGCCCCGAAGGGCTTTTAGTCCGGAGAATACATGTCGACTCTCCGGAACGTTCGATACAAGATCGAGTTCGACACTGCATCGTATAAGATCCGGCCGCTGGAGTCAAGCTCTATCGCATGGCTGGTTGGTACTGTGCCCTCTGGTACGTACCCGGCATTGAAATGATAATTGCCGTTGCGCAGGATTTGCGCCGAACCCACGGCGGTGGAGTAAACGCCTAAGTCCGCGTTCAAAACAAACTCCACGGTCATGTTGCGCTCGTCGAGTTGGAGCACTTGGCCGCGGCTGTTGCCGGGGCCGTTCTTGGCGATGCGGGTGTTGCCGTTGTCGAAGATGAGCAGTTGCGTGGGGTTCGACGGTGAGAAGTTCGCATCGTGCTGATGCGAGAACCATGGATACACATCGGAATCGGGAAAGCGGAAATCGCCATCCTTGCCGAGCCTCCAAATGACGTGCCCATCGCCGCCGCCATTCTCGTAGGCGATTTTCACTACCCAGTCCTGGTGGCGAATGGAGAACAGGAGATTCCCATCGGGCGTCAAGGTGACGGAGTTCCCGTGGGTCCAATCATTGGCTTCCTTCGCCAACGTCAGCGGAGGGCAAGCCCCGGCCGAACGGCAGGTTTCGCCTAGCACGGCTTTCCGCGTCACATCGAGATGATCAAAGGCGTCCCATGTCCAGATCACATTCAGGTCCTGATCGAAGACGATGATCATGTCGCCTAAAACATTCACGGGTCCGGGTCCCTGCACATCCGTGAGAATTTGTTCCACTCCGGCCAAGGCCAAAATGCGCCCGCCCGGCAGCGGAGCCACCTCATGGTGGAATCCGCCGATCTCGCGCTTCTCTAACGCGCGCAATTGTTCATTCACTCGCGCGGCATTGGATTCCAACAGCACTTTACCCGTCAGATCGAATTTGCGTATCAACTGCGCCTCCGGCCCGGCGGCGTTGTTCTGTTTGTAGCCCCAGAAAAAACCGTCCTCGTGCCGCGTAATGTTGGATACCAATCCGGGTTCCGACGACCACAACACTCTGCCGCTCAGATCCGTGGCGATGGTGCCCATGCTGGAGGACGAATTGATGAGGATGCCGTCCGACGCGCCTGGCCGGGCCGGAATGAGGACGGTTTGTTTCAGCTTGCTTTCGGGAATCGCATCGGTTTGAAAGGACACCTCAGGACCGGTGATAACCTTACTCCCGCCATAGATAAGATGGCGCGCCGCATATTTTGTCTGGGCGTAGAGACCGGCGAGGTAGAAATTCGTGGACCGTCCGGCGGCGCAGTTTTTCAGCGTCGTGCGGCTGGCCGCTCCATCCGGCGCGGTAAATTCGACGCGGATGCGCTGTCCCACCGTACAAGGCGGTGCGCTGTAGAGATAGACCAAAGGATTCTCCGTGCCCACCACAACCGGCTCCCCAGCCGCGGCGCGCGATGTCACATCAAAGTACGTGGACGATTGAGACACGGCGCCCGTCGCCGCGTCGCGTACGGTAACTTCCATCTCGTAGGCGCCTTCGCGCTCCGACGGCGCCCAATTCAACACAGGGTC
This sequence comes from Candidatus Solibacter usitatus, assembly GCA_016191645.1. Classification (GTDB taxonomy): domain Bacteria; phylum Acidobacteriota; class Terriglobia; order Bryobacterales; family Bryobacteraceae; genus CADEFT01. The sequence goes on from JACPVQ010000231.1 coordinate 13,467, forward strand.
CGCGCCGTAGTCCCGCACGACCGTAAAATCGCCGCCCGCCTCGCGCACGCGAAACCGGTACGACAGCGCCGCGGGACCGGAACCGTTAGCCGAGGCGCTCCATCGAATCGGCGTTCCCACAGGCACCGGAACCATGCGCTCCGGCTGCAGCGCGGACTGCATTCCCTCCGCCGCCAAACTCAGGGCGGCCGCAATCAAACATAAGTAC
>JACPVQ010000232.1 GCA_016191645.1 Candidatus Solibacter usitatus
AATGTGAGCGGGCATGATGCCGATTTTGCATTCTCCGGGCGTGATGATTCCCGGGCAATTGGGACCAATGAGCCGCGTGTTCTTCCCTTGCAGAAACGCCCACGCCTTCACCATATCGAGCGCGGGAATTCCTTCCGTGATGCAGACAACCAGTGGAATACCCGCGTCCGCGGCTTCCATGATGGCTTCAGCCGCAAACGGCGGCGGGACGAAAATTACGGTCGCGTTCGCGCCGGTTGCTTTCACGGCCTGTTCCACGGTGTCAAACACGGGTCTATCCAAGTGTGTGGCGCCGCCTTTGCCAGGCGTCACTCCGCCCACGACATTCGTTCCATAGGCGATGGATTGCGTGGCGTGAAACGTGCCTTCCTTACCCGTGAATCCCTGAACAATCAGGCGCGTGTTCTTGTTTACCAGTACGCTCATTGCGCCAACCTCACCACTTTTTCCGCCGCGTCTTTCATTCCGTCGGCCACCGTGAAGTTCAGGCCCGACTCGGCAAGAATTTGTCTCCCTTGTTCCACGTTGGTGCCTTCCATGCGAATCACAATGGGTACTTTCACGTTGAGATCGCGCGCCGCGCCCACCACTCCGGTTGCCAGTGTGTCGCAGCGCAGAATGCCGCCAAAAATGTTAATCAGCACGGCTCTCACGCCCGCGTCCGCAAGAAGAATCCGGAACGCGTTCTTAATCTGCTCCGCGTTTGCTCCGCCGCCGACGTCCAGAAAGTTGGCCGCCCTGCCGCCGGCGTAGTTAATAATATCCATGGTGGCCATCGCCAGACCTGCGCCGTTCACCATGCAGGCGATATTGCCGTCGAGTTTGATGTAGTTCAGGCTGAACTTCGACGCCTCCACTTCCAACGGATCTTCTTCGTTGAGGTCGCGAAGCTCCATCAGTTCCTTGTGCCGGTAAAGTGCATTGTCGTCCAGTGTGAACTTGGCATCCAGAGCGCACACTTTGCCGTCCTTGGTGAGGATGAACGGGTTGATTTCGGCCAGGGTCGCATCCGCGCCGTCATAAGCCTTCGCCAGCGCGGTCATCGCGTTTACCGCCGCCGGTACCGACGCTGCCGGAATCCCCATGCCGAAGGCGAGCTTACGTGCCTGGAATGCGGTCAATCCAAGACCGGGCGTGATCGATTCCTTCAGGATTTTCTCGGGGGTGTTTGCGGCCACTTCCTCGATATCCATACCCCCGGCCGCGGACGCCATAAACACGTTTCGTCCAGTGGTCCGGTCCAGCAACATGCCGAGGTAAAGCTCGCGGTCGATAGGCAGTGTTTCTTCCACCAGCAGGCTCTTTACAACACGGCCCTCCGGCCCTGTCTGGTGAGTGATCAGGGTCATGCCGAGAATCTTGCCGGCGTGAGCCGCCGCTTCAGCGGCATCCTTGGCGAGTTTCACGCCGCCGCCTTTGCCTCGGCCGCCCGCGTGAATTTGCGCCTTCACCACGACGCTGCCGCCTAATTCCCGGGCCGCCGCCTCGGCTTCAGCCACGGAGAAAACGGCCTTGCCTCTTGGCACAGGAACCCCGTATTGAGCCAAGAGCGCCTTGGCTTGGTATTCATGAATTTTCATAGGATTGAGGCTGTGTTAGTATTTCGTAGGTCCAAACCCTTCAGTTTACCATGCCCTTTCTCGACTCCCTTCACAAAGTTGTCGCACGCGCGGATTTGACGCGGGAAGAAGCCCGCGAAGCTATGCTGGCCATTCTGGACGGTGCCGTCAGCACGTCCCTCATCGCCGCGTTCGCCGTGGCTTTGCGCATGAAAGGTGAGACTGGCACGGAACTACTGGGTCTGGCATTGGCAATGCGCGAGCGTGCCACACCCGTGCGGGTGGAAGTGGACGGACCGCTGCTCGATACCTGTGGCACGGGAGGCGATGGAGGCGGCACATTCAATGTCTCCACGGTTGCTGCATTTGTAGTAGCAGGGGCGGGGGTAGCCGTCGCCAAGCACGGCAACCGGTCTCTTTCCAGCCAGTGCGGCAGTGCCGATGTCCTTGAAGAACTTGGAGTTACCATTCCCATGACTCCCCAGTCCGCAGCCCGGGCCATTCAGGAAATCGGGATTGGATTCCTATTCGCGCCCTCCATTCATCCGGCGATGAAGCATGCGCAACCGGCCAGGGTGGAACTCAAAATGCGCACGGTGTTCAATCTTTTGGGCCCACTTTGCAATCCCGCCGGGGCAACCGCGCAGTTGATAGGGGCCCCTTCGGCAGCGGCTGCGGAGCTGATGGCGGAAGCCGCCATGGGATTAGGAATCGGGCGGGCATTTGTAGTTCATGGAGAGGACGGGATGGACGAGATTACGACTACCGCCCCGACAACACTGTGGCGGACAGAGCAAGGTTCGATCGAGAAATCAGTGATTACTCCGGAGGATTTCGGCGTTGCACGCGCCAGTAGGGAGCAGTTGCAAGGCGGGGATCGCGCTGTAAACGCTGCCATCGCCAGACGAATACTGGAGGATGAGCCCGGGGCCAAACGCGACATTGTTCTGGTAAACGCCGCAGCCGCGTTGGTGGTTGCCGGAAAAGCGGCCGGGTGGAAGCAGGGGATGGAACTTGCAAGAGCGTCCATCGCATCCGGCAAAGCATTGCAAACACTGATCGCTTTGACGAAGGTCAAATAAACCCGATAAATCGCTAAACTTCCCCTTCCCGTGGGCCGATTAGGTTTGTAGGTGATCACAGACTTTTCCAGTCCGGCTGAGGCAGTAGGCGGCCGCGAGCAGCCCACCGGCAAACCGACCAATGGGAATGCCCTGCCATTTCCATCTCCGTTAGAGCCCGAAGCCGACCAAGCCGAAGATTTCGCGAATCTCAAAATCCGGTTTCTGGCTGTTCTCAACCATGAAATCAGAACGCCACTGAGCGGCATCATGGGAATGACGGATCTGCTGCTGGAATCGAGCCTGGACGATGAACAGAGAGAGTATGTCTCGGCGACGCGCTCCTGCGCCGAAACGTTGTTTGAAGTTCTCAACGCGACTTTGGAATACTCTTCGCTCAGTTCCGGGCGCGTACGCCTGGAAGAGGCGGAATGGCAGGTGCGGGAAGTTGTTTCCACCGCCATTGCGGAACATGTCTACAAGGCCGAATCGAAAGGGCTCAAACTCCATTCGGTGATCGAGCCGGAGGTGCCGGAAATCGTACTCGGCGATGCCATGCGTGTACGTCAGATCCTCTCACACCTGGTGTCCAACGCGGTGAAATTCACACCCCAGGGCGAAGTGGAAATTCGCGTCTCGGTAGTGGAAGCAAACAACGGAAGCGTGCGCCTGCAATTCCGTGTGCGCGACACCGGCATTGGAATCGCGGCCGAACAGCTTGCTCACATTTTCGATTCTTTCCGTCAACTGGACAGCGGACTCTCGCGCGCCTACACGGGCCTAGGCCTCGGATTGGCGCTGGTGGAAAGACTGGCCGCGTTGATGAAAGGCAAAATCTGGGCACAAAGCAGCGTCGGCGAAGGCTCGTCGTTCTTTGTGGAAATTCCGTTTGCCACTAACGATATGCATCCGGTAACCTCCGCTTCGCCCGAACCGGAAACAGAGCATGCCGCGCGCATTCTGCTGGTGGAAGACAACGAAGTCGCGCAGCGGATTTTCTCCCATGTCCTCAAGCGTGGCAAGTATCTGGTGGAATGTGCCAGCTCCGGTCAGGAAGCGGTTAACGCCGCCTCCAACCGCCGCTATGATCTGATCCTGATGGATCTTCAAATGCCGGGAATGCATGGCGTCGATGCCACGAATCAGATTCGCGCCAAGTCGATGAACGAAAGCACTCCCATCATCGCCCTAACCGCGAACACGGGCGAGGAACATCGCCGCATGTGCCTGGAAAGCGGTATGGTCGGCTTCCTCACTAAACCCATTCCGTCCGAAGAGTTACTGGCCGCCGTTGGCCAATTCCTCAACTAGGCCCCTCTTTTTCCGCTGTCTTTTCAACCAGTTTGCAGCTTCTTCAGGGATTTCACATTCTTCCCCGCAAGCCCTGCGATAGAATGAAAGTGCAGCTATTCCTATGATTGACGCCATCCTGGCAAAGATTTTCGGCACAAGAAACGACCGCGAGGTCAAAAAAATTCTTCCCGTCGTGGAAGCAATTAATGCACTTGAGCCCGCCATGCGCGAACTTTCCGACGCAGCCTTGACCGCCAAGACCACAGAGTTCCGGGAACGCCACGCGCAAGGCGAAACTCTGGACGACCTGCTGGTGGAGGCGTTCGCCGTAGTGCGCGAGGCCGGACGGCGCGTGGTCAACATGCGCCACTTCGACGTGCAGCTCATCGGTGGCGCGGTTCTGCACAAAGGCATGATCGCGGAAATGCGCACCGGTGAAGGAAAGACGCTGGTGGCGACTCTTCCCGTCTATCTGAATTCCCTGGAAGGCAAGGGCGTCCACGTTGTCACCGTGAACGACTATCTTGCCAAGCGCGATTCGGAATGGATGGGCAAGATCTACAAGTTTCTGGGTCTGTCCGTCGGTGTAATCGTTCACGAGTTGGATGACGAGGAGCGTCACGCCGCCTATCGCTGCGACATCACCTACGGCACCAACAACGAATACGGCTTCGATTACCTTCGCGACAATATGAAGTTCCGCTTGTCCGATTGCGTTCAGCGCGGACACCACTTCGCCATTGTCGATGAAGTGGACAGCATCCTGATTGACGAAGCGCGCACGCCGTTGATTATTTCCGGACCCAGTGAAGAATCCACGGACAAGTATTACCGCGTCAACGGCATTCTTCCCAAACTGGTGCGCGGCGAAGTCATCGAAGGCAAAGAGCCGGGTGAAAAATACACGACCGGCGATTACACGTTGGACGAGAAGAACCGCACGGTGGCTCTGACCGAGGAAGGCGCGCTCAAAGTGGAGCGCTTGTTGGGGCTTACCAACCTGTACGATCCCATCAACATCGAGATGAATCACCACGTGCAGCAGGCGTTGCGCGCGCACGTGATGTTCCATCGCGACAAAGATTACCTGGTGCGCGAAGGTCAGGTGGTCATCGTCGACGAATTCACCGGCCGCATTATGCCGGGCCGCCGCTGGTCCGACGGTTTGCATCAGGCGATTGAGGCCAAGGAAGGCGTCAAGATTGAGCGTGAGAACCAGACGCTGGCCACCATCACCTTCCAGAACTATTTCCGCATGTACAAAAAGCTGGCCGGCATGACCGGCACGGCCGAAACGGAAGCGGCGGAGTTCGGCAAGACCTATAAATTGGATGTCCTGGTCGCGCCGACAAACCGGCCCATGGTTCGCAAGGACGGCATGGACATGGTCTACCGCACGGAGGAAGAGAAATTCCGCAACGCGGCGAAGGAGATCAAGGAGTGTCAGGAGCGCGGCCAGCCGGTTCTGGTGGGAACCATCTCGGTCGACAAGTCGGAGAGACTTTCCAGCGTTTTGAAGCGCATCGGCGTACGGCACGAAGTTCTCAACGCGAAGAATCACGAGCGCGAAGCCTACCTGGTGGCGCAGGCGGGCCTCAAAGCCGTCGTTACGGTATCCACGAACATGGCCGGACGCGGAACGGACATCCTGCTCGGCGGCAACCCGGAATATATGACCAAGGAAGCATGCCTGAAGCAAGGAATCGCGCAATCGATTCCCCCGGAGCAGGCCTCCTATGTCAACGACGATCAATTCGTCTACTTTCAACACCTGGATCAGTTCTATCGTGTGTCGCGTCCGCGCTGGGATGAGATCTTCGCCGGCTACAAAGTTCAATGCGACCTTGAGCATGACGAAGTAGTCGCCGCGGGCGGATTGCATATTCTGGGTACGGAACGGCACGAATCGCGGCGCATCGACAACCAGTTGCGCGGCCGCGCGGGACGTCAGGGCGACCCCGGCAGTTCGCGTTTCTTCCTCTCCCTGCAAGATGATTTGCTGCGCATCTTCGGCGGAGATCGCATTCAAAACCTCATGCTGCGTCTGGGAATGGAAGAGGATGTGCCCATCGAATCGGGTCTCATCACGAAGCGCATCGCCTCGGCACAGAAGGCCGTCGAAGCGCAGAACTTTGCCGCCCGCAAACATCTTCTGGAATACGACGATGTCATGAACAAACAGCGGCAGGCCGTCTACGGTCTGCGCAACGGGCTGTTGGGTGGATTGAACCAGAGGGACCGCATTCTGGAAATCGTGCGCGGGATTGCCGCCAGTTTTATCGACGCGCGCTGCGGCGAACAGCATCCCAGCAACTGGGATTTGTCAGGCCTGGAAAGCGATGTCCTCACGCAGTTCGGCGTTCGCATTTCCACCAAGGATTTGACGGAGCTGAACAAACTGGAGATGGAGGACTTCATTGTTGAGCGCTTGAACTCACGCTACGTCGAAAAGGAACAACTGGTCGGCGAAGAGGTGATGCGCGAGACGGAATGCTTCATCATGCTACACGTCATCGACACGCAGTGGAAGGACCACTTGCTCTCGATGGATCATTTGAAGGAAGGGATTGGCCTTCGCAGTTACGGTCAGAAAGACCCGCTGATCGAATACAAGAAGGAATCCTATCAGATGTTCAACGCGCTGATGGATCGTATTGAGGACGAAACCATCCGCTACCTGTTCTTCCTGCAAACGGGTTCGGAAGAAAGCCACTCGGGCGCCGTGGTCAGGCCGATGTTGCCGTTCAACCCGGACGCCGACGATGAGGAAGAGGAAGAAGCGGAATCCGGCAGCACCGCGGTTGCAGTCAGCGACGCGCAACGCGCCGCGCAGGCATCGTTGCAGGATTTCACGCGCAACATTGTGCGCAAGAAGGAACGCGAAATGGCGCAACTGCAATTCGCCGGCGGCGATTCGTCCACCGAGGCGAAAGGCGAAGTACGCTCGGCGAAAGTTGGCCGCAACGAACCGTGCCCGTGCGGCAGCGGCAAGAAGTATAAAAAATGCTGCGGATCTTAGCGATCTTCTGCGCGTTCGCGGCGCACGCCTACGCCGCGCTGCTTACGGATAATCTGGGCACCGTGAAACTGGTGGAGTCGCGGCCGCTCTCAATCACCGATAAGCCTGTTTGGGAAGACTACGGTTTGCTGGAGGCCGAGAGCGGCAAATACTCGGGCGGAGGGAGAACCTTCTCCGTTTCGGCTTGGCGATTGAAAGATCCCACGGGCGCGCAAGGCGTCTTCCGTTGGATGCGTCCGCCAGGCGCGGGCGCGGGAGACAAGGATGCTCTCAATTACACAAAGTTGGCGGCGTCCAGCGGCGACCTGCATTGGATGACGTTCGGCAACTACGTCCTCCACTTCGCGGGCGGCATGCCTACACTGGATGAGCTCAAGATTTTTCTTTTTCAATTGCCCAAAGTCGATCAGTCCGCAATGCCTCCTGTGTTGGAGTACGTTGTTGCGGACGGCATGATGCCTGGAACGGACCGGTTTATCAGCGGTCCCGCGAGCCTGGAGAAGTTCTTCCCCACAGTGCAGCCATCTACCGCCGGCTTCCACTTCGGAACGGAAGCCGTCGCCGCCCGCTACAAAGGCAGGACGGGAGAATTGGAGATGGCAATCTTCTACTACCCGACCAATCCAATGGCGAAGGAGCGGCAGCCGGAATTTCAGAAAATCGCAGGCGCGATGGTGAAGCGCGTTGGCCCGCTGATTGCGATCGTATCAGCACCGGCAAACGCCGACGATGCGGAAAGGCTGCTGGCGAAAGTCAATTATCAGGCCACGCTCACCATCAATGAAGGCCGCCCGGGTGGAAAGATCCGCAGCGTCGGCGACCTGCTGATATCCATTTTTACGCTGGTTGGCGTGTTGATCGCGCTGTGCATTACCGCGGGGTTCATGCTGTTTGGAAGCCGCGCCTTGCGCCGCAGAATGGCCGGCGGCAAAGATGGAGATCCCATGACGATGCTGCACTTGGGCGACCGCTAGTTGTATCGTATACAGATACAACATGAGGTACCTCGCAGCGCTGGCCTTTCCCTCCTTCCTATTTGCTCAAGCGCCTCCCAAGGCCGTTGACGCGCGGGTTGCAAAGATGGTGGCGGCGGTTTCCACCGCACGCGTGGAGGCGTCCATGCGAAAGCTGGAATCGTTCGGCACGCGCGGCAACTACACCGACCCCACTTGGAAAGATCAGGGCATCGGCGCGGCGCGGCGCTGGATTCTGCAGGAATTCAAAAGCTACAGCCCAAAGCTGGACGTGCGCTTCGATACCTACCGCGTGAAGAAGCAGCAGCGCATCTTCCGCGACGTGGAAATCGTGAATGTCGTGGCGACGCTGCGCGGCACACGCTATCCCGACCATCAGATTGTGATCAGCGGACACTACGACTCTCTCAACCTGATGCGCCGCGGAAATCAGGAACGAGCGGAGAATGCGATTCCCCCCGTGCTCAGCGATGAGGAGCAAAGCAAGCGCGCCAATGCGCCCGCCCCCGGAGTGAGCGACGATGCCAGCGGTGTCGCCGCGACGCTGGAATTGGCCCGCGTCCTGTCGCAATACGAATTCGACAAAACCCTGGTGTTTATCGCTTTCGCCGGTGAAGAGATCGGATTGCTGGGATCCACTCTGCACGCGCAGAAAGCAAAGTCGGAGAGTCAGATTATCGACGCGGTCCTGAACAGCGACATTATAGGGACGGAGGTTTCGGACGACGGCCGGCGCGACAACCGGACCGTGCGCGTATTCTCCGCCGACCCCGCGGATAGCCCTTCCCGTCATCTGGCGCGATACATTCACGATGCGGGCCGGCGCTATTTCCCGAAGTTTGAGACGCAGTTGGTTTTCCGCGCCGACCGCGTCGGCAGAGGCGGCGACCATACGCCCTTTGCCAACGAAGGATTCGCCGCCGTTCGGTTTACCAGCGCAGTCGAAAATCTGGCGCAACAGCACAGCGAGGCCGACACGGTTGCCAACGCATCGCCGCAATACACCGCCGATGTGACGCGGCTCAAGGCGGCCGTCGCGGCAAGCCTGGCATCCGCGCCCAAAGCGCCGGTCACGGCTCGGGGACTCAGCAGGGGCCGTTCCGGCTACGGTGCGACACTGCGCTGGAAGGACGAAGAAACCGCTCCCGATTTGGCCGGATACGCCGTGGTCTACCGGTCGACGCTTTCTCCTTCCTGGCAGCATGAAGTGTTCGCCGGAAAGAAAACAGAACTCACATTGCCCAATGTCGACATCGATAACCTTGTCTTCGGCGTGAAAGCGATCGACGCCGATGGTAACGAAAGTCTGGTCTCTTCATTCAGCGGCCGCGCCTCCGCTTATTCCACTCCGCGAAAAATCGAGACATACTGAAGGCATGATTCTTTTTGCACTTGCCGCTCTCCTCGCTTTTGGGGAGGAATCCGGCAACTGGCCCGCCTTTAGAGGCAAGCACGCCGACGGACTTGGAGAATCGGCGGTCCCTGTTTCCTGGAACGCCGATCCGGATAAGGGGCCGCTTCGAAACATTCTCTGGAAGACGCCGGTTCCCGGTTTGAGCCATTCCAGCCCGGTGATCTGGGGAGACCGCCTGTTTGTGACAACCGCCATCTCCAGTAAGGGCGTTGCGCCGCTCAAGGTGGGCCTTTACGGCTCCGGCGACTCCGCTCAGGATTCGGCGGAGCAGTCCTGGGATGTGTTTTGTCTGGATAAGAACAGCGGGAAGATTATTTGGCGCAAGACCGCGTACAAAGGCGCGCCGCAGGCGCAACGTCACACCAAGGCGACTCACGCCAACCCGACGCTCGCCACCGATGGAAGGTACCTCATCGCGTTCTTCGCTTCGGAAGGGTTATATGCATTCGACCTGGACGGCAACCTGAGGTGGAAGAAGGATTTTGGCATGTTGGACGCCGGCCCGGAGCCGGACCTGCAGTGGGGCGTGGCCAGTTCGCCGGTCATCTTCGACGACAGCGTGATCCTGCTGGCAGACGTCAAGAAGGACCCATTTCTTGGCAAGTTCGCCTTGGCGGATGGCCGCGAACTATGGCGCACGCCGCGGGCTGCCGTATCCACTCGCAGTTGGGCCACGCCGGCTGTGTTCACAGCGGGCGGACGGACCCAAATCGTCGCCAACGGCTGGCCCCACATCGCCGGATACGATTATGCCAACGGTAAGGAACTCTGGCGGTTGAAATCCGAAGGGGACGTGCCTGTTCCAACCCCCGTAATGGCGCATGGTCTCATTTTCGTGACCAATGCGCATGGGGGATTCGCACCGCTTTATGCCATCCAGCCAGGTGCCAGCGGCGACATTACCGGAGATCGAACGGGGAAGAAGATCGCCTGGAGCGAACAACGGAACGGTGCCTACATGCAGACCCCGCTAATTCTGGGTGACCTACTCTACAGCTGCTCCGATCGAGGGGTCCTCAAGGTGTACGACGCCCGGACGGGGAAGAAACACTATGAGCAAAGGCTGGGGGCGGGTACTACCGGTTTTTCGTCGTCGCCGGTGGCGGCTGGTGGCCGCCTCTACTTCGCCGGCGAGGAAGGCGATATCTACGTGATCAAGGCTGGCCCTCAATTCGAACTGATCGCCACGAATAGTATGGGTGAGATCAGCATGGCTACTCCAGCCGTTTCGGCGGGGGCGCTGTACTACCGGACGCGCGGGCACGTGGTGGCAATCGGCGACCAGCGTTAGGAAACCTACGGGTTGTGGTGTTTTGGTGTCATGCATCCAGATAAAGTAGCCCGTTAGACGGCCCCAAAGTTGCATGCGCCTTGTGACGGACTCGATCACGTAGAGCGAATCCCGTAACCTCAAATCTGTCTCTAGGTTAGACTGAAAAAACCCCCTTCGAAGCCCGGTTTTCCACGCGATATGCACATTTTTTGCTCAACTTCTTCCACCGGATAAGCTGCTCCAAAGCAATGCTTTACAGGCATTATTTTCGGCATTCCTTTTTTTCTTGACTCCCCTCGTCAATCGCCTTAAGATCCAAATCAAACACGGATTTTGACGGTTGCGTTGCCGTCGAATCTGATTCTCCCATTAACGTCGGCCCCGGGCTAAACCGGGGCTTGTGCAGGTGCTCACTTGGCAACAAGTGAGCATTTTGCTTTTAGGAACCTCCTGGTACCATTTGGCGTCCATTAAGTCACCCAACGCCGCTGACGATGGTGTACAGTAGCGTTAGGCCGCAGATACTGTGAAACCCCTAACTTCCCTAGCCTTGGCTGCCGTGATGTCACTTTCCGGCCAAACGCCTGCCCAGAGGCCAAAAGCGGGTCCCGTGGCCATCCTGAAATCCTCCGAAGTCAAACCGGGGATGAAGGCGATCGCCTGGACGGTGTTCGAGGGCTCGGTTCCGGAGCCGGTCCCCGTGGAAATTATTGGCGCTTGGAAGAACGCCTGGGGTCCCGGGCAGGATATCATCATCGGCAAAATGGGTGGGCGGGCCCTGAAAACGAACGTGGCCGGGGGTATGAGCGGGTCGCCCGTTTATGTGGACGGGAAGCTGATGGGCGCGATTGCCCTGCGCTTAAGCCATTTCTCGCCCGACACCATTTGCGGCATCACTCCCATTGAGCTGATGACGGAAATCAACGATTTCGACAAGTCCCGGCCGGCGGACGCGAAGACACCTGACAAGCCTCAAACACGGGCCGGATTGGAGCTTCCAGGCGAGTGGTTGCCACGGATTGTTCAAGCCGGTCTAGGGAGCACTGTAGCCGCCGCGCCGATGATGGTGCCCATAGAGACCCCCCTGACCCTTTCAGGCTTTCATGAGGCCACGCTGCGCGAATTCGGGCCACTCCTGCGGCAGATGGGGCTGAATCCGGCGCAAGGCGGAGCTTCCAGCGCGTCTTTATCCGCAAAGCCCGTCGCAGGCTGGCAATCCGCTCTCCAACCTGGAGAAACCGTCGCCGGGGTGCTGGTGAGCGGCGATTTGGGGGTAACAGGCCTGGGAACCGTTTCCTACAACGATGGCCGCCGTGTTTTGGCCTTCGGGCACCCCTGGTTCAATCTCGGCCCGCTGAAGGTCCCCATGTCAAAGGGCGAAGTTCTGATGACGCTGGGATCGGCGTTCCAACCCAACAAAATCGCCAACGCCACCAGTGTCGTGGGAGCCCTGCATCAGGACCGGCATTCGGGAATCATGGGCGTACTTGGCGACACCGCCGAGATGATTCCGGTTTCGCTGGACGTACGGACTTTCAACGAAAAGGACGGCATCGATCAGCAGAAGCATTTTCAATTCCAGGTGGCCGTGCAACAGCGCTGGACCCCGTTTTTGATGATGCTGACCCTGTTCAACACCGTCAACGGCGTGAATGATTTTTCCGAGGAGATCACCTACCGCCTGCAAGGGAATGTGGAATTCGACGGATTGCCAAAGCTGTCGCTGGCCACCATGCAGGCGCCCAGCGAGACGCCGATTCCGCCGCCGATGGTGCTTTCCTCATGGTGGGCGGACAAATTCTCAAGGCTGTACCTGAACGCCATCCAGATGCCGAAGGTGAAGCGTGTGGATGTGAAGGTGGATCTGCTGCCACACCGTCGCGCGGCCGCCGTGGAAAGCGCGTGGCTGACGCAGACGGAGGTTGTCCCCGGCGGCGAACTCTCCGGTAAAGTATTTTTGCGTCCCTTCCGCGGGGAACGGATTCAGCGCGATTTCAAATTCCGCGTACCGGCCAATTTGCCGAAAGGCGATCACCGCCTGCTGTTGAGCGACGCAGACGTTCTCAACCGGCTGCAAACTGCCGCGGGATTCTCCAACCGCTACATCGATATTCCACAGACCGTGGCGCTGTTGAATCAGGAGCGGTCGAATACGAAACTTTACGTCTCGCTGGTGCAATCGCGGCCTACCGTTTATGCCGACGACAAGACCATGCCGAGTCTGCCCTCGTCCGTTCTCAACGTGATGCAGTCCGCGCAGCCGCAGAGCCGCCCGTTTGTCACCACCAGCGAGAGCGCATCCGAACAGCTCGCCATTCCCTTCGACCTGGTTGTGAGTGGCGCGTATAACCTGAAAATAACAGTCAAGTAGGTCATGCAAATCAAATCCGTAGCCGTCCTGGCGGGCCTTGTGCTCGCCGCTTCTTCTTACGCCGTCGAAACCCATTTCTGGCAACATTTCGATCCTTCGGATTATGAAAAAGCCACGCTCAAGAATCTCGCCTTGCGCAGCGATGGACGCCTCAGCCTTGCCCCTGTCTTCAAAGAAATTCACGACCCGTCGCTGGCCTATCTTTGGGCCGTAGCCGCCGATTCCAAAGGCAACGTCTACTTCGGCGGCGGAACTCCCGGCGCTTCCTCCGCCAAGTTGTTTCAAAAGGACCCCGCAGGCAAGGTCAAAACGCTGGCCGAGGTCGCAGGGCTAGAGATTCACGCCATCGCCGTGAATTCCCGTGACCAGGTGTTTGCGGCAACATCGCCCGATGGCAAAGTCTACCGGCTGGGCGCGGACGGCAAGCCGGTGGTTCACTACGACCCCAAAGCGAAATACATCTGGGCCATGGCGTTCGATTCGAAAGGGAATCTTTACGTTGGCACGGGCGACAAAGGCGAAGTTCATCGCGTGACTCCCGATGGCCGCGGCGCAATGTTTTTCGCAACGGATGAAACGCACGCGCGATCGCTGGCTGTGGACTCCAAAGACAACCTGATTGTGGGAACCGACCCCGGCGGACTGATTCTGCGCGTGGCGGCCAATGGAACCGGATTCGTTCTCTATCAATCGGGGAAGCGCGAGATCACTGCCGTTGCCGCTGCGAAGAGCGGGTACATCTATGCCGCCGGCGTGGGAACGAAAACGGCAGCCGCCGTGTCACTCAACATTCAGGTTCCAGCGCCAGTGCCGCAAGCTCAGCCGGCCGTAAATCCGCAGGCAGCGGCGGCCGCGCGCACGCCACCACCTGCGACCCTTGGCCCGGCGCTCACTTCCATTCCGGGTGGATCCGAAGTCTACGCCATCGATGCCGAAGGCGCGCCGCGGAAGATCTGGTCTCATTCTTCGGACTTGGTCTACGCCATCGGTTTCGATGCTCAGCAGCGTCCTTTGTTGGGCACGGGCAATCGCGGACAGATTCTGCGCTTGGATTCAGACAGGCTCTACACAACGCTTGTGCGCTCAACTTCTTCGCAGATCACAGGATTGGTTGGCGGCAGTTCGGGTGCGGTTTATGCCGTCACGGGGAACATGGGAAAACTGTTTCAATTGGGGCCCGGGTTGGAGCGCGAGGGAATTCTCGAATCGGACGCCCTCGATGCCGGCGCGTTCACCTATTGGGGCCGCGCGCGCTACGAAGGCACGGCGGGCGGCGGAGCGATCGCCCTGGATACACGCAGTGGAAACCTCGACAGACCACAAAAAAACTGGAGCGCATGGGAACCGGTGAAAATGAATTCAACGTTCGGCAAAACCGTATCGCCCGCCGCGCGATTCCTGCAATACCGAGTCAAGATTACGGCTGCGACAGATGGCGCATCGCCCGCGTTGAGTTTGATTGAATTCGCTTATCTTAATAAGAACGTCGCGCCGGCGGTGGAGATGGTGGAGAGCACGCCCGCCAGCTATCGGTTTCCCGCCGCGTCCGCAAGCCTGGCCTATAGCTCCAACACGCTCACGTTACAACCGCT
>JACPVQ010000234.1 GCA_016191645.1 Candidatus Solibacter usitatus
GCCTTCTTCCCCACTCCTACCAGCGTTCCCAGGTTGTCGAACATATCGACGAACAGGAAAACAAAAACGATTTCCAGAAGTCCGAGTTTTGCCGTGCCCGCGATATCCAATTGAAATAACGTCGCGGAGATGGCGGTGAAATCCTGCATGCCGCCGGAGAGCTTCGTTTGCCCGCTCAGCAGCGCCACCGCCGTCGTCACCGCAATTCCGATGAGGATCGCCGATCGCACCCCGCGCGCCATCAACGCGGCCATGAGGACTAATCCTCCAACGGCCAGTGCCGTGCCGGGTTGCGTCAGCGTGCCCATGGTCACATAGGTCGCTGGGCTGGCCACGACGAGTCCCGCATTCTTCAATCCGATGAATGCAATGAAAAGACCAATGCCCGCCGCCACCGCCGCGTACAATTCCGCGGGCAGCGCGGTCACAATCAATTGGCGAACGCCGAACAGCGTGAGAAGAAGAAATGCGACTCCCGAAAAAAACACGGCGCCCAACGCTACTTGCCACGAGATTCCCATTCCCTTGACCACGGTGTAGGCGAAGTACGCGTTGAGTCCCATGCCAGGCGCCAGAGCAATGGGGTAGCGCGCGTATGCCCCCATGAGGATGGATCCGAATGCTGCGGCGATGCATGTGGAAGCCGTCGCCGCGCCCACCGGAATCCCGGCATCGGCCAGGATCGCCGGATTGACGAAGATGATGTACGCCATGGTCAGGAAGGTTGTGCAACCGGCGAGAATCTCCGTGCGCCAATTGGTGCGCAGCGCGTCAAATTCAAAGTACGTGGCGAGGCGGTTCTGAATCGGCATGGAATTCCTATTTTGCATTAGGCGGAGCGAGCCGCATCAACGGATCGCCCACCACAATGTTCATCCAACTAAGAGAAGGGATGGAAAGGTAAAAGCTCTCGGCGAGATTTCGTCCGGACAAGTAGGCGGGCAAGAGAATCTCCGGCCGCGGGCAGTGAACCAGAAACGGCTCGTAAACGTGGCCCGTGGCGGCGGAAGCGCCCTCTTGAAGGGTATCGGCGATCAGCGATTGCGGACTGCCATGGAACCACTTGGGCTGATCGGCCGCGGACCAGGAAGAATAGGTCCACGACGCGGGAGGCCGCTGGAAAGTGCGCGCATTCGTGCTGACATATTCCGTGGCCACGGCGCCGGGCAACCATTGAAACCCCAGCAGGCGGCGCTGACGATTCTTGTCGTTCGAGCCCCACGAGGCGTAGGCAATTACATTTCTCTGATCGTAAACGACTTTCGATGTATCTTCGAAAACAACTCGATCCGCCGGCAGCCGGATGCCCGCATCGCGCAGCCATTCATCCCCGAAGGGATCGCCGCCGGACTGCAGATCGACGATCGCCTTCCCGGTATTCCTGGCGATGAGAGAGCGGTCGATCATCGATCGCACGCCGGCAAAATCATAGCCCGCCAGGCGTGCCACCAGATAGATGGGGAAATCGGGATGCCGGAACTTTGCACCCCGCTTCTGGTAGAACGGGTTTGCCGCCGGGCCGTGGAAGTTGCTGCGGCGGCTGCGCATATCGGCATACAAAAGGGCCAATTCGGAATCCACCGCCGCCGCCGGCGTGTTCGTCTGTCCGATCAACTCTCCCTGAATGCCCAACGGAACGCCAAGAGTGGTCACGATGTAGAGAATGCGTTCGCGCAAATCGCCTTGGGAGAGGCAGAGAGCAACGGCGGCGGCGAAGCGATTGTACACCTCTCGCGCGATGTATTCCCGCGGCGGCGTGTTCACGTAACAAACCTGCGCCGCCGGAATGCGCCGCTTCAGCGCATAATACTCAGTGATGGATTTCGAAACAGGCGATGCCGCGTTGGCAACAATGAGGACATTCTCCGGTCCCTGAGCCTTCGCAATGCTCAAGGCATGAAGCGCGAGAACCGCGAGCAGTTTCAAAATCGGCTTCTTACTTTATCGTTTTTAGATACTCGACCACCGCATCCGCATCGGCGGCCGAAAGAGTGTAGGTTGGCATCGGCGGACCGGCCTTGGTGTTTTTAGGCGTGAGTCCGGTTTGCATATATTTGCGCAGCCCGTCCTCCCCCCAGCGCGACCACAGCCTTCCCGCCGGCGTCAGATCCGGCGAAGTCTTGTGCCAGTCTTTGATGGGAGTGATCCCCTGAAGGTTCAGAACGGCGCCTTTCATCCACTTGCTCTTGTCAAATTCGCCGTTTTCCAGCTTCGGCGTGTGACATTCCTGGCAACGCCCAACCTCCTCCACCAGATATTTGCCGCGGGCGGCTTTATCTTCGGCGAGAAGCCTCGGTGCAACAAAACACACCGAAGTGAGTACCATCAATGGGAGCGCAGCATGGAGCTGTTTGAAAAGCGTCATACTCCTAATGCTATAATCGACAGACTCTGGTTGCAACCCTCCGCGGAAGCCTTGGGTGCGGTCTGACGTCAGGAACGCACGGAATGGACCTCGATCAACTCCACACGTTTTTGGAGATTGTACGTCTGAAGAGCTTCTCGAAAGCGGCGCAGACGTGTTTCCGCACGCAGCCCGCCATCAGCGCCCAAGTGCGGCAACTGGAGCAGGAAGTCAACTCGCAGCTGTTCGAACGTTTGGGGACGCGCATCGGCATGACGCCCGCCGGCCGCATCTTTGCCGTGTACGCCGAGCAGATTTTGGATCTGCGCCGGCGCGCCCAGGACGAGATCAATGAGTTGGAACGGACCCCGCGCGGAGAATTGATGATCGCGGCCAACGAGGCCACGTGCATTTACGTGCTGCCGGGTGTGTTCGCCGATTTCAAGCACGACTTTCCCAACGTCCAACTGCAAGTGGACCGCAGCTACGGCGCGCGCGTGGTGGATGCGGTGATGAACAATCAGGCCGATTTCGGCATCACGCAACTTCCGGTGGAAGAGAAGCGGCTGCAGGTGGTGAAGATCCACACCGACGAGATCCGGTTGATTGTACCCGCGGGCCATCCGTTGGCTTCCAAGCGTCTAGTCGGGCCGAAGGATCTGGTCAATTATTCGTTGATTCTGCCCCTCGGCGGCACCACGCGAAACCGACTGAACGCGTGGCTGGAGCCGATTGAAGACCACTTGAAAGTTTCCATGGAACTGGATTCCACGGAGATGATCAAGCGTTTCGTCATGGCGAACCTTGGCCTTTCGTTTCTTGCGGCGTCGAATTGCGAGGACGATGCGCAGGCAGGCAAACTGGCCACTGTCGCGTTGGGTCCGGAACCAATGACGCGGCGGCTGGCATTGATTTACCGCAAGGACAAATCTCTTTCCAAGGCCGCGTTAGGTTTTATTCAGGTTATACTGAATCACGCTGGTCCGCATGCCCGGACGCCCGCGGCAAGCGCGTGAGGTTGAGAATGCGCAAAGTAGTGCACAGGTTCTCCATCGTTTACCTCTCCTGTGGTGAGGACACCGAGATCTATCCCTCGAAGGACTCCATTCCGCCGGATGCGCGCCGTAAGCTGCTGCAAATGGCCCGCCAATCGAAGGTGGAAACCATTGTGATCGCCAACGAACAGGGCAGAGAAGCACTGAGCGAATGGCGAACGCAAACCGCGCCCGCACAGCCAAGCGTTGCCGTCGAGCCTTTCTGGATGGACCGGAAGTTTTGGAAATGGATCATCCTCGGCGTTGTGGTCTCGGCCTTGGGAGCATTGACCGTGCTGGCGTTCCGCTTCCAGGAAATTGCGAGGTAGGGCGGTGTTCCTGAAGCATTCCATTTCGGACCCCGTGGCAGCGGGTATCGAGCGGCGCAAAGAACCTCGCCTCGAGTGCCGAAGGCCGGCGAGGCTTCTGCTTTTGTCCACGGGCGAAGCGCGGGACGGGATGCTGTTGGACGTATCCGGGCGTGGCGCGCGTTTCCTGTTGGCGGATGCGATTCCAACCGGTATCGCCGTGCGCGTCGATGTCGGTGAGCAACTGTTGCTGGGCGACGTTGTTTATTGCCGTAAAGAGACGGAAGGATTTATGGCCGGCGTCGACCTGTCCCATACGGTGTTCGAAGCTCCCGCCACGGCATAGCCGCCCCGGCGCGCGCTAGGAAAAGAACCCGCGCCTGCTGCGGCGCATGAACGCCGGCACTTCCAGATTCGGCTCGTCCCGCGCTGGTTCCTCAAAGGGATGTACTTGCGCGTTCGCCATTGCCGGCGCTTCCTGACGCTGATCCGGTATCGGCTGCGCCGGGCGAACCTGCACAGGCTCCGGCATCATGATCGATTGCGGCGCATGGTCCATCTTGAAACCGGCGCTGTTGAAGCCGCCCGAAATCACAGGCATGGAATGCTCCATCGCTTCGCGGTTGAATCCCGTGGCGACGACCGTCACTTTGACCGAATCCGTCATGCCCTCATCCAGCACCACGCCCAGACTCACAATGGCATCCGGATTCTCCGACGCTTTGTGAATCAACGCGCAGGCCGCATTCACGTCATCCAAAGAGATCTGGCTGGAGCCGGTAATGTTGATCAGGATCCCGCGCGCGCCGCGAATCTCCTCGTCTTCGAGAATCGGATTCGTGATCGCTTTGCGCGCCGCGTCCATGGCCGCATTCTCGCCTTTGGCAATGGCGCAGCCCAGCATCGCCGGACCCATGCCCAGCATGATCGCCTTGATGTCGGCGAAATCGCGATTGATGAGGCCGGGGATGTTCATGATGTCGGAAATGCCCGTGACGGCCTGCCGCAACACATCGTCCGCCGCGCGAAACGATTCCATCAGTGGCGTCCCTTTGGGCAGCAGCGTCGTCAGCCGCTCATTGGGAATCTGAATCAGCGTGTCCACCGTTTGCGCCAGATCGGCGATGCCTTTTTCCGCCGTCTTCATGCGCCGCGTTCCCTCGAAGCTGAACGGTTTGGTAACAATGGCCACCGTGAGCGCGTTCAGTTCTTTCGCCATGGAGGCGATGACAGGCGCGGCCCCCGTTCCCGTGCCACCTCCCAAACCCGCGGCGACGAACACCATATCGGAGCCGTGCAGCATTTCGATCAGCCGTTCGGTGTCCTCACAGGCCGCCTCGCGCCCCACGTCCGGATTGGAGCCCGCGCCCAAACCATTGGTCACCTTTTGGCCAATCAGCAGCTTGTTCGGGACCGGCGACAGGTGCAACGCCTGCCGGTCCGTATTGACGACGCAGAATTCCACGCCGGGAATTCCTTCGCGGTACATGCGGCCAACCGCATTCGATCCGCCGCCTCCGACGCCGATCACCATGATCCGCGTGCCCTGGGCGGCCTCTTCGTGGATGTCGAATTTCAGTCCGCCGCCGGCCGCCTCTCTGGGTTCGGGGCGCTTAACCGAAAGCCGCTCCGGCTTCAATTCCAGAGGTCTCCGTAACTCGTCGCGATCGCTGAGTTCTTCAAATAGCATCGGTTCTTTCCTTTACTTGAAAACGTCGCCGGCCCAACTACGGGCGCCTCGTTTTGGTTCTTTGTTATGTTTCAGCCGGGCCGAATACATGGCCAATCCGGCGGCGGTAGTCCATGCCGGAGTGTCCAGTTCTTTCGGCCAATCTTCCACATCCAACGTCAGTCCGGCCCGCGCCGGACGATTCAAACGCGCTTCGGCTTTTTCACACAGCCCATTGAGCAGAGCGCCGTTGCCGGTCAATACGACGCCTTCCAGCAGATGCTTTTCCATTCCGGCCCGATGAATGCGATCTTCCAACCAGTCAAACAGATCTTCGGCGCGCATCTCCAACGAAAAACACAAGTCGCGTCGCGACACGGCGCGCGCCCCGCGGCCGCTGGAAGGACGCACTTCCACGTAACTGTTCGCTGCTCCCAAATCCTGAATGGCGCAGCCGAACTGCTCCTTCAGTTGGACCGCTTCTTCGAACGAGATCATCAACTCGTGATTCTTAGCCAAGTCTTCCGTCAGGTCGTTGGAGAAGTGATCGCCACCCAACGCGATGGTGGATACGCCCATCAGCATTTCGCCGGCGTAGATGGCCAGCCCGCTGCTTTGCGCGCCGATATCGATGACCGCGACGCCCTTGGCGCGGTCCTCCGGAAGAACGCTCGCGTATCCCGCGGCAATGGGTTCGAACACCGTGTCGTCCACTTCCAGATGCGCCTGGTGCACGGCGCTCATAATGGACTGGTGCTCGCGATAGGAGCACGTAACGATTTGCGCGTGCGCTTCCAATTCCGAGCAAGTCATGCGCAACGGGTTCGTAAACCCCGGCACGCCGTCGAGCATGAAACCCATCGGATGAATACTCAATACACAGCGATCTTCGTCCGGCCGTGTACGGGTGGCGCGGTGCATTGCCGAATCCATGTCGCCCTGTTCCAGCAACACGCATTGTCCGAACCTCGACGCTCCTCGCTGCGCGCTACCCAGAATGGACGCGCCGCCGACACCCGTGACCACGGACTGTATGCTCAGCCGCGACATCTGTTCGGCCGCGCGGACCGCGTACTGAATGCCTTCCGAGACGGCGGCGGCATTGGTGATCAGACTCTTATCCCAACCGCGGGCGGGCGCTTCTCCATAGCCCAGAAAACGCATTCGCCCGTCTTCCAACTGCAGAATCACGCAGCGAACCGTGGACGCGCCCGCGTCCAGTCCCGATGCGATAATGCGATTCTTTTTACTCGCCACCCACACTCTCCAGCGCCGTAATCTGCGTGTCAATGCGCAGATCGAAGCGATTCGCTTCCGGTTTCGCCTGATGAATATCCGGATAGTTTTTGAGGAAGTTCTCCACGCGCTGACGATAATTCTTGTGTCCCAGTTTGAGATACACCACGTCGCCCCTGGCCTTCATGGTCACTTGCAGGTTCAGATGATCGCGCACGTCCACTTCCGACACGTCTTTCATGAACGTGCCGAGTTCACTGCGCATGAAGTCCGCCTCGCCCACGCGCTTTCTCCGCTCGCCCTCCTTGTCCACGCCCGACATGCCTTCCAACCCGGTGAGAACCGCAAAATCCGGAAACTGCGCTCCGTTGGGGAAGGGAAGCAGTACGCCGTCCGCGTCGATGAGGCGGAACTCGAATGTCGATTCATCGTTGCCGGGCAGCTTGGCGTAGGCAACGGGGTTTCGCTCGGTTAAGTTGATTTGGATGCGATCCGGCCAACGCCGTGAAATGGTGACCGCTTTTACCCAGTCGACGGCCAGCAGACCGCGCCGGCGGTCGGCCAGCGGAAACAAGTAGATGCTCTTCCCAATGTCGTTTTCCAGAACCTTCATCACCTTGGCTTTGTCGGCGTAGCGCAGCCCCTGAATGCTCAGA
Source organism: Candidatus Solibacter usitatus (assembly GCA_016191645.1). Taxonomy (GTDB): domain Bacteria; phylum Acidobacteriota; class Terriglobia; order Bryobacterales; family Bryobacteraceae; genus CADEFT01. The sequence continues at coordinate 7,248 of JACPVQ010000234.1, forward strand.
CCGGCCGGTTCGGTGCGCGCGTCCGAAATGGGTTTGAGGTGAAAACGTTCATCGGAAATGAGGAACGCTTCCAGGCGCTGGAACAAAATGATTCCGGTAAACAAAGCGAGAAGGAGCAGCGCCGGAGTGAACCAGGTCTTCCACCGTCCGCGGGTTCGTTCCGCCTCCCGCGATCGCCGCCGCGTCAATCCCGTTTGCTCCTGAACGGAAGTATCGAGCAAGGGGAACTCCACATCTTGAACCGCTGTCCTGCGAGACATACTACTTCGATGCTCCTTGTTTTTCCGATTTTTCTTCCACCGGCGCGCGCAACGTGTCCAGAATGCGATCGCCGGTTTGCGAAACACTGCCCGCGCCCAAGGTCAGAATGGCATCGCCGGGTTTCGCGCGTTGGGAAACCATGCGGATCCCCTCGTCCATGGAGGCGGCATATTGCGCCGACTTGTGTCCGAACTCGCGAAGGCGATTCACCAACACCTGCGAATGCACTCCTTCCATGGGAGGCTCGGAAGCGGCGTAGATGTCCAACACCGTTACCGAATCCGCCTGATGAAACGCGCGCGCAAAATCGTCGAGCAAAGCGGCGGTGCGCGTGTAGCGGTGCGGCTGAAACAAAACATGCACGCGCTCGTACTGGCACACGCGCGCCGTGGCCAGCGTGGCGCGTACTTCCGTCGGATGATGGCCGTAATCGTCGATCACCGTCACTCCGCCTTCCTCGCCGCGAATCTGGAACCGGCGATCCACTCCGTTGAAGCCCGCCAGCGTCTGGCGAATTCTTTCCAGCGGAATATCCAACTCCAAAGCGACGGCGACAGCCGCCGTGGCGTTCAATACGTTGTGCGCGCCGGGAACTCCCACGCGAAATACGCCAAGATCGCGGCCATTCAAGCGCAGCGCGAATTCGCTTGCCTGAGGGCCGGTCGCCATCCACGGCAGGAACAGGCTGGCTTGCGGATTCAACCCGTAGGTGACCGTGCGGCGTTGCACGCGCGGCAGGATTCGCTGGATATTCTCGTCGTCCAGGCACAGGATGCAGGCCCCGTAGAACGGTACGCGGTTGACGAATTCCACGAACGCGTCCAGAATCTTCTCCAACGATTGGTAGTGATCCAGATGCTCGCAGTCGATGTTGGTCACCACCGCCAGAATCGGCGCCAGCTTCAGGAACGATCCATCGCTCTCGTCCGACTCAACCACCAGGAATTCGCTTTTGCCGATGCGCGCGTTCGATCCGCCCATGCCGCGCACGCGTCCCCCCACCACAACGGTGGGATCGAGATCCGCCAGCACCGCGGAGGCCATGGAGGTGGTGGTTGTCTTGCCGTGACTCCCGCCCACCGCGATGCCGTACTTGATGCGCATCAGTTCGGCCAGCAGTTCTCCGCGCGGGATCACGGGAATCTGCAATCGCCGCGCTTCCTGGTATTCGGGATTCGTTGCCGCAATGGCTGAACTCACCACCAGCGCTTTGGCGCCCGCCACATGACTGGCGTCGTGGCCCTCCCAAATCACCGCGCCCAGTTCGCGCAGACGGGTGGTGATGGGACTCAGCTTCGCATCGCTGCCCGTCACTTCATATCCGAGATTGAGCAGAACTTCGGCAATGCCGCTCATGCCGATTCCGCCAATGCCGGTGAAGTGTAGGCGCTGGGGCCTAAAAAACATTTTTACCCCTAATTGTTTCGGTTTTCCATTGTCCGTGTCAACCCGCTTTCCTCCGTCCATCCGCCGCCGCCTCTTCTTCCAGAATGTCGGCGGCGCGTTCCGCCGCGCCGGGCCGCGCGAAACTTCGTGCCCGCGCGCCCATCTGCTCCAGCATTCCCGGCGCATCGGCCAGGGCCAGAATTTCCTTCCATAACAACGTTCCCGTCAGTTCGGCGTCGCGAATCAAACGCGCGGCTCCGCCGTTCGACATCGCTTCGGCGTTGCGCAGCTGATGCTGATCGGCGGCAAAGGGAAACGGAATCAGGATGGAGGGCTTGCCCGCCGCGGCGAGTTCGGAAACCGTTCCCGCGCCGGCGCGGCAAATCACAAGGTCGCTCTGGGCGTAGGCGCGAGGCATGTCGTCGATAAACGGAACCACTTCTCCACGCATCCCCATTGCCGTGAAGGCGTCGCGTAGATAGCCATGGTCGTCGGAGCCGGCCTGATGAATCCAGCGAACGGCTCGCGTCTGAAACATCGTCCAACTCAAGCGGCCGGCTTCATTGATGCGGTGCGATCCGCGGCTTCCTCCGGTCACCAGAACCGTCAACTCCCCGCCGCGCTCCTTGACGGGCAAGGTAAAAAACTCCGGACGAACGGGCAGGCCCGTCATCTCCACGCGCTCCTCGGGAAAAAACTGTTTGGCCTCAACGAAGGTGAGCAGCGCGCGCTTGGCGATTTTTCCGATCCTGCGATTCACGAATCCCGGCATGGCGTTTGGTTCCATCACGACAATCGGCACGCGCATCGCCCACGAGGCCAACGCTACAGGTCCGGCAACGTAGCCCCCCATGCTGAATGTGGCGACAGGCTTGTATGTGCGAATGAATCGCATGGAGCGCAGAATGGCCGCCGGCAATTGCCACATCGTGCGCACGGTTTGCCGCATTCCAACGCGCTTCAAACCGCCTATCTCGATGAACTCCAGCGGCATCCCTTCTTTCGGGACCAATCTGCTTTCCAACCCCTGCCGCGTGCCGATGAAGAATGGAGAATGCCCGCGCCGCCGCAGTTCGCGCGCCACCGCGATCGCGGGGATCACATGTCCCCCCGTGCCGCCACCCGTCATCAGAAATACGGCCATCCGTGGATCGCCTAACTTTCTTTCATGTCGGACCGGTCGCCGACGCTGAGTAGAATTCCCAGCGAAATCATCGTGCTCAACATCGAACTGCCGCCGTAGCTCACCAGCGGCAGCGTGAATCCTTTCGATGGCACAATGTCCAGCACCACCGTCATATTAATGAGCGCCTGCGTTACGATCATCAGCGTTACGCCCAAAGCCAGATAACGCCCGAATTGATCCGGCGCGCGCATGAAGAGCCGGAACCCGCGATGCAGAATCACCAGGTAGGCGCAAATCACCGCCGTCGCTCCCCACAGTCCCAGTTCCTCTCCGATCAAGGCGTAGATGTAATCGTTCCTCACTTCGGGCAGAAAGAGAAGTTTCTGCTGCCCTTCCATCCAGCCCAGTCCCAATGCGCCGCCGCTGGCAACTGCAATCAAGGCTTGCGTGGAGTGATAGGAAGGATCCTTCGTCGCCGATTTGTCGGCGCGCGCGCGCAAGTGGCCGCCCGGATCGATCAGCGGAATCCAGCGTTCCTCTTTGTCGAAATGCTTCAACACGCGTACCAGCCGGTACGGCTTGTGAACAATCGCAATGCCGCCCGCCAATAAACCCACCAGACAGGCCAACGCGATATTTCTGCGGCTCATTCCGGCGACAAAGAACACTCCGACCACCGTTAGGCCCAGCACCATCAGAGTTCCCAGATCCGCAACCACTACGCAGAAGCCAAGAACCGCCACCACCAGCGCGGCCGGTACCAGCGTGTGACGGCTATTGATGGCGTGCAGCCGCTGCGAAACGAACCACGCGAGAAACACCGCCATCGCCGGGCGGGCGAATTCCGCCGGTTGAAACCCGACGGGCCCAAAGCGCAGCCAGCGATGCTTCTCGTGATCGACAAAGTAAACCACAATCAGCAGCACCATGGAGATGGCCAGCGGCGCCAGCGCCCATACGGAGGACTCCAGCTTGCGATAATCCTTGCGCTTGAAATAGAGCATGAAGATGAATGAAACGACAACCCATGCAAACTGCCGCACCAGATAGTAGTTGCCATCGTGCGTCGTTTGGTTCAACTCCGAAGTGATGCTGGTCGCGCTGTAAACCATCACCAAACCAAAGGCGAGCAGTCCCACGATGGTGGAAAAAAGTTTCTTGTCCGTCTTTTGTTGCTGTGGCATTATCTTCGTCCCCTACTGGCCTCTCCTGCCGGGCAGCGCCGCGACCAGTGTCTTGAACACGACGCCCCGTTCTTCGTAGTTGCGAAATTGATCGAAGCTGGCGCACGCCGGGGCCAGAAGTACGGTTTCCCCGGGCTTGGCGCGTCCGCTTGCTTCCCGCACCGCCGCGTCCAATGTCACGCACGAGTAGATCCCCGGACCGCCGCTCAACGCGGAGGCGACCTGCGATTCGATTTTTTTCGCCGCCGCGCCAATCAGCAGAACTCCGCGCGCCTTCTCGTTCAATTTCGCGGCCAGCTGCGAATAATCGCTGTCCTTGTCTTTGCCGCCGAGAATCACCCACAGTCCTCCCGCGAAGGCATCCAACGATTTCAGCGCCGCATCCACGTTGGTGGCCTTGGAATCGTTGTAGTAGCGCACGCCGCTTACCTCGCGCACGAATTCGATGCGGTGTTCCACGCCGGGGAAGGAGCGCACCGCGGCGCGGATTCCTTCCAGCGGCGCGCCGGCCAGACTCGACGCCGCGGCCGCGGCCCTCACATTGTCGACGTTGTGCATTCCCAACAAAGGAATTTCGGCCACAGGCATTAAGTTTCCATCGCCGGAGTGGATCTGTCCCCCTTCCAACCAGAAACCGTGATCGATGGGACTGCCTTGCAAACTGAACCACGTCACTTCAGACTCGATGCCGCGCGCGAACTCCGCGACGCTTGGATCGTCGGCATTGAGCACCGCCCAATCGCCCTTGCGCTGATTTTCCAATAGCCGGCGCTTGGCGGCGGCGTAGCTGTCCATCGTCTTGTGCCGGTCCAAATGATCTGGCGTGATATTCAGGCACACGGCAACGCGCGCGCGAAGATTCTCCATGTTCTCCAACTGAAAGCTGGATAGTTCCAACACGTTCCACAGGTTCGATGCCGAACTTGCAATCAGCGAGGCTACCGGTATTCCGATGTTTCCGCCGACCTGTGAAGCGATGTCGCACGATTGCAGGATGTGTCCAATCAACGCGGTGGTTGTGGTCTTGCCGTTCGAACCCGTGATTCCGATGACAGGGCCTTGTAGAAAGTAGGAAGCAAGTTCCACTTCCCCCACCACGCGGACGCCGCGCCCGCGCTCCATCGTCAATTCCGGCAGATCGAAGGGGACGCCGGGAGAAATCACGATCAGGTCGCGCCCATGAAAAACGGTCGGCGTTTGCTTCTTGAACGGCACGGAGAACTTCGCCAGCACGGCCGGTGCATCCGGCAGTTCTTCCAACGCGCGGCTATCCGTACCCGTAACTCTGGCCCCTTTCCCGGTCAACAGTTCGATGCAGGCGAGGCCCGACCTGGCGAGTCCCACCACGAGAACGTTTGCCCCTTCCAGGCGCATGACTACCTCAACTTCAGTGTTGTTAATGCAAACAATGCCATTACCAGGCCGACAATCCAAAACCGCACAATGATTTTCGATTCGTGCCAGCCAATCGCCTCAAAGTGGTGGTGCAGCGGCGCCATTTTGAAAATGCGTTTCCCGCGCATTTTGAAACTGCCCACCTGCAGAATTACCGACAGACATTCCAGAACGAACACACCGCCGACAAACAAAAGCAGCACTTCCTGCTTAATGAGCACGGCAATCGTTCCCAATCCGCCTCCCAACCCAAGCGCGCCAACATCGCCCATGAAGACCTCCGCGGGATGCGCGTTGTACCAGAGAAATGCCAGTGACGCGCCGGTCATCGCGCCGCAGAAGATGGCCAGTTCGCTTGCGCCCGGCAGCCGCGCGAGATCGAGATACGTTGCCAGCTGCGCGTGACCGCTGGTGTAAGTGAGCACCGTCATCGCGCCGGAAGCGATGATCATCAGCCCAATCGCCAATCCGTCCAGGCCGTCCGCCAGATTGACGCCGTTCGCCGAACCCAGCAGCACGGTTTCCAGAAAGATGAGATAGAAGCTGAACGCAAATGGATAGGTCCAGGGATTCCCCAGCAAACCGCCGATGAGCAGATTCGGGCGGAATGATTTGAAGAACGGAATGTTCATTCCGGTGTCGTACATCCCCTTCGAGTGCAGCAACATCAACAGTCCGCCCACCAGCAATGCGGCCATGGCTTGCGTGAGAAATTTCTTTCTTCCCGTAAGCCCCAGATTGCGCATTCGCTTCACTTTCGTGTAGTCGTCCCAAAATCCGATGGCGCCGAAACTTAGCAAGCCCGCCATCGCCACCCATACATATGGATTTCGAAGATTTGTAAACAGCAGCGTGGGGACGACGATGCAGATGATGATCAGCAGCCCGCCCATCGTCGGCGTGCCCGCCTTCTTCTGATGGGACTTCGGCCCTTCCTCGCGGATGTGTTGCCCGATCTGAAAATCGCGCAGTTTCCGGATCAGCCACGGCCCCAACACCAACCCAAGAAACAGGGCAGTCAGACTCGCGCAAGCGACGCGGAATGTGGCGTAGCCGAACAATCGCATGACGCCGAATTTGGGAAACAGCAGTTCGTAAAGAAGCCAGTAGAGCATTGCCGTTACGCCTGAAATCCTTCCAGCGCCTTTTCGACGCGCGTTCCTCGCGAACCTTTCCACAGAATGGCGTCGCCGGGCCGCGCAATGGTTTTCAAAAACCGCCCGGCCTCGCCGGGGTCTTCAAAAAAGTACGCGGCGTCACTTGGCATTCCTGCCGCGGATGCTTCCGCAACAGTATGCCGCGCGGCGCCGCGTATCCCAACGAGCACATGCAAACCTTGTTTCGCGGCATGCCGTCCCACGCCGCGATGAAGTCTTTCCGACCAATCGCCCAACTCCAGCATCTCGCCCAACACGGCGATGCGCCGCCGCGCCGGCGTCTCCGCCAGCAGGTCGATCATGGCGCAGGCCGCGCCGGGATTGGAGTTGTAGCTGTCGTCGATATGTAGAATCCCGTTCCGTTCGAAGCGCCGTCCGCGCATCTCGCCGGGCTCAAGAGCGCTCACCGTTTCCCGCAATTCCTCCGGTTCGATTCCGTACAACGAGGCGCGCACGCGCATGCGCAACCCTTCGGGCGTATGCCGCAAGTCCTCTCCGCGCACCGAAGCCGCCTCCGACAATCCGTAGGTCACCACGCGTCCGCGATGCCATTTCGCAAACGCGGCCACCAGGGGATCGTCGGCATTCAATACGGCTGTCCCGTTTTCGCCCAACGCTTCGATCAGCTCGCGTTTGGCCGCCGCAACGCCTTCCAGCGAGCCGAGATTCTCCACGTGCGCGTAACCCACGTTCGTCACGACGCCCGTTTGCGGCGCGGCAATTGCGGCCAGCCCGGCGATCTCTCCCGCATGATTCATGCCCATTTCCAGAACCGCGGCCCGGCATTCGCCGTCCAGACGCAAGATGGATAGCGGCAGGCCTACATGGTTGTTGAGGTTGCCCAAGGTTTTGCCAACGCTCATGTGTGTCGCCAACATCGCTGCAATGATGTCCTTCGTCGTCGTCTTTCCCGCGCTGCCGGTCAAAGCAATTACGTCTCCGGCCCAAACGGCTCGCGCCCACCGTCCCAAATCTTCCAGCGCCTTCTGCACATCCGGCACTACCAGCAACTTCCATCCCGCCGGCGTCCCCGGCGGTACGTGATCCACGATCGCCGCCGCTGCCCCCCTGGCGAAAACGTCCGCCAGATATGCGTGCCCGTCATGCGACGGCCCGCGGCGCGCAAAAAAAAGTTCGCCCCGCTGGACTGTTTTCGAATCCACGCTCCAGCCCGTAATCGGCTCGTCCCCGGCCGCGACAGCGGTGTGCAACGCTTCGGCAACCTGGGCGGCCGTGAACCTCATCCGGCATTCCGGCGATAGCCGAACTCCCGCAAGATCCGCCTTGTCTCTTCGCGATCGTCGAAATCGATCGTCTGATCCTTCTGCACCTGATACGTTTCGTGGCCCTTGCCCGCAACCAGGATCAGGTCGCCTTCCTTGGCCTCGTCCACCGCCATGCGAATCGCTTTGGCGCGGTCCAACTCCACATAGTGCGGAGTATCGAAGCGGCGCAAACCCACCAGCGCGTCGTTGATGACGTTTAATGGATCTTCGGACCGCGGATTGTCCGAGGTCAGCACGACAAAGTCGCTGAGCTCGCCGGCAGCCATGCCCATCAGGGGACGCTTCGACCGGTCGCGGTCTCCGCCGCATCCGAACAGCGTGATCACGCGCCGCGGCTTCAAGTCGCGCGCCACCGCAATGGCGTTGCGCAGCGCGTCCGGCGTATGCGCGTAATCCACAATCACAAGAAACGGCTGCCCTTCATCGACGCGTTCAAAACGCCCGGGCACCGCGTTGCATTCGGTAATTCCAGCTGCAATCATTTCCACATCCAATCCATGTGCAATCCCGGCCGTACACGCGGCCAGGATGTTGTATACGTTAATGGTTCCCACCAGGGCCGAGCGCAGCGGCAGGGACACTCCTCCATGCCGCAGCGTGAAACTCAGTCCCTCGAATCCGGAGGTAATCTCTTCGGCGCGTACGCTGGCGTCTTCCGACAAACCATAGGTCAGTACCTGTGTCGCGCTTTCGGTGCGAATGCGGCGCGCCCATTCGTCGTCGGCGTTGATGGCCGCAAAGCGCGGCGCGGATGCGCCGTTGGAAACGAACAGCTGCTGTTTCGCCGCAAAATAATCTTCGATGGTTCCATGCAGATCCAGATGATCCTGGCTGAGGTTTGTCATCACGGCCGTGTGGAACGCCAGTCCATGGGTGCGTCCCAGGAACAAGGCATGCGACGACACTTCCATCGACACATGCGTTCCTCCCCGCGCGCGCAATTTCTCGAACATGCGGTACAGGTCCAGCGATTCCGGCGTCGTGTTGATGGCCGGTTCCCACTCTCCGGCGATCGTGTTGCCGATCGTTCCAAACACGCCTGTTGTTTTGCCGGCCTTGCGAAACAGCGAGTCCAGCAATAAACTCGAGGTCGTCTTTCCGTTCGTGCCGGTGAATCCGTTGAGGGAAAGATCGCGTTCGGGAGGACCATAGAAATTCCTGCACGCGAGCGCCAGCGCCCTGCGCCCATGCTCCACTTGAATCCAAGGGCCCGCGTAGCCGGCCGGTGCGGCGAACTCGCTCATCACGGCTAACGCTCCCTTCTCCATGGCTTGGGCGGCGAACATTCGTCCATCGGACTTCGCTCCGGCAAATGCCACGAACAGACTACCCGCGCCCACACGGCGTGAATCATACTCCAGGCCTTGCACGGCGCGGCCTCGCAATGCGGCGGAAACTCCCCCGCGCAGCGGTACGCCTTCCAGCACTGCCCCAAGTTCCATCATCTTCTTCGCCGGAACTCCACCACGATGTGATCGCCCCTGGCCATCAACTTTCCCGGCGGCGGCCGCTGGCTGCGCGCTACTCCGGCGCCGCGCGCTTCCAAGACAAGCCCCGCTTTCGTTGCCTCACTAATCGCCGCGCGCATCGTCTTGCCCATCAGGTTGGGCGCTCGCGCCCCAGAGACAGGGGCCGTGGCAAGCTTGATCGCTCCCGCTTTCTCGGGCGTCTCGTCCGCCGGCGTTCCTGCCGGCAGGGGTTCGGAAGCATCGTTTTCGGTCTCGCGATCAGGCGCGGGCATCTTCCTGGCTACCTGCGCCGGCTCGATATCCCGCGGGACTTCCAGGTACCGCAATCCCGCCGCCGCTACCTCCCGGAATACCGGCGCGGCGATTGTGCCGCCATACTCGGCCGATCCGTTGAGCGTGACCACTACAACCAACCGCGGATTCGTCAACGGAACCATTCCCAAAAACGACGCATTGTACTTGTGCGTGTAAGCCTTGGTAGCGGCATCGTAGATCTGCGCCGAGCCCGTTTTTCCTCCAGTCAAATAACCTGCGACCTGCGCCCGCGTTCCCGTGCCTCCGGGCAATACGACATCGTGCATCATGTCGCGCATCTTGAAGGCGTTCGTTTCGTTCAATACTTTTACCGCTTGCGCCGACGGCTCCCATTCCACCGGCGCGCCCGGCCGCTGCCGCTTGAGGACGATTCTCGGACGCACCATGTAGCCGTTATTGGCAATCACCGATCCTGCCTGCGCCAGTTGCAGCGTCGTCGTCATGACCGCGTGCCCCATCGCCACCGAGCCGATGGAGGTCGCGTCCCACTTGCTGGGCTCGTGCAACAGGCCGCCCGATTCCGATGGAAGCGGAACGCCCGTCCGTTTTCCAAACCCGAACTGCGCCAGATACTTGTACAGGTTATTGGAACCTACGCGGAGGCCCACCTGTATCGCGCCCACGTTGCTGGAGCGCGCCAGCACCTGACGCATCGGAAGCACTCCAAATCCGCGCTTGGCCTCGTGAATCACGCGTCCATGAAGGTTGATGCTGCCGTTCAGGCAGTTGATGGGGGACTCCGGACCCAGATCCGTCGTTTCCAGCGCCGCGCTGAGTGTGAATACTTTGAAAACGGATCCCGGTTCGAATGGCGCGGCGACAGCAAGATTCAAGCGCGCCGCCATATCCTGGCTGGAACGAACGGGATCGTTGGGGTCGAAGGACGGATAATTCGCCATCGCCAGAATGTCGCCGTTGCGAGGATCCATCACGACGACGCTGCCCGTCTTGCAGCGGCATCCTTCGGCGGCGGATTTGAGGGCCTGTTCGGCGGTGAATTGAATCCGTTCGTCGATGGTGAGCCAAATATTCTTTCCGTGGACTGGCTTTACTTCCTCTTTCGCTCCGTAGCGCCGGTCGATGGAGTCGCGCAAAACGCGCCGCGATCCGGCGAGCCCCTGCAACTCATCTTCCAGTCCCAACTCAATTCCGGAGCTGCCCTTGTCTTCATGATCGACCGCGCCAATCACGTGCGAAGCCAGAGAACCCTTGGGATAGATGCGAACGCTTTCGTCCCGCAACGCCAGTCCTTTGAACTTCGACTTCTTCAGGTTCAGGATGCTCTCCAACTCCTCTTGCGCCAATTTTCGTTTGAGCACCAGAAACCCGCCGCCGGAAGCCGCCTCGCGTTTGCGGTGAATCATCTGCGCCACCGCATCCTTATCCATGTGCAGGAATCGGGCGAGCATTCCCGCCGCCATGTCGGTGTCGGCGATCTGCTTCGGGTTGAGAACAACGTATTTGGTAGTGCGGCTGACCGCGAACTCGTTCGATTCGCGATCCAGGATGGCGCCGCGCGTAGCCATCAACGTTTCCGTATCCTGCTGCTGCATGCGGGCCTTTTCCGTCCATTCGTCGTAGTGCAGAATCTGCAGGTAGATCAACCGGCCGGCAAGCGTCAACCCCCAGAGCAGAGCGACGCCGCCAAGCCACAGCAGCCGCTTGGCGGAATGTTCGCTCAACCGGTCAACGTTAGCGCCGGTAGATGCAATGTCGTGATGCTCAGTCATGGCTTTTGCGCGCGGAAGCGGCGGGAAGCGCTCCGCCGTCGACTATTGCGCGATCTCCTTGGCGGGGACCACGCCGGTGGGGCCATCGGTCTTCTTGGCCTGGTCCGGGCGGCGATGCAGGTTCTTCAAATGCACAACGCTATTCGGCTTCGGCTCCACAAGGTTCTTTGCCGCGGCCAGTTCCGACAGACGCTCCAGGCGGGTAAGGCTGGCTTCTTCCACAATCAATTCCGTCTTCTGTTGAATCAGTTTGTCTTGTTCGGCCTTGAGCTTCTCCACCTGAAAGCCCGCCATGGTGCGATAAAACTGGGGCAGTCCCAGCAGCAAAATCACAAGAAATGCCGCGACCGTGGCGCCGCTGAACGTGGCGATCTGCTGTTTGGCGGCGGCGGGATCCGCCTCGCGAACCACGCGGCTGTTATCCAGCCTCTTGGGAACGAAATAGATCTCTTCTCCCGGAAACGGCCGCAGCAGAAAGGGCTGCGCCGCGGGCTTCGTGGCCGCCTGAGCGCGGTTGTCCACGGTGGATGCGCTCCTGTCGGCCGCGCCGGCCCAGGTGAATCGGTTCAAGAACGCTACTAGCGTTGCCATGGTAATTTCTCCTCTGATCTCTTCTCGCGCCTCCCGCCTGCGCGCGGAGTGCGGAACTGCATCAGTTCAGTTGGATGGCTCTCAGCATGGAACTGCGAGCCGCGGCGTTGTCCAGCACTTCATCCCGCCCCGGCTTGACTACGTGCTTCGTCAACAGTTGCGCCCGGCCTTCTCTGGCCAGACGTTGAAAAAAATGTTTTACCGGTCGATCCTCATCGCTATGAAACGTCAGAAAAACCGCTCTCCCACCGGGCATCACCAGTTTCGGAACCAGTTCCAACAGAGCGTTCAGTTCCTCCGGTTCCTGGTTCACCACCTGACGGATCGCCGCAAACGTTTTCGTTGCCGGATGCAATCTGCCGGTCCGCGGCACGACCTCTTCTATTACGCGAGCCAAATGGCCCGTGGAACGAATCGGCCGTGCCTGGCGGATTGCTCTGGCTATTCTCCGCGACCTCCTCTCCCCAGCCAACTGGTAGAACCAATTGGCCAGCGTCTCCTCGTCTGTATAGTTCACTACCTGCTCCGCCGTGATCGTTTCGCCACGGTCGAGTCTCATGTCCAAGGGCCCATCCGCCATCAGCGTGAACCCTCTCTCCGGGTCCGTGAGTTGGTAGCGCGATACACCAAGATCGGCTACCAACCCGGCCACCCGCTCCACTTTGTAGCTCTCCAATGCTTCTCCCACGCGGGAAAAGCGGCCGTGATGGAATCGAATCTTTTCGGCATACTGCGACGTGTTCCTCCGCGCGAGTTCCAGAGACTCGGCATCTCTGTCATTCGCGATGACGAAACCTGTCGTCAGCTGCTTAGCGATCTCCATCGACAACCCTCCGAGGCCTGCCGTAACGTCCAGATAGACTGCATCCGGCCGCACAGCCAAGTGCTCCAACACTTCTTTGCTCAGTACCGGAATGTGGAACGGCGTCATACATATCCGCTACTTGAGCCCAATCTTTTTTCGCAGCGCCTTCACGTCGTCCGCCACCTGCGGACGGTAAGCCGAATAGTTGGCTTGGTACAAATCGTCGCTGTAAATATTGACGAATCCCGCGCCGGCTTCCAGGTGCACCGTTGCGCCCTCCAAACTCAAATGCCGTCTCAGCTCGGTCGGCAGCAGAACCCGGTCGGCGGAATCCACTTCGACGTCCTGCCCGAAGTGGTTCGCCATGAACATCACTCGAGTCGCCCTCTCCTGGTCCTCCCCTTCCGCGCTTGCCAACAATTCAAGTGTTTTATCCCAGGCCGGAATCGTGTATATTCGTCCTATCGTGATATCTATGGTCGTGATGAAAACTTGTTTTGCCTGCAACGCCTTCAGGTACGAAAGAATCGCCGACGGCAGCGGCAGGCGTCCTTTCACATCCGTTTTCGCCTGGAAAGTCCCCCGCGGCGGTGACGGAACCTTGGCAGACTCGGGAATAGGATGATCTAGGTCCACTAAAGAACACTTCTCTCATCTAAAAAACTCTTACCAACACTTTTTAACACTTTACAGGCCGGGAAGCAATACTTTTCTTTCGCACCGAGGTCATTTGTAATCTAGTGGTTCCAAGCATAACTACCAGAGGTGGTCGAGATCTAGAAGCCACAAGCAATTGGGATACATCCGTCAAACATGGCCTCTAGGTATTCAAAAAGGTGGTTTCTTGGGTGCGCAGGCGCTCTCCTGTTGGGGATTGCGGTCCACCTGCTCCAACTGACTTTGGAAATTGACAGCCAATCCACCACCAGCGAGCTACGGCCTGCCGATCTGATCCTGGTTTTGGGTGCCGCCGAATACCGGGGTAAGCCATCCCCAGTTCTGAGAGCCAGGCTGGACCACGCATTTGATATTTATAATCAAGGGATTGCAAAGAAAATCCTCACCACCGGAGGGGCCGGCGGAGACCCTGTCTTTACGGAAGGAGAGGTCGGCCGGACCTATTTAAGTAGGAAGGGTGTGCCGGTGGAAGACATTATTGTAGAGGCGGAAAGCGAAAGTACGGCGAAAAGCCTGACCTATTCTGCAGAAATCATGCGTCGCATGGGTCTGCGTAGTTGTGTGATAGTCAGCGACGGCTACCACATCTTTCGAGCCAGGAAAATGTTGCGCGAACTCGGGATTGAGGCGTATGGCGCGCCGCGTCCAACCGTCATGCAGGGAAAATGGGCCCAATTTTGGCTGTGTTTTCGTCAGGCAGTTGGTTACGACCTGTGGGTTCTGGGGATTCGGGTTTAGAAAATCGTTGCCGGCACAAGAGTCACATCCGGAGAAAACGTGGGGTTATATGGCGGGTCGGATCCTCTCCGGCGATGCGGAAGCCGAGGAAGAATTGGCGCTCTGGTTTCTGCCCCGGCTGGAAGCCTTTGCGTCTTCGCGCGGGTGCGATTTCGAAGATGCCCGGGACATAGCACAGGAAACGCTCATTGCGGCGATTCGCGCATTGCGCGACGGAAAGGTGCGCGCGCCGGACGCTTTGGCAGGGTTTCTCTATGGAACGGCGCGAAATCTGGTGGCTGGAGGCATCCGCGGGAAAGCGCGGCGCCGAACCGTTTCGATGCCGGAAGGCTTTGATCCGGCGGCCATTCCTCAGGACGCCGATCGGGAAGAACGTTATCGCGTGGCTAGCCAGGCGATTGACGCCTTGGAAGCGGGCGACCGGGCGATCCTTACTATGGTGATGGTGGAAGGGATGAAACCGGGAGCGATCGCGGAACGCCTTGGCCTGACATCCGAAGTGGTGCGGCAACGCAAGTCAAGGGCGCTAAAAAGGGCCATGGAACTGGTCACAATCTGCCGCCGAACGCCACTCACAGGTGACGGAACATGAACTGCCCTGGCGTCAATGCAACGGAGATCATCGAGCGCTACCTTTCCCTGGAGATGACGGAGAGTGAGTGCGAGGAGTGGGAACGGCACTATTTCACGTGCCATTCCTGTTTTCCGGCTTTGGACGCCGCCGTTTCCATTCGGCGCGCCCTGCAAGCGAGGGCCGTGAAACCCAAGGTAATCGCCATGCGCAGACGTTGGGTCTGGGCGGTGCCGGCGATTGCGGCGGTGGCGGCCGGCCTTGTGATCGGAATCATTTTGCCTGCGCGAAGAGCTTCGCAAAGCGAATCGCGGCCGTTGGCTGCACAGTCCATGCC
Organism: Candidatus Solibacter usitatus; assembly: GCA_016191645.1. Classification (GTDB taxonomy): domain Bacteria; phylum Acidobacteriota; class Terriglobia; order Bryobacterales; family Bryobacteraceae; genus CADEFT01. Next base: position 22,277 of record JACPVQ010000234.1, read on the forward strand.
GTCTCCCGATCTGATTACGGTCCTGGCGAGAGTGGATGCGCCCCGATACACCCCGCTGCAATTGCGCGCGGCCGAAGACGAGTACGGGATTCGCTTCCGCGCGGCGATGGCTCACTATACGAGGAAGGATTACAGATCGGCGGCGGATGCGCTTGCGCCTCTGGCCACAGAGAGACCGGAACATCTCCCATCGCGTTTCTTTCTGGGCGCTTCCAGGATGTTGTCCGGCAACGCTAGTGGTGCGGCCGCGGATTTCCAAGCGGTCATCGCCGCGGGCGATTCCTCGTATTTGGAAGAGGCCTGGTTTTATCTGGCGAAGGTGAGAATCGCCATGAAAGACATTGCCGGCGCGCGTGTGGCGCTGCAAGCTGCCGCTGCATTGAAAGCCGGTCTCGCCGCCGAGTCCGGTGAATTATTGGAGCGCTTGAAAGCGCTACAGTAGGCGCATGTGGTGGTTTCGCAGCTGCTGGTCATTGATGTTCGCATTGGTGTCACTGGCCTATGTGGCTCGCGCGCAAGTTCAGAGCCGGCAGGATAAGGCCGAAGCTCTTGCGCTGGAAACCTTGAAGTTGGAGGCTGCCGCATCCGGTCCCACCGACCTTGCGTTGTTCGACGCGTACAAGAAACTCTTCGATGCCTGGAATGTCATTGCCGATTACCCCAAAGCAAGGCAGGCCATGGAGCGGGCACTGGCGATTGCCGAGGCAAATCCGGCCGCGCGCGATGAGCGGCTGGCGCAAGCGCTGCTTTCGTTGGGCACGGTGCTTTACCAAGCGGGTGATTTTAATGCCGCGGTGCAACACCTGCGCCGCGCCGTAACCGCCTGGGAGCGCGCGGTGGGACCGGATGATCTGAAGGTGCGCGGTCCCTATCAGAACCTGTGCGTCGTGCAGATCAATATGGGCGACTATCGCGAGGCGCGCAGGAACTGCCTGCGGGCACTGGCGATTGCTGAAAAACATCTGGGGCCGGACGCAAACATCACACTGAGCCTGGTGATGAATCTGGGAGTAGTTGAAACCAGTCTCTTCGAATATGGGGAAGCTCTGAAGCGCCAGGCCCGCGTGCTCGCCGTGCGGCGTGCGAAATTGAAGCCGGATCATCCCAATCTCGGCTACACATTGGCGAATCTCGGCGAGGCGCACGAAGGATTGCGGCAATATGGCAAGGCGCGGGAGAGCTATCTGGAAGCGCTCTCCATCTTTGAAAAGAACAAGGAGACGGAGCCCAGGGCCATTGCCTACGTCACGCGCAGCCTTGGCGACATCGCCGCCAAGACGGGCAATTATGCGGAGGCCATCGAACGTTACACCGCATCGCTCGCCATCATGCGGCAGTTGGTCGGCCCGTCTCATCCCACGGTTGGCGAGCATTTGGCGAACCTGTCATCGGCCCTGCGGTTAGCGGGCCGCAACGAGCAGGCGATGCATGCCGCGCTCGACTCGTCGCGCATCCGGCGCGAACATCTCAGCTCGGTGGCGGCCGGATCGGCCGAGCGCCAGGCGTTACTCTTCGACAGTGCGCTGGCCGTGGGGCTGCATGTAGCTTTGGGGCTGGCGGCCGGCAAGGCCTCCACCGTCGAACTGCGCAAGGACGCATGGAACGCGCTCATCCGCGATCGCGCCTTGGTGCTGGATGAGATTACGGTTCGTAACCGCTCCATTCGCGCGTCGGGCCAGGAAACCTCAAAGTTGGCGGAAGAGTATGCCGCGGCGCGGCGCGAGTTGGCGCGGCTTGTCATTCGCGGTCGCGGCACGAACGCCGCTCCGTTCGATTCCGCTCTGCATGCGGCGCGCGACCAAATGGAATCCCTGGAGCGGCTCCTGGCATCGGCAAGCGCGGAATTTCGCCGCACGACGGAGCGGGCCCACGCCGGCTACACCGATGTAGCCGAAGCCCTCACGTCGAGCACGGCGCTGGTCGCCTTTGCTTATTACAAGCCCCAACAATACGCCATTCCCGGAACGGCTATAGATCCACAAAGCATAGAGCCAAGGTACCTGGCCTTCGTGAAGGCGGGCGCGTCGCCATTGCCTGTTGCCATTTCGTTGGGCCCGGCCGCGCTCATCGATTCGCTGGTCGGGAACTGGCGCAAAGAGTTGCGAAAGGAGGCGGAGTCGGACGGAAGAAGCGCCGCGCGTAACGAAGCGTCGTATCGCGCCGCCGGTGCGCTGCTGCGGCAAGCCATCTGGGATCCCATCGAACCGCATGTCAAGACCGCGCGCCGCGTCTTTGTGGTTCCCGACGGCTCGTTGCAATTTGTCAATTTTTCAGCGCTTCCGCGCCGCGCGGCGGGTTATCTGGTGGAAGGCGGGCAATCGATACACTATCTGTCCGCCGAACGCGATCTGGTTGCCCGCGCGCCGGAATCGGCGGGCAGCGGAATGTTGGCGATCGGCAATCCCTTTTATGACGCGCGTCCTGCCAGGGCGAAACCTGTTACGCCTGTTCTGCGAGGAAACACAACCGGTTGCTCCGACTTCGATGAGGTTCGCTTCTCCGCGCTGCCCGCTTCCTTACAGGAACTGAACTCCATCCTCGGCATTTGGAATGCCTCGGGTGAGCGAACCACCGTTCTGAGCGGCGCACAGGCGACCGAATCCGCGTTCAAGGAAAATGCGCCGGGCCATAGGTTGATTCATCTGGCGACGCACGGGTTTTTCCTGGAAGACCGCTGCAAAGGCAATTCCGTGTTGCGCGAGAGCCCGCTGCTCCGCGCCGGACTTGCCTTGGCCGGGGCGAACCTGCGCCGCCAGGCGCAAGCCGGTGAGGAGGACGGCATTCTCACCGCCGAAGAAATCGCCACGCTTGATTTGAGCGGCGCCGATTGGGTAGTTCTTTCGGGATGCGAAACCGGTTTGGGCGAGGTCAAGAGTGGCGAAGGCGTATTGGGTCTTCGCCGCGCCGTGCAAGCGGCGGGGGCGCGGACTCTGATTACAAGTCTCTGGCCGGTGGAGGACGAAGCGGCGCGGAACTGGATGGCCGCCCTTTACGAAGAGCGATTCGCGCGTGGTTTCGACACAGCGGACGCGGTCCGTCAAGCCTCCTTGCGGCAACTGAAGGCGCGCCGGTCAAATGGCCGCACAACGCACCCTTTTTATTGGGCGGGCTTCATTGCCGTTGGCGACTGGCGTTGATCCGCGTTAGTTCAGAACGCGAATCCCCATCAGCAGACCGCCCAGTATGACTACAGCGGCCACCGCCATCATCACATAACGCACGGCTCGCTCTTTCGGACTGGATTCCGTCTGCTCATCGTGCTTCATCGTTTCATCGAGACTCTCGAACATACCGGTTCTCCCTTTGCCACAGTGTCACTTGTCAGGCGCCGGTCGACTGGGAACGGCGCAACCAATTAAGTTACGTAAGAAATCAGGCTCGGGCGACGGTCGCCTCTTCCGCTCATTACATCCAGCATCATTGTATGCGCATCCGCTGCCGGTGGCAAGGCCCGATTGCCCGTATGTCAAGGCAAAGTAGAAATGTCCCCCTCTCTGGCAAAGTAGAAATGTCCCCTTTTCCCAGGCTGCTGAAAAACGCGTGTTAGTCTGACGATGCCGGTGAAGCGGAGACGGGCAATGCTGGCGAGCACCCCGGTCAAGGAATAGCCGGCCGGAACTCATCCGGACGATGAGAAGAGCGCGGTCCTCCCGACACGTTCTAGGGCTTGGGTCTGGGGTTGCCGGCGGGAGGTGGCAGCTCCAGCTCAGGCTTGCCCTCCATCGGACGGATAGATTCCGCCATGCCTTCTCAAAACGCAAATGGAGCGCTCCGGCAACGTGGGAAGCCACGGCAGAACAGTGGCGCGGAAGGGATCGTCGCAAATTCTCCAGGGCGAGAAAGAAATCACCCGGCTTACCGGCCGGTCGTGCGGAGAGTTTCCCTGTTACGGGCGAACTTTGCCTTCGCGCCACTTGTTCCTTGAGCTGGCCGCGATGAATTGCCGGAATGGGGTGCGCCATTTTCATTCTCCTTCCGATCTCCGGTTGCCGGATGCCCGCGCCGCTCGCCATAGCGGCGGGGCTTTCTTCAAGTCGAAGTTTCTATCCCAATCGCTACGTTTGGCTGGCTTGCGCGCTGGCTTGCTTTGGGCCCCCTTCACTGGCGCGGGCACCGGCTCTTGCTCGCACAGTCTCACCTTCAAATACTGATCCCGATAACGCACCGCGATCGACCCGTCCAGCCGCTCCTCTACTCGTACATTGGCCCGGCGTAACCCGGTCGTGACCGATTGCCGCGCGATCTGATAAAACTTGCCGTCCCATCGCAACGTGTAATCGTTTCGCACCTGGCGTGTCTCGACATGGCTCAACGATGCCGCCAGATTGTGGCTTTTGTCTAACGGGCGATGGGCGTCGTCGGGATTGGCCGCCTCTACCGTCAATTCCCGTTCCCACCACACCAGGTAATCGTTGGTCAGGTATTGATTGGCTTGCTCCAGCGTGGTCACGCCAGCCACACGCATCCCTTTTACCAGCCGGTCTTGGGCAGTGAGGAAATTCCTTTCCACTCGCCCTTTGGCTTGGGCCGTGTGTGCCGCAATCCAGGTGATCCCCAACTCCTGTAACGCGCGGCCGATCTGCGTCGGCGGCATTTCCACGGCGTCCTTCTCCACTCCAGGCTCATCGCGTTTGTGCTTCTCCGCCGTCTGGAAGATACTCGCCTTGTCGGTGTAGAATGCCACCGGGCGGCCGAACTTGGCGAGGTAACTCCACAGATGCCGCATGTTTTCTTCGGTCGTATCGTGCCGCACGAACTGCGCGAATAACCGGCTGGTCGCATCGTCGATCATCGCGATCAGATAGATCCGCTCCCCACGCCCTTCCAGCCAGTCATGGTCGCTAGTGTCCCACTGCACCAGTGCCCCAAACCGGCTTCGCCGCGGCCGCCACTGATGGACTTGCTTGACCTTCCCTTTCTTCTCCACCCACAGCTTGCCGCGGATCATCCACTGCCGCACCGTCTCCTTGCTCGCCTTGATTTGATGCTTCCCCGCCAAATACTCCGACGCCAGCGTCGGTCTGAACCCCTTGTAAATAGGCGCCGACAAGATCTTCACCGCCTCTTGTTCGATGCTTTCCTCAATCCGCCGGTTGGATGGTTTCCCGCGCAGCCCGTGCTGCACCGCTTTGTCTCCTCCCTTCTTCAATGCGTACAGCAGCCGTTTCACTTGCCGTACACTCAGATCCAACTCCTCGGCGGCTTCCCGCTGCGTGATTACCTTCTTCTTGGCCTTTCGCAACGTTACTAGCCGGTCCCTATCGGCGTGTGTCATCAGTAGCTGTCCTTCTTGCATCCCTCATGCTGGGGGTTGTCAAGGGGACATTTCTACTTTGCTCAAAGGGGACATTATCACTTTGCTGCCACAGGCCCGATTGCCCGTACACCTCGCGCAATGCCTGTAATGTCACGTTATACAACCCAGTGACCCGTCTTGCTTCCCGCCGCCGAAATAGTTATCATTCCTAAGCACACCACCAGGAGGGACTACCATGTGGATTCGCAAGGCCGACCGTGACCGCAAGAAGAACGTAATTTCCCCAATGCCGACGCAACTCGTCTCCAACGAGGAGTTTATTCCGCGTCCGCAAAGCCTGCAGCAGAAGAATGTCGAGCACCTCATCACTGAGTTGTCCGAGGTACGTTCCAAGAAGCTTGGAATGGATCGCCGCGCCTTCATGGCGACCTCCATGGGCATGGCCACCTGCTTCCTGGCGTCGAACAAAGTTTGGGGCGAGGCGTTCGAAGTGGACGAAGCGGAGACGTGGGAACCCGAGGCCAGCGCGGAAAAATGGCCCAAGGGCGAGTTCTTTGTGATGGATGTGCAGGCGCATTTCACCGATGGCTACGCGCTGAACTTCCGCAACTCCGAGTTCGTGAAGAACATGGGCTTCCAACTCACCAACGATAAGGATTCCTACAGCTTCCGCAACTTCGTGAAGGAGATGTACTTCGATTCGGAAACCGACATGGTGGTGATCTCCGGCGTTCCCGGCCGCGAAAAAATTCGCGACGACCAGGGTGGCGTTCCGGAAATGCGCGCCCGCGGCGGCGGTGTTTTGCCAAGCTGGCTCATGGCCTACGCGCGGGACGAAATCAACCGGCTGTCCGGTTCTACGCGCGCCGTATCGCAGGGCAATCTTGCTCCCAATCATTATTGGGACAAGGTGAACAACAAGCCGGACAAGGCTGCATTGCTCGAACAGATGGATCGCGAACTTACGAAGTACAAGATCTCGTCGTGGAAATGGTATTGCCATACTGATCCAGGCGGCTCCGGCGGCGGCTTCCAATTGGATGACGACAACGCCGCCATGTTCTACGAAGAGTCGCGCAAACGCGGGCTCAAGATCATCAGCGTTCACAAGGGCTACTCCTATCAATCGCGCACACTGGGTCACTTGGCCAATCCGAAAGACGTGGAGAAAGCCGCGCTGAACAATCCCGACTTCACCTTCATCGTCTACCATTCGGCCATCCAGCACGGTCCCACCGAGCCCAACTGGTTGGAGTCCAACAAGTACGACGCGACGACGGGCGACTTCATGTGGCATCAGATCCTGATGGATATCAAGAAACGCAATCCGAACATGAAGAATGTGCACTGCGAAATCGGAAGTTTCTTCGGTCCGCTGGTCATCGCCAACCCGACCGTCGCCATGCATGGCATCGGCAAGAACATCAAGTATTACGGCTCCGATCACGTGATCTGGGGCACGGATTGCTTGTGGTGGGGATCGCCGCAGTGGGTGGTGGATGCCTTCAAACGTTTCCAGATTTCCGATGAGATGTGCGACAAGTTCGGCTACAAGAAGATCACCAAGCAGGACAAGGCGAATATCTTCGGATTGAATGCCGCCAAGATCTACGGTATCGATTTGAAGAAGGCCCGCAAGCCGCTGGCGGGCGATGCACTCGACAAGTTGAAACTCGCCTATCTCGATCAGGGCGGGCAGCGTTCCAACGACGCCTACGGTTGGGTCCGCGCGGACGATTAGGTCCATGCGGCGGTTGCTCACGATATTGGCGGCGCCGGTGTTTCTCCTGGCGCAGGAGGCCGCGCATTTCCATCACGTTCATCTCAACGTGACGGATCCCGCGGCTGCCATTTCGTTCTACACAACAAAGTTCAGCGCGGAGAAATCCGCGTTCGCCGGTAAGGATGCCGTGTGGGCTCAGAAGTCGTGGCTGCTGTTCGACAAAGTAGCGGCGGCTCCGGTGGCTTGGCCTTACGATTCCCCCATCTGGCATATTGGCTGGGGCGCTGAGGACATGCCCGCCGTCTACAAGAAACAGGTGGAGAGTGGTACGCAATTTCAAACTCCGCTCACCGACATCAGCGATCTGGCCAACTTCAAGGGCTTTTATTACGCCTATGTCGATGGGCCGGATCATGCGCTGATCGAACTGAACACGGCGGGCCATCACAACTTCGGCCACATGCATACGTTCAGCGCGAATACGAAGGCGGCGGCGGAATGGTACGCCAAATACTTCGCTATTAAGCCGCGCATCTCGCCGTCGCAGGAGCCGCGCATTTATCGCAATGTTCAGGTGGGGCCGTCGGCCTCATTTACGCTGGATGGCGTTAACGTGATTATCTATCCGGCGAAATATCGCGGCCACGAAAACTTCCGCTCCACGCGCGGCACGGTGTTCGATCACGTCGCGTTCAGCGTGGAGCAACTCGACCCGCTGCTCGATCGCATGAAGGCCGATGGCGTGAAGATTCTGGAACAGCCCAAACTGATGGCAGGCACGAAGCAGCGTTCGGCGATGGTGGAAGGCCCCGATCGGATCGCCGTTAAGTTCGGTTTCTTAAATGCTTAAAAAGTAAGTAACTGAGTTACCAATTTACAAAAAATGAGTTTTACCGTAATCATTAGGGATGATGTTCGAACAATTTTTGTAATTTCGAACATTTTTCGGGCGACATCGGCTCGGCGTGGCAGAAGAACCGGCACAACCTGACCGTTGTCATGAAGGAAAGTGAGCCCGATACATTCACGCTCGGCAGCCGCGCTCCGCACCGTCAGTTGAAGAAGACCGGCTACGGAAAATTCGCCATTCAGGAAAAGGATGGTTCCTGGAACGCCACGAAATTCGCCGATCGTTGCGCCGGATGCCACACCACCGCCGTGAATGCGCAAACCAAGGCGTTCACCGAATTCGGCATCGATTGCTATGCCTGCCACGGCGTCGTGAATCTGGAACATACGAATGATACGTCGCTGATTCTTCTCTCAAAGAAAAACCGTACCGCTCCGAAAACGGTCGCTTCTATTTGCGGGTCGTGCCATCTGCGCGGAGGGAAGTCGAAGGCGATGGGAGTTCCCTACGCGTACCACTACGTTGCCGGTGACGATTTGTTCAGCGACTACCAGGCGGGGAATTCCAGTGACGGCGACCGCCACGTGTTCCGTAATGTGCAGGATACTCTCCAGAACAAATCGGACGTGACTTGTTTGAATTGCCACGTCGTGCACGCGGGCAGTTCACAGAAGCATCGCCGTGTTCTCACCTCGCCCGCGTGCCTCGATTGCCACAATGAAACCGGTCCGAAGAAGGCGGTAAAGCCCTATTCGCGCGCGAATACCGCGTGCGAACGGGAATAGCACCCCCGCCCTCGATGCAC
>JACPVQ010000199.1 GCA_016191645.1 Candidatus Solibacter usitatus
GGCCGGTTGCCGGGGGCCATGAGCCGTTCGTCGGGGTTGATCCCGAGTTGATGGTAGACGGTGGCGAGGAAATCTTCCACGGTGACGGCATCGCGATCCGGTTCCGCACCGGTGGCGTCCGATGCGCCGTAAATCTGGCCTTTTGTAATGCCGCCGCCCGCCAGCGCATAGGAATAAACGCGAGCCCAGTGATCGCGGCCGGAAGTGACGTTGATCTTCGGAGTTCGGCCGAATTCGGATGTCGCCATCACCAGCGTCGAATCGAGCAGGCCGCGCTGATCCAGATCAGTGATCAATCCGGAGAAGGCGTGATCGAAGGCGGGCATTCCATTGCCCACCGCGTCTTTGATCTGCACGTGATTGTCCCAACCGTTGGAGCCGCTGTACAGCACCGTGACGAATCGAACTCCGGCTTCCACCAGGCGGCGCGCCAACATCAACTGGCGGCCGATGCTGAAATTCTGACCATTGCGGGGATTGCGCATTTCCCCATACAGCTTCGTCATGGCTTCCGGCTCGCCGTCCAGCGAAAATGCCTTCTTCGCTTCGGCGGAACTGATCAATTTGTAAGCCTGTTGATAGAACTCACCCATGGCATCGAGTTCCGCGGGGTTCGATTCCAATTGGCGAAAGTGCGCTTCCACCGCTTCGCGCGCATTGGCGCGGCGCATGAACCGCTCATCGGAAATATTGCGCGGAAGCGTGATGTCGCGAACCTGGAAATTCTTCTGGCCCGGATCCGCGCCCAACTCAAATGCTCCAAACTTCGAACTTAAGTAACCCGTACCGCCTGCCGGCTGCACATTGGGAACACCAACATAGGCGGGCAGATTCTTGCGCGGGCCAAACTCGTGCGAGACTACGGAGCCGATGCTGGGGTGAATGATCGCCGGCGACGGAAGGTAGCCCGTCAGCATCTGGTATGTGGCCAGCGCGTGATCGGGAATGCGTCCGGTGATCGAACGAATGACGGTGATCTTGTCCGCTATTTGGGCGGTCTTCGACAAGTTTTCATTCAGCACGACGCCCGGAATTTTCGTTTTGGCCACACCGAAAGGCCCGCGATATTCGAGAGGAGCTTCCGGCTTCGGATCCCACGATTCCTGATGCGCCAAACCACCGGGAAAAATGATCTGAATGACGCTCTTCGCTGGACCTTCCTTCGTTCGGAATGCGGCGTTGGCTGCGCGCACCTCCGCCGCCTTGGCCTCAAAGCGGAACAGATCGGCGAGGCTGAGACCAATGCCGCCCAACATGCCTGCCTGTATGAAGCTGCGGCGTCCGAACGCCGTTGGATAAACCGGCCCCGTGCAAGGTTTCACGACATAAATTGTATCGCATACGGATGTGAATGGCTTTGGTACACTTATTGCCATTAGTAACCTAAGATCAGGGGGTGTGCAATGCCACGGCTTGCGGTCCTGTTTTTCCTGCTGACGCTTTCTTTGAAGGCACAGACTTCAACAACCCAGATCTCCGGAACCGTTACCGATTCCAGCGCCGCGGTTGTTCCCGGAGCGAATGTCACGTTGACGAATGAGGCAACGGGAATCGTCCTGCGGCAAACCACCACGGTTGCCGGCGTATACGTCTTTCCGGCGATTCCAGGTGGCGCTTATACGGTGCGCGTGGAGGCGGCGGGGTTCCGGAACGCGGTGCGATCCGCAATCACGGTGCAAATTAATACGCCGGCCAACATCGATATTCAGTTGGAGGTGGGGGCGGCGACGGAAAGCGTCCAAATCAGCGCCACCTCGGAGCTGCTGCAAACGTCGTCGTCGGTTTTGGGGAACGTGGTTGAACAGAAGTCGATTGTTTCCCTGCCTCTGAACGGCCGCAATCCGCTCAACCTCTTAATGTATGAGCCGGGCGTCGTACAGAGATCGGGCAACACGGTGAACGTCAACGGAGCGCGGGCATCGGCCGTGAACGTGACCATTGATGGCGTGGATGCCAATGAATCGACCAATCCGAACCCGACGAACAATATTTTCCGCCTCAACCCCGATAACGTGCAGGAGTTCAAAGTCACTACATCGAATCCGAATGCGGAGGAAGGTCGAAATTCCGGAGCGAATGTTTCCATCGCCACGCGGTCAGGCACGAATCAGTTCCACGGCACGATGTTCGAATTCTTTCGCAACACCGCCCTCAACTCGCAGGAGTTCTATGCCAATGCGCAGGGCAGCGCGTCGAAACCCAACATCCAGCTCAATCAATACGGATTTGAATTCGGCGGCCCCATTCGCAAAAACAGGACCTTTTTCTTTGGAAGCTGGCAGGGGCAAAAGGTGAACTTCGCGGACCCCGTTGACAAAGCCTTCGGCGACACAGTGGATCTCTATGCGCCAAGCGCGCTTTCGGGCATCTTCCGCTATTGGGTGGCGAACCCAGCCAATCCACTCGTGGTCAACGGGCAGCGCATCACTCAAAACAGCGGCCTATTAGTGGATCCGAAAACAGGCCAGTATGCCTCCGGCGTCCGCAACTGCAGCGGAACGGGGGACAGCAATTGCGTAGCGTCGTTCAATATCTTCGCGCAAGATCCGTTGCTGCGAGGCCTGGACCCGGCCGTGAAGGCCGTGCTAGGCGGATACCCGGCTCCCAACTCCTACAACGCCGGCGATGGCCTGAACACCGGAATCCTGCAATGGAACACACCTGCCAAGGTGCGCGGCCCTCAGCATTTACTGCGGTTCGATCACACCGTCAATGACAAACACTCGATTTTTGGCCGGTGGCTGAGCGCGAAACAGAGCACGCTGAACGGAGATCCGCTGAACAGCAGACCCGTCGTGATTCCGGGTTTCCCTCCCCGCGGAGAAGTGTTCCGGCCGGCGACTAACGTGGCCATCGGCTTCCGTAGCGTTCTCTCTCCACGCCTGGTCAACGAGTTGACGCTCGGGTTTGCGCGCTGGCAATTCCTGTTCACGCAGGGCGAAGCGAATCCGTTGTTTCCAAACACGCCGCGGTTCACGTTCAACAATTCCGATGTCGATTACACCAGCAACCCGCACACCTACCGCGCCGTGAACACGCCGCAAATTGTGGAGAACGTCAGTTATCTGAACGGTAAGCACGTCATGCGATTCGGAGCCAATCTGCGTTTCTATCAACACAACGATCAGCGCGGCGACGTCGGCGGCACCAGCCTCACGCCGGCCATCTCTTTGTCGCGCACCACGCGGCCTCCGGCGGGATTCGCGCTGCCCGCCTTGGGAACCGCAACCACGCCGGGAATCGCCGCCACGGATTTGAATCGGTTGCAGGGCGCGATCAACGACCTGCTGGGAATTCCCGCCGGACTCACGCAGGTGTTCATGGGAGATCTTCGCAGCGATACGTTTCTGCCTTTCAAATCCGGCGAGAAGTCCGTCACGCTGTGGGCGCAGGGCCAGCGAGCCAAGCAATACAATTTCTTCGCGCAGGATGAATACAAATTTCGCCGCAACATGACGCTGAGTTATGGCGTGCGCTGGGAATTAAACTCTCCGCCGACCGAGGCGGGAGACCGCGCCTATGTGCCGGGCAAGTCCATTGATGGACGCGAGGGGCCCGTCACATTCGTTCATGCCGATCGCTGGTATAAGAACTTTAATGCCGGGGCTTTTGCACCGCGGCTGGGAATTACCTGGTCGCCCGGGAATTCGTCGAAGACAGTGGTGCGCGCGGGCTACGGCATGGCCTTCGACGCGCTAAACAGTTTCCAGGTGACATCGGTTTCGGCTTCCGTGCCAGGCCAGACATTCCGTTGTAGCTCGCAATTCTCCGGCGCCAACGGGGCGTTGGTTACGACACCCGGATGCCAGCCCGTGCGCGATATTCGTTTGGGCGCGGGCTTCCCCAACGAAATGACGCCGCCTACGGTGAAGCCGTCCAGCTTCCTGACGCCACCGGCGCAAGTGCAGAGCACCGCTCCACCGGTTCGGGTGTTCGATCAAAACATGCGGCTACCCACCGTCCACATGTGGAACGTGGCGGTGCAGCGGGAACTGCCATCGGGATATGTCTTCACCGCCGCCTACGTCGGACGCCGCGGGCTGCGCCTGTACAGGTCGTGGGACGCAAATCAAATCGACGCGAAGCCAATTCTGCCTTCGTTCCTGGCCATGCAGAAGAACGTCGCCATTGGCGCGGGATGCCGTCCGGATGGAACTCTGGCCAATGGCTCCCCTTGCGCCGGAGCCTCTCCCGTTCCTCTTCTGCAGCAGGGAATCGCCAACGCGGCTTTCGTCAATTCCGCCGCCACGCAAACCGATCTGAGTCAAAACGCCGCCGGCAACTTCGCCGGACGACTGGAGCAATCCACGCTTCTGGCAGGGTTGCGGCCCAACCCGCAGTTCGCTCAGATTCTCATCATCGACAATGGCGGCGATTCCAACTATCATGCCGGACAGTTCACCGTGCGCAAGCGCTTCGACCGGACTGGTCTGCTGATGAATGCCGCATATACGGTGAGCAAGTCGATTGACGTTCTCTCCATCGACCCGGTGCTGGCCACGGTAGGAGGCGGTCTCACTACGACCAGTTCGCGTACGCCGGTGGATGGCCGCAACTATCGAAACGAGCGCGCTCGGTCCGATTTCGATCAGCGTCATGTTTTCAGCACCACCAGCATCTATGAATTGCCTCTGGGGCGCGGGAAGAAGTTCTTTTCTCAAGCGAACAGCTTCGTCAACACGTTTCTTGGCGGCTGGAGCATCAACGGTATTTACACGTATCAATCCGGAGAACCGTTCTCCGTGCGCTCCGGAGTTCTCACGGCAAATTTCACGTCGCAATCCAGGGCTGCTCTGAAACCGGGTGTGGCCCTGCCACAATCGCAGTTGCAGAACAAAGCCGGCGCGGTGGGTCCCGTATACTTTCCAAATGCCGACGCATTCACTTTCCCGAATCCCGGAGACGTCGGCCTGGGCCGCAACGTTTTCCAGGGACCCAGCTATTGGGATCTGGACGCCGGCATTACAAAGGGCTTTCAGATTACGGAACGCGTGAAGATGGTTTTCCGCACGGAACTGTTCAACGCGCTGAACCATCCCAATTTCCGCAATCCGCGCGATGCCAGTTCGGGAACGCCCGCCATCACTTCGGGCCTATTTGGCCAAGCCTGCTGTATCACGCTGTCGACAGCCAGTTCCGCAACCACGAATCAGAATGGAGAGAGCTGGCGCATTGTTCAATTCGCGCTGAAGCTGAGCTTCTAAAATCAACCGGACAGCGTTCGCAGCAACTGCCCAAAGAGGGGCGGTGCGGCCGCAAGGCCACGGATGGCGGCCGCGCGCACGATGGGATGAGCGTCCAGCGCCAGCAACAGCCGTGATAGCAAAATAGGACGCCGAAAGAGCCCGCGGTGCGCGTTGCGGTAGTGTTCGCCTGAACCGGCGAGCATCAATGAGTCGGCAAGAGCCTGGGCTTGTTGAAAGGCGCACCCAAGCCCTTCTCCGGTGATTGCATCCACCGAGCCGGACGCATCGCCCAGCAGAATAACGTTGCCATTCTGAATGGACCGAAGACGGCGCAGGCTCGTCACGGCCCCGCGCTCCGCGGAACATATCCGGGCTCCGTTCAGACGGTGGTCCAAAGGGGCGATGGCGGCGGCGAAATCGATTTGTGCCGCGCGCGTCAGAATGGCTATGGAAACCTCCTCACCGCCGACGGGCGTGACATAGATTTGGAACCCGTTCCTCCAATGCACTTCGACATAAGGCGACCATGGCTGGATGCGGTAATGACGGCGGAAACCGAACCGGCGTCGATGAAAGACAGGCTCTTCCAGCCCCGCCTTCAGCCGCACACTGGAGTTGATGCCGTCCGCGCCGACAATCCAATCGAACGGCAAATCCAATGTGGACACGGGCGCGCCCCACTGGAGAAGAACGCCCGCTTCCTCCGCCTTTTCCACGAGCAGGCTATGGAGCGCCGTGCGCCGAATCCCCAAGCCTGCTTGTCCCTTTGGAAACTCCGCCGTCGCCTCCGCGCCATTGTTGAAGAATCGAATACCCCGCAATGGGAAACCCATGCCTTCGGGAATGGAGACGCCCAACCTCCGCAGCGAAGAGGTTGAGGAAGGCAGCAAACCTTCGCCGCATGCCTTGTCGATGGGCGGCCGCGCTCCGTCCATTACGGTGACCGCCATCCCCCGCCGCCGCAGCGCGATTGCCGCGGCGAGTCCGGCGGGACCGCCTCCCACGACAAGTACGTTCACCACTGTAAGAGCAGAATCTCCGAGCAAAAGCCCGGACCCATTGCCGCCAGAACGCCGTAGCTTCCGGCCGCGGGACGGCGATTCCGCATCACCTCCTCCAATACCATAAGCACGGAAGCGGACGATAAATTCCCGGCGCGGCGTAAACAATCCCACGATGCCTGCAACTGGCCGCTGTGAAGATGGAGCGCCGCCTCCGTGGCCTCCAGAATCTTCGGTCCGCCGGTGTGCAGAATCCAGCTTTCAATCTGGTCGCGCCGAATGCCGTTCGCCGCAAGCAGGCGCTCCGCATCGGTGCGCAGGTATTGACGGATGATTTGCGGGACTTCCCTGGAGAGAACAATTTGAAATCCCTTTTCCGAGATGTCCCACCCCATGGCGCGCTCGGTTTCGGGATAAAAAGAAGACTGCGTGGCCAGAATTCGTGGTCCTGAAACCTGGCGGTTTGCACCCGCCACGACCACGGACCCCGCGCCGTCGCCAAAGAGTCCCGAGGAGATGAGATTCGCCGTGGACATGTCGTCGCGTTGGATGGTGAGCGAACAGATTTCCACGGAAACCAGCGCCGCGATCTGGTCGGGGAAAGCGCGCACATAATCAGCTGCCCGCGCGATTCCGGCTGCGCCGGCAACGCATCCCAGGCCGAAAATGGGAATACGTTTGATGTCCGCCCGCAGCTTCATCCGGTTGACTAACCGCGCGTCGATGGATGGACTGGCAACGCCCGTTACGGAGACGAAAAAGATGGCCCCAATGTCGCAGGCATCCAGGCCTGATCGCTCCAACGCCAATCGAAGAGCCTGTTCGCCCAGGTCCGTGGCGGCTTCAATCCATTTGGCGTTTGCCTGACCCCAACTCTGCAGGCCGATATATTCTTCCAAAGGCAGCACAAGATGCCGCCCATCCACTCCACAGTGCTCGTGCAACCGCACCAGAAGACGCGGCTCCTCCATTTGCGGGCCCCAATGGGCCAACAGGGCTTGCGTCAGTTCCTCTTGCGGGTAGTAATGTTGCGGGAATGCGCTGGCAGCGCCGGCAATGCGCATCCGCTACGAGTCCAATCCACTGCCGCCGGACCGGTTACTGATTTGCACAAGTTCCTCCTGGGATGCCGCAACGGGCCTTGCGACTGGCTTGGGGGGCGAGAGCAGCCGCTTAGGCAGCTTCGATAGATAGGTTAGCCGCTCGACGAGCGGGAGCAGCTTGCGCACCGTCTCGGCGTGGAGCAGCAAACTGCCGGCCACTAAGACCGGATGCGGAATGGTGGTGCAGCAGCGGGAGCAGATGCTGATCTCTGCGGCGCGGCCTTCCACATGCAGTTTCCGCATGCGCTGCATTTCCGCGGAGTTGAAGATCCGCGGCAAGGAATCGGAAACCACATTGCCCAGAGGCTGGCCATCCAACATGTAGCTCTGGCAGCAAGGGTAGACGTCGCCGTTGTGTTTCACGTACATTGGGCCTCGCCAAAGATAGTGGCAAGGATGCTTCCATTCGGCCGCCTCATGTCCGGCGTCGGGCCGCATGAGGTTGGTTTCGTCTTCCTTGATGCGCACCTGGTCCACGCCGGGAACGGCGCTCCAGAAGCGAATGAAATCGTCCACTTCGCCGCGGTTGCGGTCCATGCGCACCATCTGCACAACCACTTCGATGGACGCGCCGCGTTCTTTCTTCAGCCTTGCGAAACGGATGAAGTTGTCGCGCACACGCTCGAACTTCGCGCCTTTGCGGTAGTATTCGAAGCTCTCTTTGGTGGAGCCGTCGAAGCTCAAGGTGATGTGCTTCAAAGCGCCTGCCAGCAGACGACCGGCATTCTCGTCATCAAGCAGAGTGCCGTTGGTGGAGAGCAGCGTGGAAACCCCATGCCGTTCGCAGGTTTCAATGCGGTCGAAGATGGCGGGGTCCAGAAGCGGCTCGCCCAGCCCGATCAACATCATATGCTCGGCGCTTTTGCCCGATTCCGCCAGCAGCCGCTCGAATATGCCGGCGGTCATGTCTTCCTTCGGCTGCTTGTGCGTTTCCCTGGGACACATGGGGCAGTAGAGATTGCACTTCGCCGTAGTCTCGACAATGTACTCTACAGGCAAGGCGCGCACGTCCGAGCGGCGCGCCAGGTAGGCATACAAAAGCTGTAAGCGATTCCAGGTCCTCATCCTGTTCCCATGTTCCATTGTAAGCGCCTACAATGGGCTTCTTATGCGGATCGCGGTGACTGGGGCCAGTGGATTCATCGGCACGCACCTGCTGCGAAGCCTTTCCGGGGACGGACACGCGATGTGCGTAGTTAGCCGTTCACAGCCTCCGCGGGAAGCGCTGGAGGGCGCGGATGCGGTTGTGAACCTGGCTGGGGAGCCCGTCGCGCAGCGTTGGACCACTGCGGCGCGAAAGCAGATCTTCGACAGCCGCGTGAACGGAACACGGGAATTGGTGCGCGCCATTTCTCAAATGGGGCGTAAGCCCGCCACGCTCATCAGCATGTCGGCGGTAGGTTATTACGGTGATCGCGGCGAGGAAGAACTGTCCGAATCTTCGCCGCCCGGAACGGATTTCCTAGCCGGGGTTTGTCAGGCCTGGGAAGCCGAAGCGCTGCGAGCCGAAGAGGATGGCGTGCGAGTAGTGTGTCTGCGCCTGGGGGTGGTCATAGGACCGGGTGGTGGAGCGCTGTCGAAAATGCTTCCCGCGTTTCGATTGGGGCTGGGGGGACCTCTTGGAACCGGCCGTCAGTGGATGCCCTGGGTCGACATTGCGGATGTTGCCGGGTTGGTTTCCTTTGCCTTGGCGAACGGATCGCTTCGCGGCCCGATGAACACAGTATCTCCGCATCCGGTCCGCAACGCCGACTTCACCGCCGCGCTCGGCCGTTCGCTGCGCCGGCCCGCGATCCTCCGTGTGCCTTCGTTTGCCTTACAACTTGCTCTTGGAGAGATGAGCGGCATGCTGTTGTGGGGCCAAAAAGTGTTCCCGCAAGCCGCAAGCCAAGCAGGCTACGAATTTCTGGTGCCCAGCGTGGAGACTTCGCTGCGGCGGCTCTCGGAAATCCACTGAGACACCATCGAAAGCAGTCGCTCCGGATCAATCGGTTTGGCGAGATAGTCGTCCATTCCCGCCGACATGCAACGCTGCCTATCCCCATCCATGGCGGAGGCGGTGAGCGCGATGATGGGGGTGCGCGGACCACGGCCCTGAGCCTTGCGGATGGCTGCCGTCGCCTCAAACCCATCCATGCCGGGCATGTGCACATCCATGAGAATGACATCGTACATCTCGCGCAGCGCCATGTTGCAGGCTTCCTCGCCATCGTGAGCCACATGAACGGTGTGGCCAATCTTGGCGAGCAACCGCTCCGCCACCTTCGCGTTCACCAGATTGTCCTCCACCAGCAAAACCTTGCCCGGCACCACAGGGGCAGCCGGTGCGCCGGCGTCTCCCGCCGGCAAGGTTGCGGGCGCTGCCGCTATCTCGAAAGGAATGAGGAGCCAAAACGTGGAGCCGGCGCCGGCCTTGCTTTCGAGACCAATCTCGCCTCCCATCAATTCCACCAACTGCCGCGAAATGGCGAGTCCGAGTCCTGTGCCGCCGAATTTGCGGTTCGTAGTTGCATCGGCTTGTGTGAACGGTTGGAACAGGTTCCGGGCCGATTCCGGATCAATGCCGATCCCCGTGTCGGAAACGGCGATGCGTACCCACAGAGGGTGCTCCCCTTGCCGTTCCAACCGCATCGATACACGGACCCCTCCCTGGGCAGTGAACTTGACGGCGTTCCCAACCAGGTTGTTCAGGATTTGCCGCAGTCTCGCCGGATCTCCCATCAACCGTGCGGGAATCCCGCTGTCGTAATCCTGAGCCAGGTAGAGTCCCTTTTGAACGGCGGTGCCGCTCATCAAGGCAATGACGCCCTGCACGATCTCTTTCGGGTCGAAGGCCGATGATTCCAGCGACAGCTTGCCGGCCTCAATTTTTGAAAAGTCGAGGATGTCATTGAGAACGGTAAGAAGCGACGCCGCGCTGGTCTGAATCGTATCCACCATCTCACGTTGCTGGTCGGAAAGCTCCGACCCCGAAAGCAGGGAGGTCATTCCCATGACGCCATTCATGGGAGTGCGGATTTCGTGACTGATGTTGGCCACGAACTCGGATTTGGCGCGGCTGGCGTTGCGCGCCGCTTTGCTGGAACGGCGGGCGCGGACCGCCTGCCACAATGCCACTCCCAGCACGACCACCAGCAACGCTGTGCACGCCAACATGATGTTGGCGGTTCGTTGCGCGGCCGCGCTTTCCATCAGTGTCTGAGTTTCCGTTGGCGCCTCGTGAAACCACCACGCCTGAAGGCGTCCCAGTGTGCCATCCGGCAACATCTTGCTGATCTCGTCGTGCATGGCATTTGCCACGGCGGCAGCTTCTTGCGTGGAAGCGATTCCCACGGGAAGAATACTTGCCTCTAGAGGAACCATCGTGAGGTTTATTTTCTGACACACCTCGGGCCGCCGCATGATGGCGTCAAATCCACGCCGGTATTCAAACATGGCTTCGTCGACATCGCCGCGGCATAAAGCTTCTAACGCCTGTTCGATGCTGCTATGCCTTAGCAGCGTCCTGTTGGGGAAGAGCGATTTCGCCATGGTGCTGTCGCCGGCAAGGTTGCCAATCGCCAGCGGCTTGACGGAAGGAGGTGCGAACGTGCCGCGCGTGTCGATAGTCACCAGACTGAAGCTCAGTTTCATCCACGGCTGAGTGATGTGGTGGGCGCGAAGCCGGTCAGGGGTCCTGCTCATGCGCGGCCAAAGGTCCACCCGCGCTTGTGTCAAGGCGTCCTGCGGCCTGCCGGTCACTGGCACCCATTGCAATCGAATGCGCAGCCTTCGGGCCGCCTCATTCATGACATCGCAAACGAATCCGCGCGGCTTTCCCGCAGCCGCCGCCGAATAGTACGGAGGAGCCTCGTTATAGCCGATCGTGTAGACGCGATCTTCAGCGGGCCGGAACTGCCGGCAGGACAGTGCTCCGAATACCAACAACACTGCCCCAAGCCGAAGTCGCCTGGACAGTACTAACATCCTCAACGTCCTATCGGCAGAACCCCCGTTAACAATTAGCCATCGGTAAGACTTCTCCACTCCACCTGCCACAGCGCAGCCTCGGCCGCGCGCGCCGTATTGCAGTGAATGCGCACGGTATCGGCCACATCGGCCGCGTATCCTCCCGCAAGCACGATAACCACGGGGATATGCCGGGTCAGCGCCACATCCATTACCAAATGGTCGCGGCGCGAAAGCCCTTCCATCGTCAGGTTCAACCCACCCAGTTGATCTTCCTGATAAGGATCCGCGCCGGCGACGTAGAACAGAATATCGGGCTGGAATGCTTGAAACGCCGTTCGACAAGACTGCTCTAACTTCTGAAGATATTCTTCGTCGCCGGCACCGTCTTCTAAATGAATGTCCAGGCTCGAAGGCGGTTTCAGGTGAGGATAGTTGCGGTATTGGTGAATGGAAAGCGTATAAACACCGGGGTCGTTGTGGAAGATCGCCGCTGTGCCGTTTCCGTGGTGCACATCGCAATCGATCACCATGGCCCGCGAAACCACGCCACCTTGCAACGCCTTTTTCACGGCGATGGCGACGTCGTGTATAGCGCAAAACCCTTCTCCGTGGCCGGGAAACGCGTGATGAAAACCGCCGCCGATATTCAACCCCACGCCGCGTTGCAGGGCCAAAGCGGTTGCCAGCACCGTGCCGCCGGCAGCCAGCCAGTACGCCCGAACCATCGCCTGGCTGTACGGGACTTCCAGGCGCAGGACGTCCTCGTAGCTCAGCGTTCCTCTCCGCAATTTGCCGATCCACTCAGCAGTGTGCACCAGCGCGACATCGGCATCGGTAGCCGCCTCCGGACGTTGAAAATCGTCATCCGCGGCGAATCCCGCGGCAATCAGTGATTCCCGGATCAATCGATACTTGACGGTTGGGAAAACGTGATCGCCGAAGTTGAGGTCATAATCCTGGTGATAGACAAGACCGATGCGGGGCACAGCCCGTACAATTTACCATTGCAGGCGGAATACCAGCAAATGGTTTGGTTGTGCGGTTCCGATGTCTGAGAAGCCGCCGCGCGTGGCCGTACCTACACGTCCAAAGTTGGACAGATTATTCAAGTTGTAAGTCGCGTCCGGCTGGCCATAGTTCGGGCTCTTGAACGGGTTGTTGGCGTCCCAGCGCAAAATGAAAGTCGCCCGCTCCAGGAACTTCCATTCCTTGGAAAGCGAGAACTGCGGCCACGTGATTCCGGGGGCTTCAAACACATTGCGCCCCAATGAGCCAGGCGTGAAGGCCGCCGGATAAGAGAAAGCCGCGGCGTTGATATAGGGAACCTGGGCCTGAGTTGGGAATCGATTCGGCCCTATGGTCCATCCGGAAGTAATCGGATCGACACCGGAAACCCGGTTTGGCCGCGAATTGCCGGGCAGGTAGTTGTTTGGACTTCCGGCAAATCCCACCGTAAACGGAGGCCCGGACTGGAAAGTCTGCGTGTAGGCGAAATCCCATCCGCCAAGCACCGCATTGCCCACACCGCCGCGATTCATCAGCTTGCGGCCTTTGCCGAAGGGGAGTTCGTAAGTCATCACGGAAACAAAGCGATGGCGGATGTCGTAATTCGCACGGCCCTTTTCCAAAGCGCGATTGTAGAACGTGATGCCGCTGACGCCGCCATCGGAATCGCCGTTGTTCAGCGCCTTGGAGAACGTATAGAAGGCATTCAGCACCAGACCCGCGGAGTAGCGTTTCTCCACGCGCCATGTCGTACCGTGGTACGAATTATCGCCGTAGTTGGAAAAGTGCTGAATGGCCCCAAACTGCGGATAGGGCTTGTAATTCTGCGAGGCGGTGAAAATAGTTCGCAGCGTGTTCGCATCGGTGGAGACGTTAAGCGGGATCTGATTGATGTCCCAATTGTTCAGAAGCCGGACTCCGCGCGAACCCTGGTACAGAACTTCCAGCAGCCAGTTCTTGCTGAAGCTCCATTGCAAGCCGCCCGACCAATTCATGATGTAAGGAAGACGGATGTTCGGGTCCATCCAGGAAGCGCTGCGATTGCTGAAATTGCTGCCCGTGAAGGGAACGGATCCGTCGGCATTCAGGTTAAATCGTACGGCCGCGGGACCTTGGCTGAGCTGAAATACCGGACGCGGATCGCCGGGAGGCGATTGAACGGAGGCCGTCGCGAAGTACTCCTCGAAATTCTGGTTGATCCCATTCGTCATGAGATCCTGTGTGATCAAGCCAAACGAAGAGCGGAAGACCAACGTTGGCTTGATGTGCCAGGCCAAACCGATGCGCGGTTGAAAATTATTGAGGTCCCTCGCCGCCAATAGGCCTTTGGGGTGCGTAATCGCCCCCAGGCGGCCTGAGATGGGATCGACGGCCTTGGGATCGAACTGCGATTGCAGACCGAACTTGGTGCTGAAGGGCGACTCGTAGCTCCAGCGCAGACCGAGGTTCAATGTGACGTTGCGCCGCAGTTTGAAATCATCCTGGACATAAAAGGCATGCGACCACCAACGCGGCAGCCAGGTGGTAACCGCCCGTGTGAATTCGGCGTTGCTCACGGACCCGAGAAGGAAGGCGGCGAAGGCATTGCCTGTATTGGGCCGGAATGGAAAGTCGGTGGCGCCGAAGCGGAACGCACCGGAAGGGGTGGCCGCGGCAAGGGAGTTGAATCGCGTTCGAATGGTCTCGTATCCGAATTTCAAGGTGTGCTTGCCGGCGATGCGCGTGAGATTGTTCTGGAACGTGAAGTCCTCACCCACCTCTTGCGACCTGCTCAAAGCGTCCTGCCGGAAGAACGTAGTCCCCCCGGTGCAGTTGGATTGGTTGTTACAGGACTGAAAATTGGGGAAGGTTTCCGGATTCAGGTTAGGAATGCCGAGTTGTTTGCCCCAGTCCTGACCGATGGTGACAGGGTTCACCGTGCCGCGGCGTCGATTCAATCCCAGTCGCGCCTCGTTGATCATCGTCGGACTGATGGTATAGGTGTCGGAGATTACGACATTGCGCTGATCGATGGGTATCGGCACGGCGCGCCAATCGTACTCTCTCCATGCGATCTCCGGAGACAGGCGGTCGCGCCAGGAACGATGACGAACCTGCGAGTAGCGCCCGAACATCCTGTGGTTGGGTGCAAACTGGTGATCCAGCTTGGCGTCGAACCGCGTGCGATAAGAACGGTAGTTTGTTGGAGAAATGAGATTGTTCGTGGGACCCAAGGCGGTATTGAAGGCGCGCTGCGAGTTATTTTCCGGCGTGTAAGGATTGTGCCCAAGAAAATTCTTCACTGCCGGATCAAAGCGCGACAGCGGAACCTGATTGTTGGCGAACGGCTGACGGGACCAGCATTCGGCTTGGCCGGCGGGGCAACCCGCGTTGGCTCCGAACTGACTGCTGGTGGGGTCGAAGATGGGATTGAGGCCGCCAAAATTGAAGTTGCCGGCCAGCATTTCCGCCGACGGCACGGCCAGAGTTGCGGTTTCTCCGCCCTTTTCGTGATGGCGCTGGTAACCGAAAAACCAGAACGTCTTGTCTTTGCCGTTGTAGATTTTAGGAAGGTAGACCGGCCCGCCCATGGTGCCCGAAAGCTCGTGATAGGTGAATGGATTATTGCGCGGCAGCTGCTCCAGATAAGTACGGTGAATGAGCGGCTTGGCGATATAGCGATCCTCCGCCGACCCGTGCCATTGATTGGTTCCGCTTTTGAAAACAGTGGAGAGCATGCCGCCCGCGGAGTGGCCAAACTCGGCGGGCATGCCGGTGGTAAAAAGTTTGACCTCCTGCAGCGCGTCGATGGTAGTGGAAGTGACGGCATTGGTGGTGGCGATCATTCCTCGCACGGGCTCCTTCCCGCCTACACCATCCAGCGTGTAACCGAGCGAGCGCTCGCGCTGTCCGACCACGTGTTGGCCGTTGATGTTCGACGTGGATGGCAGGTAGAGCAGAACGCGGAAAACGTATTTTTGCAGGACCGGAATCTTGACAATGGTGTCCCCTTCCAGAATCTGCCCCGTCGCCGTCGTCTCGGTTTCGAGCAGCGCCGCGGTGCCCGTCACTTGAATCGATTCGGTAATCGCCCCCACCTCCAGTTGCACGTCCAGGCGGGGCTGTTCGCTGGTGCGCAGAATCACGCCTTCGCGGACATAGCGTTTGAAACCTTGCGCCTCAATGGTCAGGCGATAGGTTCCGGGAATGAGGTTCGGCACGTAGTAACCGCCTTCGGCCGTGGTCAATCCGCGGGAAACAAACTGTGTCTCCGTATTCACAATAGTGACGGCTGCGTTGGGAACGATGGCGTTGGTGTTATCGGTGACGGTGCCCACCAGAGTCGCCGTGCCGGTCGTCTGAGAAAAAGCGCCTACGGATGCGGCAAGCAGAAGTACAAAGAATTTCATTGGAACCTCACAAATTGCACAGATAGCCCTAAATCTGTTGTCTCAGAATATGCCCAACTCGCAGCCAAGGTCAAGGGAAACACAGGGAATGTTATGCTTCAATTACGAGATCCAATGTCTACAACCCCTGTCACCATCACCCTTACCGATGGAATGCGGCGCATGTTGCCGGCCAGCGTCCGGCGCAAAGCCGGTTTCAAGCTAGGCGACGAACTGGAAGTGAAAGCCGATCACGGCATTGTGACTCTCATAAACAAGCCGCCGGCCGCAGTTGCTGATGAATACACTCCGGAGCAGTGGCAAATCGTTCGTGCGCAGATTGAGGAAGGGTTAGAGGACGTACGGAAAGGCAGGGTTTCCCGGCCATTTGACACCGTCGAGAAGATGCTCGCCTCCATGAAAGCCACATCTAAATCTTCACGCCGTAAGAAGATTCGCTCTAGATGACGTGGCAACACTCCATTCGTTCGAAGACCGATTACAACGACGCTGCGCCAGTCATCAAAAAGGCTTTTGACAAACAGGCCTTGCTGTTGGCGGCGAACATGCGTCATCCTTCCTTGCGAGCCAAGAAGATTGACGAAACCAACAACATATGGCAGGCGCGCGTAAACCAGGCTTGGCGTTTCTACTTCAGGATAGAAGGCGACAATTACCTCATCCTCAGGATCATTCCGCACCCAAAATAGACCGGATGCGTTATTGCAGCGCCGTGATGATCGCGACGTTGTAGACGTCCTCAACCGAACAGCCGCGGGAAAGGTCGTTCGCGGGTTTCGCCAAACCTTGCAGGAAGGGTCCGATAGCGGCGGCCCCGGCCATTCGCTCAACCAGTTTGTAGCCGATATTCGCCGACATCAGATCGGGAAAAATCAACGTATTGGCGCGTCCGGCGACGGTGGACCCCGGAGCCTTTGATCGTCCAATGGCTTCCACTAACGCCGCGTCGGCCTGCAACTCGCCGTCGGCGTGGAGATCGGGCATGCGCTGCTTCAGGATGCGGAGAGCTTCCACAACCTGGTCGATGCGCTTCCCTTTGCCGCTGCCCTTCGTGGAGTAAGAAAGCAGCGCGACGGCGGGTTCCGCGTCCAGCAACGCGCGCGTCGATCGCGAAGTCGCGATTGCGATTTCGGCAAGTTCCACGGCCGATGGCTCAATCACGACGGCGCAATCGGCGAAGGCAAACATTCCATGGTGACCCAAGGCCGCATCAGGCACCGCCATCAGGAAGACACTGGACACCGTTTTGACATCTTTCGCCGATCCAATGCAATGCAATGCGGCGCGAACGGTTTCCGCCGTCGTATTCGCCGCGCCACCTACGAATCCATCCGCATCGTTAGCGGCAACCATCAGCGCCGAGTAATAGAGCGGCTTCTTCGCTACCGACGCCGCTTCCATTTGCGTGATTCCCTTGGAGCGCCGCCGTTCATAATAGAGCCGGCTGTAATCCGGCAGCTTCGGGCACGTTGCGGGATCGGCAAATCGCACTCCCCGCGGTGCGTTCTGAGGCGTCGAACCCACCAGGACCGGTTCCAACAAACCATCCGCGGCGAGGCGTGCCGCGGCGTCAATCACTCGCGGATCGCCGCCCTCCGGAAACACGATGCGTTTTTTCGCCGGCATTGCCCGCAGGCGTTGCTTCTGCCTTTCCATGAATGCGACGGCGGTTTGAGGAAGACTCATTCCTTTCTATTGTACTGACGCGCGCGTGCGGCACTGGCTATAATTTTCTTCTGGCTGAATACTCGACTCATTCATAAAGGATTCCTATGCGCAAGAAAGTAACTGTTGTAGGCGCCGGCAACGTCGGCGCAAGTTGTGCTCTGTGGCTGGCAAGCAAAGAAGTGGCCGATGTGGTTTTGGTGGACGTTGTCGACGGAGTTCCTCAAGGCAAGGGACTGGACCTGTTGCAATCGGGTCCGGTGGAGGGCTTCGACGTTCAGATCACCGGAGCGAATGACTATGAACCCACTGCCAACTCCGACGTCGTGGTGATTACGGCCGGGTTCCCTCGCAAGCCCGGTATGAGCCGCGACGACCTGCTGATGGCGAACTATGAAATTGTCAAAAACGCCACTGAGCAGGCCGCCAAACAGTCTCCCAACGCCGTTCTGATTATCGTCACCAACCCGTTGGACGCCATGTGCTGGACAGCCTTCACGGTCTCCCGGTTTCCAAAGAACCGGGTTATCGGCATGGCAGGCGTGCTGGACACCGCCCGCTACCGGACCTTCCTGGCGCAAGAGTTAAGCGTGTCCGTGGAAAGCATTCAGGCGCTGGTGCTGGGCGGGCATGGCGATACGATGGTTCCGCTGGTCCGTCTGACCAGCGTCGCCGGCATCCCTCTTACTGAGCTGCTGTCGAAGGAACGTATCGATGCCATTGTGCAGCGCACGCGCGATGGCGGTGCGGAGATTGTGAAGTACCTGAAAACCGGCAGTGCTTACTATGCTCCGGCAGCCTCGGCAATTGAAATGGTCGAATCCGTGTTAAAGGATAAGAAGAAAGTTTTGCCGTGCGCGGCGTACCTGGAAGGCGAGTACGGGTATAATGGCCTCTTTGTCGGTGTGCCCGTGAAGTTAGGCGCAAACGGAATCGAAAAGATTTACGAAGTGCAATTGAACGCCGATGAGAAGGCTATGCTGGATAAGAGCGCAGCCTCCGTTCAGGATCTGGTGAATGTGATCCGCCAGAAAACTGCGAGTCAGTAGAGTGGGAAGATCGGAATAAGGAAACGATATGTCACAGGAAATGGTCCAGATCGTCTGCGGAGTTTTGGCGGTAGCGTGCGTCGCCATTGTCATCATGCGCCGCAAAGGGAAAAAGAAGAACGACGCGCAGGACGATTTTTAGAGACTGTCTGTAGCGATGCCAGCCCGCCGGAAGCGCGATCTCGCTTTCCCGTCCAATGATCCCGCTTCGAGGGGCGGTCCGCAGCTCGATGCACGTTACGTGTGTTTCCGGTTGGAACTTGCCGCATCGGGCATTCACCGCTGGGGAGTGTTTGCCGGCCAACGCATTCCACCGCGGCGTAAAGTGATCGAATATACGGGCGAAAGAATCAGCCGCAGGGAGACGAAGCGCCGCGATGAGCGGCAATTGCATTATCTGTTCACGCTGGATAATTATTGGACCATCGATGGCTCGGTTGGCGGAAGCGGGGCTGAATACATCAACCACTCCTGTGATCCTAACTGCGAAGCGGTGATTCTCAAGGGCCATATCCTCTATATGAGCCGCCGTTGGATCAGTAAGGGCGAAGAACTCACCGTCGATTATCGATTCCCAAAGCACGTGGAACTCGTGCCCTGCGCATGCGGCGCGAACATCTGCCGCGGGACTATTAACCTCAAATAGCGAATTGGTGTAGCGTATTAAGTTATGACTTCGAATCGCCGCAACTTTCTCGGCGCCGGCGCGGCAGCGTTGGCGTCCCTGTCTTCCGCCGCCGCACAAACCAAGCGCGACTGGATCACTCCGGTACGCTACCCGGAACCCGATGTCGTCGTGCTCGATCCGCGTTTCGCCAAATATAAAATCGGCAACACGCCCATTCAACGGCTGCATGTGGGAACCATGTGGGCCGAGGGCCCCGCCTGGAACGGCGTGGGTAAGTTTCTTGTTTGGAGCGACATTCCCAACAACGTGCAGATGCGCTGGCTGGAGGAGAACGGCAAGGTCAGCGTCTTCCGCAACCCCGCCGGCTACAGCAACGGCAACACGTTCGATTGGGAAGGCCGCCAGATTTCGTTTGAACACGGCAACCGGCGCGTCGTCAGGTATGAGCATTCCGGCAAAGTCACCGTGATGGCGGACAAGTTTAACGGCAAGCCGCTGAACGCACCGAATGATGGCGCGGTGCATCCGGATGGCAGTCTTTATTTCACCGATCCAGGCTACGGAATCCTCATGAATTATGAAGGGTTCAAAGCCACCATGGAGCAGAAAGAGGCGATCTACCGCGTGGACAAGAGTGGGCGCATCGACAAGGTGTCTGACGAGATGTATAAGCCGAATGGGCTATGTTTTTCGCCGGACTATAAGAAGGTCTACGTCGCCGAAACAGGATCGACGCATTACCCCGATGCGCCGAAAAACGTCGCGGTGTTCGATCTTGCCGATGGAAAACTGCGCAACAAGAAGCAATTCTGTTCCATGGATCTTCCTGGAAAAGGAGCAGGCCTGGCCGACGGCATTCGCACCGATACCGATGGCAACCTTTGGGTGGGCGCGGGTTGGGTCGGCGAAGGCTACGATGGCGTCCACATCTTCGCTCCGGATGGGAAACGGATCGGGCAAATTCATCTGCCGGAAATCTGCGCCAACTTGTGCTTCGGGGGAACCAAACGGAATCGTCTTTTCATGTGCGGCAGCCAATCGTTGTACGCGGTGTACACGGAAGCGATCGGCGCGCACATCTGTTAGGCAGCTCGATTTTGTGTGGGGCAGATCTCCAGATCTGCGAGGCGGTCTCCAGACCGTCTCTGCCTGAAGTAATCGCAATCTCCCGGGCGGCTGCAAAGCAGCCGATGGCCTCTTGCGAGGCCATGCGGGATCTGGAGATCCCGCTGTAGATCTGGAGATCTGCCCCACATCGGGGCCCCAAGGCCCATAGGGACAGTTCACCCCTACATCGAGGGATTGCTGATAAACTCGATGGAAGATGGCCTTACTTAAAGAACTCCTCGAGATTCTCATTTGCCCGGCATGCCGTTCCGACTTGGTTCTTCAGGATGCGGAAAGCGGCTTGAAATGCACGCAGTGCCGCCGCGTCTATCCTATTCGCGACGGGATTCCGGTGATGTTAATCGACGAGGCACGCATCGAGGACTAACCTCGCGCCATGGCCGCCATTCTAGAGCAGGCCGGGAAA
>JACPVQ010000200.1 GCA_016191645.1 Candidatus Solibacter usitatus
CCCTGCCGGCCCCATGCCCGCACATGGAAAGTGTACGTACCGCTGCGCGGGAATTTTACGTACTCGTAGATCGTGTTCTGCGGCGCGCCAACGTCGTATCCATACGGCTTCTTTGGAGTCTGCATCTCCGTGATGCGCATATCTTCCACTTCCAACTTCAACGCGAACGGCTTCGTGTTCGCCCGCGCGGCGATTAGTTCCCCGGCAATGAATCCCGCGGCATCCATGTATTTTTCAATCAGTAGCGGAGATAAAAACAGCCCATAGCGATCATTGTTGAATCCGCTTTCGCCGGGAGGATCCACGGGAAAACTGTCGGCGGGACGCAGGTCAAGGCCCGTCAAGTCGCGAATCGTGTTGTTGTATTCGATGCGGTTGAGCCGCGGCAACGTGACGTGTCCGGCGCTTTTCGGCACTGCGTCCACGTTGCGCTTCAACTCCTCCGCAACCCACGCGATCATTTTTTCCCGCTCTTCAGCGGTTGGCAGCGGCGCGGCGGCCGGCATTTCGCGGTCCTGCAGAACCCGCAGCATTTTCTTTAACAGCAGGCGATTCGAAGGACTAGCCGCTGTAAAGTTGATGCCCGCCGTTTGCACAGTCGTTCCATGGCACCTCTGGCAATAAGTTTCCAGAAGCGGACGCATCGGCGCTTGGAACTGCGCACACGCGTTTGCGGCAAACCCGATCGCAAGCAGAACGATAGCCATCATTGGGTCAAAGGATTTGCTCCGATCATATCAAATGTTCGTGTATACTAAACCCGTAATGCGAACCACACATTTCGCGCGCCTCGCAATGGCCGGTCTCCTTCTTTTGGCGACCCTGCTGCAGGCGCAGCGCGGTTTTCGTGGTTATCGCGAAGAGGAGGACGTGCCCATTCCTCCCGATGCCGGCGAAAAGTCCGAATACTATTTTGCTCGCCTGCAATACCAGAATTCGCGAAGCGGTTATCGCGGCTACGGGCGCGGAAGCTGGACTACGGATTATCCCAAAGCCGATCGCCAATTCCTGCAAGGGGTGCGGCGTTTGTCGCGGCTTCATACGCGATCCATGGAACAAGTGGTGAACATGGAGAGCGAGGACATTTTCAACTATCCGTGGGTCTACGCCGTGGAAGTGGGGCATTGGGAGCTCAACAACGCGCATGCCAAGCGGCTTCGCGACTTCCTGCTGCGCGGCGGTTTTCTCATGGTGGATGATTTCCACGGCACCTACGAGTGGGAAGTTTTCATGGCCAGCATGAGCAAGGTGTTTCCTGAGCGCGCTGTCGTCGATTTGGACAGCAAAGAAGCCATCTTCCACGTGCTATACGACCTGGACGACAAATTTCAGGTGCCGGGCATTCAATACTGGCGCAGTGGACGTACCTACGAACAAGACGGCATTCAGGACAAATGGCGCGGCATCTTTGACGACAAGGGACGCATCATGGTGGCCATCTGTCACAACATGGATCTAGGCGACGCGTGGGAGTGGGCCGATCATCCGAACTATCCCGAAAAGTACGCGTCCATGTCGTATCGCATCGGCCTGAACTACATCATCTACGCCATGTCGCATTAGGTGGGGCAGATCTCCAGATCTGCAGCGGGATCTCCAGATCCCGCATGGCCTCGCCAGAGGCCATCGGCTGCTCCGCAGCCGTTCTTAGGCGCGCCAATAGTTCCAGAGCCGGTCTGGAGAGGCGGATCTGGAGATCTGCCTCACTCACTACGCCAGGCCGGCTTCGCGCAGCATCTTTTTGCACAACACGACATCGCGCCGGAATATTTCCAACAGTTGCGCCTTCGGAATGGAATACGTTGACTTGCCCGAATCTGCGCCGCCCAGCTCCGGATACTCCATATGCAATTGCAGCGGGCCCTGGAAGTTGGCGGCCTTGAGCATGGGCAGAAACAGCTTGAAGTTCACCATGCCTTGGCCCAGCGCGCACCACGCGGCGGACCAGCCCTTCTTGTCGTTCTGCTTCCACGCAAAGTCCTTCAACGCGACGCCGCGCACGTACGGCATCAGCAGGCGGCTGGAATGCTGCCATCCGCCGAGCCCGCCTTCTACCGTGGCATGCCCGATGTCGTAGTTCACCGACACTTCGGCCGGATTCTGATCTTTGAGAATAAGGTAGAGATCCCAGAACGATGCGCCCACTTGCGTCACACCGGAGTGCGTATGATACATGGCGCAAACGCCGTACTGTCTGTTGAGCGCGGCAAGATCCTTCGTGCGCGCGCGAAACTCTTCCACCTGCGCCGGAATCGGCGCGCGGTCGTTATAGCGAAATCCGCCCCAGCGATAATTCCGGATCCCCAACCCGGCCAGCGCTTTGACAACGCGTTCGGCGTGCGGCGTCTTGGCATCGACTATGTGGCTGGTCACCATGGGGACCTTCAGCCCGGCCTTGCGGATGAGATCGACGGCCTTGGGCAAATCGTCCTCGACGCGTTCCGGCAGAACGTGCCCGCCGGGACGAAGAGTAATGTCGATGCCTTCATAGCCAAACGACGCGCACAGTTCCGCAGTCTCCTTGATGTCCGTCCACTGAAAATGTTTGGAGAACGCGCAAAGAGTCATCTTGCTTTGCGGATTCGCATCGGCGGCTTGCAGCGAGCCTGCCGCGGCCGCCAGCGTTGCCAGGTGCCGTCTTCGCGTGGAATTCATGATGTGCTCTATCGCCTGCTGAGCCGCGGCTGCTCCACGGCCAGCGTTAGCGCCATCGACGCCCATGCGGTACCGGAAGCCGAGATCCATTGATCGTGGCCATAAGGGAAACCGCTTTCAAAATATGGCTGCAGCGGTAACGACCGCGTCCTCACATGCCACGATCCGTCGCGCGCCTGCGTGCGCATTAGGTAGGCGACACCCGATTGATAGACCCGGTCCGTGGCAGCCATTTTGCCCGCCACGTTCAATGCGTACATCGCCTGTCCGGTTGCGTGCGCGTCGGAGCCCATGCTCGGAAGCTGCGTCCATCCGCCATCGGGGCGCTGCGTTGCGGCTAACTCGCGCGCGGCTTTTTCGATTGCGGCTGCGCTTGCATTCGTCCACGCCAAGCCAAGCAAGTGAAACGCCCGCTCCTGTGTTGTGACTGGCTTTGAAGATTCCAACCACGTTGCGGCGCGCGCCAAGCGTTTTTCCGTGTCGGCCTTTTGTGACGCCGGACCATACACGCGCAGGGTGTTCGCAGCCATTGCCGTAGTAACGAAATGGTCGAACGTGATAGGCGGACGGTTGCCGTTCGTCACCCAATTTCCTTGCGGCGTCTGCATCAACTTGATGAAATGCACCACCGAGTCCGAGTATTCATCGGCCGGCCGGCGGTTGGCGATGTAGTCGAACATCTCGTAACCGACGCTGTTCACGCCCACGCCCGCGAAATCCATCCAGCGCTCGGAGCTTTTTTCCACCATCGCCAGCGGCAATTGCTCAATCTGCTTCGGCGCGGAAATGCCGCGCTCTTTGGCCAGGGCCACAGCCGCGGAGGGAATCTGCTGGCTATGGCACGAATTGCAGCCGCCGGTGCGCACAAACTTCGGACTCTGTTTTTCCAGAACCGCAAGACCCATCGTGACCGCCTCGGCAATGCCGCGCTTTTCATTGAGCGCGGGAATCACTGCGACTCCGCCCTGTTTGCGCACATTTTCCGCTACAGACAAAAGCCGCGCCACTTCCGTATCGCCGCGCTTTGCCGCCAGGCTCTTCGGCGTTTCGCCCTCTCCCGACACATCGGTTTTTGCACCCTTGGCAAGCAGCATGCGCACGATCCGCGGCGACATTGCCTCGGAATAGGCCGCGTACATCAACGCCGTGTAGCCGCGCTCATCGGCGATATGCACGTCCGCGCCTTTTTCCAACAGCAGCGCGACAATCTCTTCCGACCCCGCGGCCGACGCCGCCGCGAGTGCCGTCTGATTGCGTTTGGTGTGCGCATTGACGTCGCTGCCTTGCGCCAGCAAGAAGCGAACCGCCTCCACGTTGGAGCTGACCGCGGCATCCAGCAGGGCTGTTGATCCCGTGCTGCTGGTTGCGCTCACTTTCGCTTTCGCGGCCACCAATTTCTTCATCGCCTCCACGTCGCCATTTCCCGCCGCGGCCATCAGCGGAGTGCGGCCCGGAAGCGTGGCAATGTTCGCATCAGCGCCTTTTTCCAGCAACAGTTCCAGCATCGCGCGCGAGTTCCGCTGCGAGGCCGCCAAATACAAAGCAGTGCGGCCATCGTGCGTTTTCGCGTTAATGTCCGCGCCTTTCGACAACAGCAGCCGCGCTTTTTCTACATCGGCGGCCGCCCAGTGCAAGGGAGTCGAACCGAAGCGGTTTTTCGCGTTGACGTCGGCGCCCTTGGCAATCAGCGCCTTCATCGTTTCCAAGGTTCCGAATCCCGCCGCATGTTGCAGAGGCGTGGAGCCGCCCGCATCCTGCCCGTTGAGCAACGATGCTTGCGAGAGTTTCGCGATACTCTTTGCGTCCTGCGCGCGAATGGCGGCGATCAACTGTTTCAACTTCGGATCGACACCCTTCACCGTTGTTTTCTCCACTACTTCCACTGCTCCAAACTCAGCGCCTTGGTCGATCCACGCGCGCAGAATCGCGATATCGCTCGATTCCAATTTCCCCGTGGGCGGCATCACCAGCCCGCCATCTCCCGTAACCAATTTCTTGATCAGCTTGCTGTCCGCGCTCTTGCCGGCCACAATCACCGGACCGTAATCGCCGCCGCGCAGCGCATTCTGACGCTTGTCCAGACGCAAGCCGGATTGTTGTACCGCCCCGCCATGGCAGGAAAAACAGTTGTTCGCCAGAATCGGTTTGATGTGCTTGTCGAAGTCGATCTTGACATTCGCGGCGGGTGGAAGAGCGTCGGCGCCGAAGAGCGACGACGCGAAGAAGCATACTGCGAACAGGGTTCGGGTGAAATTAGTTGGCATGGGTTATCCGGTTTCCATCAGTATACTCCCCACATCATTCCAGTTGCAGTGTGGTTCCTCAACGTGGTGTGATATCCCCTGCACATGGCCACACAAACCTTCGCATCCGGTAAAGCCAGCAAAGCCCGTTATTGGGTCATTGTCTTCGCCGTTACCCTTTCCATCCTCGCCTACATCGATCGTGTCTGCATTTCGCAGGCGGCCCCGTTGATCTCCAAGGATCTTGGATTTTCAAAAACGGACATAGGCAGGATCTTTGGCGCTTTTGCCTTGGCCTACGCTCTATTCGAAGTTCCGGGCGGATGGATGGGCGATTGGATGGGCCCGCGCAAGGTGCTGATGCGCATTGTGATTTGGTGGTCGGCGTTTACGGCGATTACTGGCTACATGTGGAATTTCGCCTCCATGTACGCTTGCCGGTTTTTATTCGGAGCGGGCGAGGCCGGATGTTTCCCCAATCTCACCAAGGCGTTTAGCGTGTGGCTCCCCACAATGGAACGCGTGCGGGCGCAAGGCATCATGTGGACGTTCGCCCGCTGGGGCGGCGCGTTCACACCTCCGCTGGTGATCTTCGTTTTGAAGTACATGGATTGGCGCATGGCGTTTGTTACGTTCGGCGCGCTAGGCGTCATTTGGGCGGTGGCGTTTTATTGGTGGTTCCGTGACAATCCAATGGAGCACCCCAGCGTCAACGCCGCGGAGCGGGAATTGTTGAAAGAAGTCGCCGTGAACTCGGAGAGCCACGCCAATGTTCCGTGGGGCCGCATCTTGCGCCGCGGCAGCGTGTGGGGGCTGTGGCTGCAATACTTCCTTCTTGCCTATCCCTGGTACTTCTACATC
>JACPVQ010000201.1 GCA_016191645.1 Candidatus Solibacter usitatus
CCCCCGCGGCCGGAGGTTGTGTATCCGCCGCCCAAGGAAAGATTGGGCAGAAGCGCATTGGTGTTGGCCTTGATGGTCAATTCATCGACATCCAGGCTCTGGCGCGCGGCGCGTATGTCGGGCCGCGTGCGGATGGCCAATTGCAGCAACTCATCACGATTCAATTCGACGCTGTCCGGCGCGGCCACCGGCTCCGTGAGAACGATTGGAAGCTTGCGAACTTCAGGATCGAGATCGGCCGCAATCTGGCGGCGCAACGCATCTTCGACTTGCGCCAGATTGTAACGCGCCTGGGTGACGAAAATCTCCGCATTGGCGTATTGCGCCTGGGGCTGAAAAATGTCGAGCTGGCTGGTCGCGCCGAGTTCCAACTCGCGCTGCGCGCGTTTCAAAGCGACATCGGCAAGTTCGAGAGCTTTTTCCTGCACACGCAGGTTTTCGCGCGCGCCGACCACGTTCCAATACACGGTTTCGGCCGTCTGCACCAGATCGAGCAGGTTATCGGCCAGCGTGTACTGGCTGACGCGCAGGCGGCTGCGGGCGACGCTGATGGGGATGCGCACTATGTCGCGGCCACGTCCGCGTAGTAACGGCTGCGCGAAGTTGAGATTCAGGCCTGTCTGAAAGGACGGGTTAAACGTTTGAAACTGACTGTTTGTGGAACTGCGCGAACCGGTGAAGCTTCCGGTAACCGTGGTGCCCGTGGAAAGAAGTTGGTTGTACTGGCCGGTCCAAGGCTGGGTCAACTGGCTGACGGTGGCGGCTCCGGCGAGAATGTCGGTCGCCGGATTGTTGGCGCGCGTGGCGGTAAATCGGCCGAGAAACGTGGGATCGAAAATGGACGAAGCGCGAGTGATGGCGTTCCTTGGGGTTTCCACGCTGAGACGGGAGATTTCAATATCGGTGTTGTTGGCCAGCACGAGCTCCATATAGCTCTTCAGGCTCAACTCCAGTTTTCCGTTCGCCACGTGATCCTGAAGACGGGCCGGTGCGCGCAGTTCGTAGCGCGGGACTTCCGGCCGGAAAGCCCTCTTGATTCCTGCTTTGCTGGTCATCCAGGGAACATGGATGATGTCGCTCTTGGGCGCGGCCTTCTCGTCGAACCAATCGCGGGCCGGCTGGCTCTTCGCGCCACCATTGATCTGCGCCGCCGGCGGGGCCGGCTGCTGCGCACAAAGCAAAACGGTCAACAACGCCGCCGCGGCGGCTTTCCAAAAAATCACACGCATGGATAAAACCCTTTGATCAAAACTTATTCGTAGCGGATCGCTTCAATCGGATCCAGCTTGGCCGCCTGAACGGCGGGATAAATACCAAACAACAGGCCGATGCCGACGGACACGCCGAAGGCAACGGCAATCGAGGAAGTGGTGACGACAGTAGACCATCCGGCGGCGGCCGCGATAATGCGCGACAACGTGAAGCCGAAGGCGATTCCGATGAGCCCGCCGAGGATGGAGATGAGCACAGCCTCCGTAAGGAACTGGCGCACAATGTCCGCCTGCCGAGCGCCGATGGCGCGCCGGATGCCGATCTCGCGCGTACGTTCCAGAACGGTGGCGAGCATGATGTTCATGATGCCGATGCCGCCCACCAGAAGAGAAATGCCGGCGATACAAATCATGACGATGCTGAAGATAGCCTGTGTACGGCGGCGCTGTTCCAGAAGACCGGCCGGAACCGTTACCGTGAAATCGCCGGCATCCTTATGTGTAGCGGACAGAATGGCGCTGACAACGTTGGCGGTTTCCACGGAATCCGTGTCCGACTTGACCTTGATATAAATTCCGTCGATCTCGTCCTTGAGAAAACTGTTGTTGTCTTCAAAGCGGCGCATCACAGTGTTGAGCGGCGCAATCACCAGATTGTTGCGATTCACCACTTCCAACCCTTCCACGTCGCTATCGGCCGTGGCCTGTTGCGCCAGCACACCCACCACTTGCAGCCAAACGTCGTTGATCTTGACGTACTTTCCGACGGCGCTGTCGTAACCAAGCAGGTTGACCTTTGCAGACTCGCCGAGCACGCAAACCGTGGCGGATTTGCCGTTGTCATCCTCGCTGAAGAAGCGCCCCTCCGTCACGCGCAGACTGTTGATCTGCAAATAATTCGGCTCCACGCCGATGAGCAATGGCGGCTCCTGCGGAGTCTTGGGAATCACTTTGGTCGGTTTGAAGCGCTTGCGCGGAGTGAGAGCTTCAATGCCCTGCACGTTTTCCTGAATAGCCCGGAAATCGCGGAACGTGAGGCCGGGGGAGGTCTGCCGCCGAGTCTGCAACTCGTTGTTATCGGCCGCTTCCTTGGCTTCAATAATAATGTTGTTGACGCCCAGCAGGTCGATGTAGCTGATCATCTCTTTTTCGACGCCGGCCGTGATGGCAAGCATCGCCACCACCGCGCCCACGCCGAAGATCATGCCCAACATGGTCAAACCGCTGCGCAGTTTGTGGACCAGCAAGCTGGCCAGGCCCATGTAGATTTCTGGAAGATAACTGGAAAGCATCTACTTCGCTCCACCCGCCGGAATCGCGCCCATCGCGCCGCCACCTTTGGATTCGCCTTTCTTTTTGTCGCCGGGTTTGGCAAACGGGTCCGCCATAGCCACCGTATCGCCGGGTTTGATGCCGCTGCCGACGACGACAGTGGATTCCGTGCGGCGTGCAATGACGATGGGCAGTTCCTGCCAGCCCTTTTCGGTGCGCTGGTACACGAAGAACTTGTTGTCGCGTTCGAACACGGCTTGACTCGGCACGTGGATCGCATTGGGAATCTTTTCCACAATAATCTCGACATCGGCAAGCATGCCGGGGCGTAGAAGAACGTCGAGCTGCGAATCTTCTTCAGGTGGAGGAGGAAGCTTCGCCTTGTCTAAATCAGCCTGCGTGAACTGCAGACCGCCGCCGCCCCCGAAGCCAGTGAAGCCTTCGCCACGTCCGCGCCCGCCGGGACCGCCTTGCCCTCCGCGGCCCGCCATCATGAGTGGGTTGAAGCCATCCGGAAGTTTGATTCCGGCTTTGACGAGTTCGGCGGTAATCTTCTTTTGCAGGTCGGCCTTTTCAGCGTCCTTCATGTCCGCGACGGTTTTGCCGGCAGTCATTTTAGCAATTGTTTCGCGGAGTTTCGTGCGTTGATCGTCAGTTAAGTTACCGAGAGCCGCAAAGGGATTGCCTGCTCCCGCGGGACCGCCTTCGCCGCGCCGGCCACCGCCACCCTTGGTACCACGGCCGCCTTCCGCTGCTCCTTGTCCTGCGCCCGGCA
This sequence comes from Candidatus Solibacter usitatus, assembly GCA_016191645.1. Taxonomy (GTDB): domain Bacteria; phylum Acidobacteriota; class Terriglobia; order Bryobacterales; family Bryobacteraceae; genus CADEFT01. The sequence goes on from JACPVQ010000201.1 coordinate 3,259, forward strand.
TTCCACCAGGACCGCCTGGTCCCGCGGTGAAAGGCATTTGCGGACCGCCAGGGCCGGAAGGGCCACCGGGACCACCGGGACCACCGGCAGCCATCATTGCGGCCATCGCCGCGCCGCCCAAGGTCATGGAACTTGCGGCAACCGGCTTCTTGCGATTCGCTTCCGCCGTCGCCATGATTCTGCCGATCTGCTCAGGAGATGCGCCCAGCGCGTTCAGGAGTTGACGCATGTCGATGGAAAAAAGCACGTCGAATTTTTTCGAGGGATCATTGGCGAACACGCTGGCGCTTGCCGTGCCGCTCATCGATTTGATCTTGCCGTTGAGCCTGGTATCGGCAACGGCGTCCAGTGAGATGATGACGTCCTGGCCTTCTCTCAAATTGGCGCGATCCATTTCGCCGATGCGGCTCATCACTTCCAGTTCCGAAAGATCCAGCACGTCCGCCACCGGCATCCCAGGCTGCACCTGATCGCCTTCACGAATATCCGGAACCTGCATGCCCGGAACAAAGAATCCGCTGGCGCGGTTCTGCCGGACGGCCACCAGGCCGGTGATGGGCGAAAGCACTTTGACCTGCATCAAGCGCGTTTTTTCGCGGGCCAGTTCGAGAACGGACTTGTTACGCCGTTCGTTGAGAGTGGCCAGTTCGGCCTCCGCCTGTTCCAGCCGCGACTTGATATCGCTTTCCAACTGGGTTAAACGGCGCTTTGATTCTTCCAGCGTCAGAAGGTTTTTCTTGGCATCGATTTCGGAAATGAGTTCGTTGCGTTTGACTTCCAATTCCGCGCGGCGCACGGAGTACCGTGTGCGCAGCAGTTCCACTTGATCCTGATTGTTGCGGATGGCCAGATCGGCGCGCGCCTTCTTAATCTGTTCGTCGATCTGATCCAGTTCCAACTGCTTCTCCTCGATGCGCGAAAGCAGTTCGGAGTCGTCAAATTCCACGACGAGATCCTTTTCCCTGGCCAGCGCGCCCAGTGCGGCGACCTGAGTCACTTGCACGGTGCCGAACAGGTTGGGGGCGGACAAAGTGACGGAGCGTACCGCGCGCAACTCACCGCGCGAAAAAGTGCGTACCACAACGTCGCCCTGCCGGACTTTCGTCGTGGCCACTTGCATTTGCCGTTGCGGGAGAGTGTTGAAATAGTTGTAGGTACGCCACCCGCCCACACCCAGAACGGCGAGAATAATCAAACGAAACAGCCATTTTTTCATTTTGGTTCCTTACAGCTTCTTGGCGCGCTTGGCTACGTCGGCGGGATTTTCCAACGCCACGACGTCGCCTTCCTTCAGCCCGCTGAGAACGATCAGATCGGAGTCGTTTCGTTTTCCAACCGTGATGGGCCGGATCTCATACAACTGGCCGTTTTGCACGTAAACCGCCGGTTTCCCCTGATGCATGAAGCTGGCACGTATGGGGATGAGCAAGCTGTTGGGCTGGCTTTCTATAATCACTTCCGCGGTTGCGCTCATGCCGGGGCGCAGGCGCGGGTCGAGTTTTTTCAGGGTTCCACGCGCGGGGAAATTCTTCTCGCTCATTCCCATGCCGCGGTACAGGACGGATGCGATGGGGCTGATCCAATCGAGTTCGGCGTCGAAATCCAACTCGGGAATGGCATCAATGCTGACCCGCAGCATCTGTCCGAGTTTCAACTTGCCGCGGTCCACTTCGTCCAGCTTGAGTTCGACGCGCATATTAGAAAGATCGGGAATCTCGGCAATGGCTGCGCCGGTCCAGGCGCGGTCGCCTTCCTTGAATTCGGGCGGAGAAGATCCAAACGATCCCGAACTGCGGATGTTCGGAAGAATATTCACAATTCCGTCATTGGGTGCTCGCAAAACCATCTTCGAAAGATAGCTTTTGGTACGCTCCATATCGCGCACGGCCTTGTCTTTTTTCTGGTCCAGCCGGTCGATATCGGCCTTCTGTCCGACATCGTGGGCGCCGATTGTGGTTTTCACCTGGCCGAGTTCGCCTTCGGAAATGGTGACGTCAATGCGGTTCTTCGCGCCGTCAATCTCACTGATGACTTCCGCCTTGCTTGCTTCCAGCTTCGAACGCTGCAAGTTATACTGCGAAGTCATGAGGTTCATGGCATCCATCTCATCGGTGATGCGATGCGAGGCTTTCGTCTGTACGAATTCGCTGTCCACGGTGCGCAGAGACGTTTCCCGCTCCAGCAGGTACTGCTCCTGCGATGCGGCATCGAATTCCACAACCACTTCGCCTTTTCGTACAGGCTTGCCGGAAGTGGCCAATTTCGTAATTCGTACGTCGGGCACCTGGGGAGCGGCCAGAATTTCAGACCGGACACTCTTCACTTCTCCGCGCGTTTTGACACTAATGATGAATTCGCCTTTGCGAACTTTTTGCACAGGCACTTCGACCTTGGTGGCGGCCTTATAGTATTTGGCGTAAGCGCCGTAACCTCCGCCGCCAAGAACCAGAAGGGTGAAGAACCAACCGATGATCTTGTTGCGGCGAGACCCTACCTGGCCCAATCTTTGTTTGGGTTTCAAATCTTTCGACATAGCGTAACTGCGTTTCCTTGCGTGATCCTGAATTTACGAAGTTGAAGGTTTCCGCTCAATTGCGGTTAGGTCCGGGGGTCTCTCCTCGGCGATAATCTCCCCCGCCTTCAAACCGCCGCGAATGGCGACGTGGGTATAGCTTGCCACGCCGGTTTGCACTTCACGGCGATCCCAGCCGGCGGAAGACTTCACGAAGACGTAGGGCGTCGATGCATGGGCATCGCGAAACACGGCTGAAGCAGGAGCCACGGCCGGCGCTTCTTCCTCTTCCACTATGACGTCTACGCTCACGGAAAGACCGGGGATGACTCGCGGGTCCATTTGGTCCAGCTTGATGCGCACGGGAATCTCTTTCAGAAAGCTCCCCCGCGAACTATTCGAACTCTTAGGCATGGCGGCCACTGAATACACGTGGCCAGGCACAGCCAGTTCCGGAAAGGCGTCGAAGCGGATGCGCGCTTTCGCGCCTACGCGAATGCGCTCCACGTCCACCTGGTTGATGTTTGCGTTGACAACCATCGAACTGGGGTCGACCACTTGAACGTAGGGCAGGCCGGCAGGAACGGGATCGCCCGCTTGCACCTGCGCGTATTCCGACCCGCGGCGGATCTGAAGCAGCACAGC
>JACPVQ010000056.1 GCA_016191645.1 Candidatus Solibacter usitatus
GTAGTACAGCGCAGCGCAGCAGCAACCAAAGAAAATCTTTGCAGCTTGGGAAGATTTCAGAATCTAGTAGTACAGGGCAGCACAGCAGCAACCAAAGAAAATCTTTGCAGCCTGAGACTTCAGAATCTAGTAGTACAGCGCAGCACAGCAGCAACCAAAGAAAATCTTTGCAGCCTGGGAAGATTTGAGAGTCTAGTAGTACACAGCAGCGGCAGACGGGAGCAGACGGAGTTTACTTGTCGGCGTAGGCCGGGTAGTGCTTGCGCGTACAAGCAGGGCACAGAGCGTGGCTGAAGGTAACATTCGAGCGGTGGCTCATGTACTCCTCCAACTCTGTCCATTCTCCGCCGGTTTCCTTAATCTTCTTGCAGAAACTGCAAATGGGGAGCATGCCCTCCAGCCTTATGATGGTGGCCAGAGCCGCTTCCAACTGCTCCGTTTTTGCCCGCAGTTTCTCTTCGGTTTGCTTGAATTCCGTGAGGTCGGTGTGCGCCCCGAGCATGCGAAACGGTTTCCCTTCGCTGTCGCGAATCATGATTCCGCGGCAGCGCACCCACACGGTGGAGCCATTGACGTGGCGGTAGCGAACGACCTGATCATAGGGATGCGACGGATCGGCGGCATGGGCCTGGAAGTTCGTGAGCGCGGTCTGCAAATCGTCAGGATGAATGAGGTCCTGCCATTCCGAGGCCAGGTGCTGTTTCTCCTCCGGGTTATAGCCGAGCAGCGTCCAAAAACGCGGGCTCATCCACTCAAATTCCGGCCTCGTCACATCCCAATACCAGACGCCGTCCAAGGAGCCAAGTTGCAGAAACTCGAAGATTGTGGAGTCCTTCTGAAGCAACTCGTAGAGTTCCTTCCGCAGGTAATTAGTGTCAGCTGAAATACAGGTTTCCTCCAAAAACTGGCCTTCCAAGGGAGAGTCGACATACTTCGGGCGTCAATAAAGTAACACCTAGGAGTGGATCTGCCGATACGCTACTATTGAGAGGACTTTCGACGCGGCCCATCGGTTACCTTTAGAATACACGATTAGGATGCACGATCTGGCTCAATTTTCGATGGCGGACATGGCGGCGTGCAGTTCCGCCTTGCGACAGATGGGCAAGGGTGCGCAGAGCATGGAGGAAGTGTCCGGGAGAATCGTAGAGTACCTCTATGGGGAGTTGTCGGGCGGGAAAGATAGAGAGAAACCGTTCGCTCTGGTGCGTCTCTTCAAGACGCATTCCTACGGAGAACTGGCGGAAGATCTGCGGAGTTTCGCCCAACGATTGCTGGGGCGGGAACCGGCGTCCAACACGAAATGCCTGACCTTGCTGGCAACGGCGGGCATCAAACCGGAGTGGCGCTCCAGAGCCCTGTCGGTGGGCCATCAAGCGATTCCATTGGCCAGCGTGGAAGGGGTGGCGCGGATTCCCATGATCGCCAACCTGGTACAGCAGTTTGGGCTGGAGGTCTCACAGATTCTGCATCCGGAGCCGGGTGTTGTGGCCGATCTGAGCAAGCAATCGTTCAACGTGTTTCACGTGGAAGAGGCGGTGGGAAACCCGAACATTCCGGCGCAGGACGAATTCATTGTGGCCGAAGGCATCCGCAGCTGTTTGGGATTTGGCGGGACGCTGCCGCACGGCGATCTGTTCGCGGTGATCATGTTTTCGCGGATGCCCATTTCCAGCAACACGGCTTCCCTCTTCCGCAGCCTTTCCCTGAGCGTCCGCATCGCCTTGCTGCCCTTTGAATTGAGGGTCTTCGCCGCACATCCGAACGCGCCCGCTCTCCCGGGACGTGAGGAATGAGCGACCTGCCCCCAGGGAATGACAGCGAGATGTTGCGGTGCCAGGTAGGTTACCTGGAGCAGCTGCTGGAAGTGGAGGAACAAACCATTGTCGAGCAGTCCGCGCGGCTGGAGAAAACTCTCGCCGAACTGCAATTGGAACGCGAGGCGCTGCGCAAGAGTGAAGAACGAATGCGCTCCATTGTCAATTCCGCGCTCGATGGGATCATTACGATTGACGGCGAAGGCGTGATTCTGGACTGGAACCCGGCGGCGGAAAAAATTCTAGGATGGACGCGGGAGGAGGCGCAAGGTAATTCCCTGGAAGGCCTGATTGGCGGCACGGGCCAGATGAACCGGCGAGTGGAACTGAATGCGCGCCACCGCGATGGGCGTGAAGTGCCGGTGGAACTGAGCATCGCCCCCGCCAGATCGAGGGAAGATCTCATTTTCAGCTGCTTCCTGCGCGATATCTCGGCGCGCAAGCAGACGGAGCAACTCACGCGCGCGCGCGAACAAGCCGAGATCGCCTTGCGCCTCAAATCGGAATTCCTGGCGGCGATGAGTCACGAGATTCGCACGCCGATGAATGGCGTCACCGGCATGGCCGAACTGCTGCTTGCTACCGGCCTCAATGCCGAGCAGCAGGACTACGCGCAGACCATCCTCTCGTCCGCCGATGCGCTGTTGACCATCCTCAACGGAATCCTGGATTTTTCCAAAATCGAGACGGGCAAGTTGGAACTGGAGCGCATCGCGTTCGACCTGCGCGAGGTAGTGGAAGAGTCGGCGTATCTTCTGGCGCCCAAGGCGGCGCAGAAGAATTTGGAATTCATCGTCGACTACCCTATGGAGACGCCATGTCTGTTTCTGGGAGATCCCGGCCGTGTGCGACAGGTGTTGACCAACCTGATGGGCAACGCCATCAAGTTTACGGCGGCGGGCCAAGTGTCGATCCGCGTTGCGTGCGAAGAGCGGTCCGCGGAGGGGGCGCAAATGGTGGTCGCGGTGGAGGACACCGGCATCGGCATTGCCGCCGATCAGTTCGACAACATCTTCGAACAATTTACCCAGGCCGATCTCTCCACGACGCGAAAATTTGGGGGAACGGGGCTTGGGTTGTCCATTAGCAAGCGGCTGGCGGAAATCATGGGAGGCAGTTTGAAGGTCGGGAGCCGCATCGGAGTTGGTTCCACCTTCTGCTTCCATGTGCCTTTCGCGCGCCAAACCACTTCCAAGCAAAGCGCGGTGGACATGGCTGGAGTACGGGCGCTGGTTGTCGACGACAACCCGGCGAGCCTGCGAGTTCTTGCGCTGCGACTCAGCTCTCTGGGAATCATCGCCAACGGAGCGAGCAGCGGAAGGGAGGCGTTGCAGGCGCTTCGCCAAGCCTTGCACTCCCATGTGCCGTTCGACCTGGTTCTGATCGATGAAAGCATGCCGGAAATGAGCGGCGAAGAACTGGGCCGGGCCATACACTCCGATGGGAAGCTGCGCGGGACGCAACTGGTTCTGCTGACCACGGCGTCCGGCGGCCTGGGGCAGCGACTGCACCCTGGATTCTCCGCCGTCGTGGTGAAGCCCGTTCGACAGGCGCATCTGCTGCGAGCCCTGGCCGCGGCGGCTGGAACTTCCAGGAGCCTGGCGAGCCTTGGCGAATCTTTGCGTCCCGCCGCCGCGGCGTCACAGCGCAACGCGAGAAGGATGAGCGCCAGAGTGTTGCTGGCCGAGGACAACGCCGTCAATCAAAGAGTGGCCACGGCGATGCTGGAGAAGCTCGGTTGCACCGTAGATCACGCCTCCGACGGAAAACAAGCGGTACAGATGGCGCAGACCCTGCTCTATGATTTGGTGCTGATGGACTGCCAAATGCCCATCATGGACGGATGGGAAGCCACCGCGCAAATCCGCCGCGGTACGGGGCCGGCTTCGCGCACCCCCATCATCGCTTTGACCGCCAGCGCAATGAAGGAAGATCGCGAGCGATGTCTTGCCGCGGGGATGGATTGGTTCCTCAGCAAGCCTCTGAAATCCGAGGATCTCCGCTTGGCATTGGAACGAGTGCTGACGCCTGCCGGCCCCGCGCCGCTAACGCAGCTTGACCGCAGCGCGATAGAGAAGTAGGACGCCCACCAAGGCTCCATAGATCGCCGGCTGACGGATATCCGATTTCACCAGCCATAAGTAATGCACTACGCCGGCGATTGCGGAAACGTACACCAAACGGTGCAGCAACTGCCAGCGCTTCCCGCCTAATCGCCGAATCCAACCGGTGGTGGATGTAATGGCCAGCGGAACCATGGCGAGGAAGGCGGCAAAGCCGGCCGTGATGAACGGCCGCTTCCCGATGTCGAGAATCATTTCCCTCATCTCGAAGAACTTGTCCAGCCACAGGTAGGTGATGAAATGCAGCACGCCGTAGAAGAAGGCGAACAAGCCGATCATGCGGCGGAAGCGGATGAGATCGGGCAGGCGCAGGAGTTTACGCAGCGGCGTTACGGCCAGCGTGGCGACAATCAGGCGCAGCACCCAATCGCCGGTATAGCGCGTGATCAGCTCGATGGGGTTGGCGGTGAGATCGTTGCGGTAGGCGCGCCAGCCCAGCCAGAACAGCGGCGTCAGGCAGAGAACGAACACAAAGACTTTCGTCCAGCGATTGCGAAGCATCGGATGATGAGCGTCTAGATAAACTTCTTGAGATCCATGCCGCTGTAGAGGCCGGCGACTTCGTCATAGCCATTGAACATGAGCGTGGGCCGTTTGCGGAATTCGCCGAGGCGGCGTTCGCTACCCTGACTCCAGCGCGGATGATCGACGCGGGGATTGACGTTGGAATAGAAGCCGTACTCGTGCGGGATGGCCAGGTTCCAGGTGACCGGCGGCATGGAGGATTGCAGCTTGATCTTCGCAATCGATTTGATGCTTTTGAAGCCATACTTCCACGGCACAATCATGCGTATGGGCGCGCCGTTTTGCGGCGGCAGCATCTCGCCGTACATGCCGAACGTGAGCAGGGCCAGCGGGTGCATCGCTTCGTCCAGCCGCAGTCCATCGACGTAAGGAAAGGGAATGCCGGCGTAATTGCTGGAGGGCATCTCTTTGCGGTTGTAGTAGGTTTCAAATGCCACGAACTTGGCTTTCGCCGTCGGCTCCACTTGTTTCAGCAGCGTGCTCAGCGAAAATCCGATCCACGGCACGATCATCGACCAGGCTTCGACGCAGCGGAAGCGATAGACGCGTTCTTCGAGCGGAGCCAGTTTCATGATCTCTTCGACGCTGAACTTGCGCGGCTTGGCGCAATCCCCCTCGATGGAGACGGTCCACGGAGAGGTCTTGAAATTTCTCGCCTGGATGGCCGGCAGCTCTTTCTGCGTGCCGAATTCGTAGAAATTGTTGTAGGTGGTGGCGTCCTTGTAGGAGTTGACGGCGTCATCCACTTTGTAATTGCTTTTCACAACGCCTTCCAGTTTCGTGCCGGCGGCGAAGGCGCTGCCGGACGCCATCATGGCGGCGAGGAACTCGCGGCGGCGCAGAAAAACGGATTGCGGAGTGATTTCCGAGTAGCGGTATTCCGAAGCTTTCCCGATCAGCATGCTGTCTCCATTCCCAGGTGAGAGTGTATGTTTCCAGTCTAATACCTATATCCCAATCTTGTCCTACGCTATTCCCGGCAGATTGGATTGGCGGCCTCGATTCAGTGGTAAGCTGTGGCTATGAAGTTCAGGCTAGAGATCGATCGGGAAACCGACGGCCGCTGGATTGCGGAAGTTCCAGAACTGAACGTACTACTCTATGGCGATTCGAGGCAGGATGCAATCCAGCGGGCCCAGTCGGCGGCACGTGAAATTGTGCACGACCGGATCGCTCACGGGGAGTTGCCCGCTGAGTACGCGGATGTTGTATTCGAAGATGCCGCATGAGCCGCTGGCCCGCGGCAAAAGCAAGGCGTGTTTTCGCGGCACTGAAGCGCATCGGCTGGCACCACGAGCGGACGGTAGGGTCCCACAAAATCATGTATAAGGTAGCTCCCCAGACCGCCTCTGCCGGCAGCGATCGATATCTCCGAAGAAGGCGGGATCTGGAGATCCCGCCGCAGTTCTGGAGAACTGCCCCACCAAAACAGAATGTCCAAACTCCAGAGGCAAGCCGGAGCTTACGCTACAAGCGGAGGCCGCGTCCGCCGGAGCGGCCGGGGATCTCCCACACCTCTTCGACGACACCTTTTCTTAACGCCACCATCTCATCATGCAGGCAGACCGTGCTGTCCGTGTAGCTGGGCACGAATTCGACGAGATCGCCGACGCGCGGGTTTGGCGAAGGGGAATTCAGAACAATGGTGGCGTGTTCCGCGGAAAGCGCCAGGCGCTTCACTCCGTCCAATTCCAGAATCAGGGGCAGCCCGTGATCGGTGCTCATCGCTTTAAAGCCCGCGTCGACAATGATGCGATCGGGCGCGGGGCGGCTGGCCACGCGCGCTAGAACGGTCAGCGCGAATTCGTGATCGACGCCCCAGCTTTGATAGGTCAAATCGGAGAACACCGCGCCGCCGGCCTGTGCCTCCGTGATTCCCGTCACCTGCGCCGATTCCAGAAACGTACCGCTGCCGGCGCAACTGACGATTTCCGCGGACAGTCCGTGCTCCCGGAACAGGCGCGCCGTTTCCACCAGAGCAGCCAGCGATTGCTGCGCAGCACGTGTTTTCTCCGCGCCCTGCAACTGCGTGACGTGGCCTTCCCAGCCCATCAATCCTTCCAGGCGTATGCCTTCGGTGGAAGCGGCGAGCCGCGCTAATTGCACCGCGGGTTCTCCCGGTTGAATACCGCTGCGATGCATGCCGACATCGAGTTCGACGATCACGGGAATGATGACGCGCTCCGCGCGCGCCGCGTCGGCGAGCATGTGCAGATGCTCCGCGCTGTCCGTGGCCGAGATCACGCACGTCTTGTGTTCCAGCCTCGCGAGACGCCGCAACTTCGCCGCGCCTACGGTTTCGTGAGCGATGAGGATGCTTGCAATGCCGGCCGCCGCCATCGCTTCCGCTTCGTAAACGGTGGCGCAGGTGACGCCGATTGCGCCGGCGGCTACGGCCATCTGCGCCAGACGAGGCGCCTTCTGTCCCTTCATGTGTGGACGCCAACTCACGCCATGCTGCTTTAGGAATGCGGCCAGACGCGCGGCATTGCGCTGGTAGCGCTCCAGGTCGAGACAGAGGGCAGGCGTTTCGAGATCTTCCTTGCGGCGTCCAAAGGCGTCCGCGTTTGCTGTAGGCATGGCCGAACCTACTTCAATTCGAGGATCTCTTTTTCCTTGGCTTGCGACGCCGTATCCAGCTTCTTCATCTCGCCGTCGGTGAGTTTCTGGATCTCCTCGTGAGCGCGGCGGTCCTCATCTTCGCTGATGAGCTTGTCTTTGAGCAGCTTCTTTACGTTGTCGTTGGCATCGCGGCGGATATTGCGAACGGCCACGCGATGATCCTCGGCAACGGAATGCAGGTGCTTCACCAGATCTTTGCGGCGGTCTTGCGTCAGCGCCGGTACAGGAACGCGAATGATCTTTCCATCGTTCATCGGGTTAAGGCCGAGGTCGGACGCGCGGATGGCTTTCTCAATGGCGCCGATCTGCGACAGGTCCCACGGTTGGATGGTGATGAGGCTGGGCTCGGGCACGTGCAGGTTGCCCACTTGATTGAGCGGCGTGGGCGTGCCGTAATAATCGACGCGAATGCCATCCAGCAATCCGACGTTGGCGCGGCCGGTGCGAATTCCCGCCATGGAGTGCAACAGATCGGCGATGACCTTTTCCATGCGCGCTTTGGCGCTGGCTTCAATTTCTTTGGTCGTCTTGTACTGCGTGGCCGCGGCGGGCGCTGGTTTCTGTTCAGGTTTCATAGCCGGTTCCCATTTGGTTAGTCTACACTCACGCGTGGATGAGCGTGCCCACGGCCTCGCCCATCGCCATTCGCATTATATTGCCTTCCACGGTCAGATTGAACACCTGGATGCTCATCTTGTTGTCGCGGCACATGGCGACGGCGGAGGCATCCATAATGCGCAACTGCTTTTCCAGCACCTCCTGAAAGGTGATGGACGGAAACATGACGGCGCTGCTGTCGGTCATGGGATCTTTGTCGTAGACGCCGTTGACGCGCGTTGCTTTGGCAATCACCTCTGCGCCGATTTCCAGGGCGCGCAGCGTAGCGGCCGTATCGGTAGAAAAGTACGGGTTCGAAGTGCCCGCCACGAAGATGACGATGCGCCCCTTTTCCAGGTGGCGAATGGCGCGGCGGCGAATGTATGGCTCGGCGATCTGATTCATTTGAATCGCCGTCATCACGCGCGTAGGCATGCCCTGCTTTTCCAACGCGTCCTGCAGCGCGATGCCGTTGATCACCGTGGCCAGCATCCCCATCTGATCGGCTGCGACGCGGTCCATATGCTGGGCGGCTGCGGAAACTCCGCGGAAGAAGTTGCCGCCGCCGACTACCAATCCAAGTTGGACATCCTTGCGCGCCACCGAGGCAAGTTCGGACGCAAGCGAGGAAACACGATCCGCATCGATGCCGAAACGATTCGTTCCGGCGAGAACTTCGCCGCTCAGTTTGAGAAGGATTCTACGGTAGGCGGCCACGGTTTTTCTCCCCGGCTAGTCAGTTGCCGCGCCATCGCCGACTTTGAAGCGCACGAAGCGCGCAATGGAAATATTCTCTCCCAGCTTGGCGATCTTCGTCTTGATGAGATCCTCGATCTTGATGGCGTTGTCTTTGATGAACGGCTGCTCCATGAGACAAACCTCTTCGTAGTATTTGTTCATGCGGCCTTCGACAATCTTGTCCACAACCTTCTCCGGCTTTCCTTCGGCCAGAGCGCGGGCGCGTTGAATGTCCTTTTCCTTGTCCAGCGCCGTGTTAGTCACTTCTTCGCGGCGGATGAACTGCGGATCGGCGGCGGCCACCTGCATGGCGATGTCTTTGGCGAGTTCCAGAAAATCGTCGGTGCGTGCGACGAAATCGGATTCGCAATTGATCTCCACCATGACGCCGATTTGCGCGCCGGGATGAACGTAGGTGCCAATCAAGCCCTGCTTGGTCGAGCGCGTGGATTTCTTCGACGCCGACGCGATGCCGCGCTTGCGCAGCACGACTTCCGCTTCCGGCAAATCGCCGTTGGATTCCTTCAGCGCGGACTTGCACTCCATCATCCCCGCGCCCGTCCGGTCGCGGAGTTCTTTCACCATTTGCGCGGTGATTTCGGGCATAGTTTGAGTTCCTCTTGCTGTCAGCTAAACAATCGGTTGCCGGACTCCGCTAGGGGCGGAAGCCGGGTTCTTCGTCTTCACGGCGTCTGCCTTTGATGGGGAGGTTGGTCAGATCTTCCTCTGTCAAGCTCTCCGCCATGAGTTGCTGTGAATACGTCGGATCGAGATACTGATTCAGGTCGGCCGGCTCGCCTTCCTCCACCGCAGTTTCGGCGGCGGGAGCAGGCGCGAAGTCGGATTCACTGACGCGCTGGCGTCCTTCGATGACGGCCTCGGCGATCTTATTCGTGAACAGACGGATGGCGCGCAGGGCGTCGTCATTGCCGGGGATCACGTGATCCACCATGTCGGGGTCGCAGTTGGTATCGACCACGGCAACCACGTCGATGCCGAGCTTGTTAGCTTCGGCCACGGCGATGGCTTCCTTGCTCGAATCGATCACGAAGAGCATGTCGGGAAGGCCGGGCATGTCTTTGATGCCGGCGAGGTTCGATTGCAGGTGCTTGCGTTCGCGCTCCAGACGGATGACTTCCTTCTTGACGCGTCCGGCCCAGCCGCCTTCGGCCAGTTCGTCGAGCTCCTTCAAGCGATTGATGGATTTCTTGACGGTGACGAAGTTGGTGAGCAATCCGCCCAGCCAGCGCTGGTTGACGTAGTATTGCGCGCAGCGGTTGGCTTCTTCGGCGATGGCTTCCTGCGCCTGCCGCTTGGTGCCCACGAAGAGCACGGTTTTACCTTGGCCGGCGGATTCTTCCACGTGCCGCATGGCATCCTTGAACAGCTTCAAGGTCTTCTGCAGATCGATGATGTAGATTCCGTTTCGTTCGCCAAAGATGTATTCTTTCATCTTTGGATTCCAGCGCTTGGTCTGGTGCCCGAAGTGAACGCCTGCTTCGAGCAATTCCTTCATTGTAATCGAGGGCAAAATTCCTCCTGATTTTTGTCACGGGGGCAAGGTCCACACGGCCCAAAGCGAAATTTGTGCGGACGCGGCATGCCACCGCGCAGAGTAAAGGCCGTACGAATACGGCCGGACCACAACCACTCCGGAGCGGGATGAACGCCTGGAGAATCGTAAGCGGGGTTAGCGCTTGGAGAACTGGAACCTCTTGCGAGCGCCCTTCTGGCCGTACTTCTTGCGCTCGTGCGCGCGCGGATCGCGCGTGAGGTAGCCAAGACTCTTCAGCTTCGCGCGCAGTTCGAGGTTGAAATCGCACAGCGCGCGGGCAATGCCCAGACGCACGGCGCCGGCCTGTCCGGTCATGCCGCCGCCGTTGGCCAGCACCAGCACGTCGAACTTGTCTGCCGTCTCCGTCGCCAGCAGCGGCTGCCGCACCAGCGAACGCGCGGTGGGCGTCGTGAAATACTTTTCCATATCACGGCCGTTGACCGTGATCTGTCCCTTGCCGGGACGCAGGAACACCCGGGCAATTCCGCTCTTGCGGCGTCCGGTACCGAGATTCTGAATCAAACCTGCCAAATCCTACTCCCTGTTTTCTCTGTTAGACGTCCATGGGGACCGGCTTCTGGGATTCGTGCGGATGCTTGTCACCCGCATAGACATTGAGTTTGCGGAACATCTGCTTACCAAGTTTGTTCTTGGGCAGCATGCCGCGAATCGCTTCTTCCACCATTTTGATGGGCCGTTCGGCGCGCACTTTCTTCGCCTGCGCCTCTTTCAAGCCGCCGGGATAACCGGTGTGATGCCGGTACATCTTCTGATCTTCTTTGGCCCCGGTGAGTTTCACTTTTTGCGCGTTGACCACGATCACATGGTCGCCGGCGTCAATGAACGGCGTGTAACGCGCGCGGTGTTTTCCGATGAGCACGCGGGCAACTTGCGTCGCCAGACGGCCCAGAACTTTGTTTTCAGCGTCGATGACAAACCACAGACGCTCTATGCCTTGCTTAGTTGGGAACTGCGTTTTCATACAGACAGACGATCTCCGTTGACCCCTACAAAAGTCTCAGTTTAGCGAAGCGGGGGAGGGAGTGTCAAATTTGATTGTAGACACAGCCCCATTGTGGCTATCCTGTCGGAAACCGGCGAGCACCATGAGTCTCTGCGTCAAACAACTTCAGCTCATCTTCTCTATTTGCCAGATGCACCAGGCATGCGTCGGCAAACTGAATTCGCAAGTCCTCGTACTTGATTCCGTAAATCGTGAACGCGGTCGCTCCATCGCCAATACGCGGTGGTGACTACAGAGAGACGACCTTGAGGCCGCCAATTCCATGGAAATGACGCAGATTCCGGGTAGCTACGGCGTAGCCTCTCTCGATGGCAGATCCCGCAATCAACAGATCGTCGAAAGGGATTGTGACACCCGTTGCGGACGACTCAGCGCCGATCTTGCCTACCAGTTCGGCGGTCGCTTCGGTAATGGCGTAAACCGGCACTGCCGCTTTCAAATCATCCAAGAAGGTCCTGCGCCTTTGCCGGCGTTCGGGCGTATCCGCACGGTAAATTCCATGCGCCAGTTCGGCAACCGTAATGGAACTTAGTGCAACTGGCATTTCACCGGTCTGTTCCATAATCCGTTTGAGAAATTGAGCGGCAGTAAGGTTTTGCCGTTCGGCTTCGATCACGACGCTGGAGTCGAGAATTATTCCCAGGCTGGCGGTTTCCATGGCTGGCTACGCTTGTTGATTCCATCCTCAACGTCCGCCATAAAGCCCTCGTCCAGGGTAACCACGGAACGGCCGGCCTCTGCAAGGGCGATACATTCAGAGAGCAGCCGGCTAGTGGGTTGCGGTGAACGGATGACAGCAACCGGCCGGTGGTCTTGCTCGACCACGACCTCTACTCCCTGCTGGACTTTGGCCAAAACACCGTGGAGGTCATTCGCTAATTCTGACTCGGTCATTTTTACTTGCGCCATTGTAACTGTACACATGGTATCGCACCCCAAGCCCGAACCTAAGCCCTCCTCTGTATGGTAACGACGGTGATGTCGTCGTTCTGGCCCCACGCCTTTGCCGCATCGGCAATCCGCACCGCGGACTGCATGCTGATTTCGCGGGTTCGGTCGAAGCCGAAGAGTTCGCCCGATCTTCCCGCCGCCTCCACAACTCCGTCGGAGAGGAATGTGAGTTGCTCAGCATTCGCCAGTCGAACGGTACCGCCCGGTTCCAATCGCGCACAGCAGCACGTGACGAAGCCGCCGTCGAGCTGCCCGGCCACCGCATTGCTCAGCGTGGCAAGAACCGCCGCCGGTGTTCTGTCCTTCACCACTCGCAGCGCTCCGATGATCACGGATACCAGCATCGCCGCCTTCAATCCCTTGCCTGAGACATCGCCTACGACAACCAACTTCGCATCTCCATCATCGACGATGCGGTAGAAATCGCCGCCGACCTCCTGCGCCGGATGGTAAACGGCGTCCACGTTGTATTCGCCCGTTTGCTTAGTCGCGTTGGAGAGCATCAATTGCTGAATCTCTCGCGCGGCTTGCATCTCGCCCGTCATCCGTTGTTTTTCGCCTTTATCGCGGAGGAGCCGCCCCAGGGTGACGAACATAAGCATGGTTGCGATCGACATACCAAGAATTGCCGCTATCGGAATGCGAATCTGCCCAACGACCAAGGCAGTGGGAAAGAGGCTGGCCCCCATGCCGTTTTCCCATATCGCGTTGAGGCGCACGACGGTGAACGCCAAGGTAAGGAGTACAGTCGGCCGCATCTCTCTTTCTCCGCCCAGGGCGCGCGCTCCCAAAAAAACGCACAACAATGCCGGCAGTATGGCCGGCGAAAGTGGAATTGGCAACCAATAGCGGCCCACCGACAATGGGAGTGTCAACCAAATAATCCATCGCCACAATCGCACGTTAATCCTTAAGGCCGCCAT
Source organism: Candidatus Solibacter usitatus (assembly GCA_016191645.1). Taxonomy (GTDB): domain Bacteria; phylum Acidobacteriota; class Terriglobia; order Bryobacterales; family Bryobacteraceae; genus CADEFT01. Next base: position 12,876 of record JACPVQ010000056.1, read on the forward strand.
CAGGAATTCGGCGAGCGAAATACTTATGATCGCCACTGCCAGGTTGTACAGAGTCGCTACGGAGGCGTAAGAAGTCACCGGGCCACTCCCCAGCATGGGCGTGATTGCCGCCGACCCGCACGAGGCGGAGCAGAAAACACCTAGCCAAAACACTTCGCGCCATTCGCGTGCCTTGCGGAAGGTCCAGAACAGGTAGAACGACGCGAACAGAAGGAAGAGCGCCAGGATGACGTTCCAGGAGACGCGACGGGCCCTGCGCATCTCCGCCTCCTGCACCAGCGATGGCGCGTGGTTCGCGACTGTAATCGCGTAAGGACCGAAATCGTTGCCAGTGTTGGGCAGAACCCAAATCCAGTTCATTGGCCGAAAGATTCGCAAGGCCACTACAATGTAGACGGCTCGTGAGTCAGGAAGGAGCGTCGCTCTTGGTTCGAAAAAGGGCGGATTCGTCGTTCCGAATCCCGGCGTCGCGGCGATGCGCGAGCCGTTGACGAAGAGTTCGTACGATTCGTTCACGCTGCCGATGGCGAGTGCCAGCGCTTGCGTTGCGGAGGGCGTTGGCACGCTCTTGCGAAGCCAGTACACTCCCAACGGACGTTCTATCTCCCACGGCAGCTTTACCGTGCCCCATGCGCTATCGTCGAACGCCGGCTCCGCATACCGCGGGTTGTCGTCTTTGCTGATGCGCCAATCGCCGCTGAGATCGACGTACTGTGCATTGGCCGCGCACACGGCGAACGCGTACAGCAGCAGGCTGATCGCCAGTACACGGTGATGACTAAATAGAGACAACCATTGAGGCTACCAATTCCATAGACATGACGCAGACTCCGCACTTCGCGTGTCTGACAGAAATGATAGAATGTCAGACGTGCGCACGAAAGATCACCGTATTACCGTAAGGCTGCCGGTGGAAATGGGCCAGCGGCTCAAGGCCGCGGCCCGCCGCAACGGAACGCGCGAATCCGATCTGGTTCGCTGCGCGTTAGAGATTCATCTCGCTTCCGGAGAAGCGGAACTGACGGCGTACGAACACGCGAAAAAGTCCGGGTTGATAGGCGCCGTGCGCGGTGCTAGGCGCGACCTCAGCACGAACCCAAAGTACTTCGATGGATTCGGTGGCTCTTGAGCGGCGCAGTCCTGGTAGACACAGGCCCCATTGTGGCCATCCTATCGGAAACCGACGAGCACCATGAGATCTGCGTCAAACAACTTCAGCGCATCCGGGGACCCCTGCTGACTTGCTGGCCTGTGATTACCGAAGCCGCATGGCTATTGCGCGCTTACCCCGCGGCCATCCGCAAACTACTGTCCTCTTTCCAGGGCCGGCCTTTTGAACTTGCTCCCCTGAATGCGGCGGATCTTCCCCCCATTGCCGCGGTTCTTGCCAAGTACGAGGACTTGCGAATTCAGTTTGCCGACGCATGCCTGGTGCACCTGGCAAACAGGGAAAAGGTGGAAGTATTGTTCACGTTGGACCGCCGCGATTTTGGCGTGGTCCGTCTGGCTCGCGGAAAGAAGCTAAGCCTGATTCCGTAAATCGTGGACGCGTCACCCCATCCGTCGCACGGTGACGACAGTGATGTCGTCGTTCTGGCCCCACGCCTTTGCCGCATCGGCAATCCGCACCGCGGACTGCTTGCTGATTTCGCGGGTTCGGTCGAAGCCGAAGAGTTCGCCGGATCTTCCCGCCGCCTCTACCACTCCGTCGGAGAGGAAGGTCAGTTGCTCACCTGAAACCATCTCGAACGTTGTCTCTTCGTAGACGGCATCCGGCAGAATCCCCAACGGAAGTCCACCCTCCAACTCCACTTCGACTCCGTTCCTGTAAGGATTCAAGTGACCCGCATTCGCCAGTCGAACCGCACCGTCCCGTTCCAATCGTGCACAGCAGCAAGTGACGAACCCGCCGTCGAGCTGCCCGGCAACGGCATTGCTCAGCGTGGCAAGAACCGCGGCCGGCGTTCTGTCCTTAACTACGCGCAGCGCTCCGATGATCACGGATACCAGCATCGCCGCCTTCAGTCCCTTGCCTGAGACATCGCCTACGACAATCAACTTCGCATCTCCATCATCGACGATGCGGTAGAAATCGCCGCCGACCTCCTGCGCCGGATAATACACGGCGTCCACATTGTATTCGACCGTTTGCTTCGCAGCGCCGGACAGCATCAATTGCTGAATCTCTCTCGCGGCTTGCATCTCGCCCGCCAGCCTCTGCTTTTCATTTTTGTCACGGAGCAGCCGGCCCAAAGTGGCGAACATGAGCATGGTTGCAATGATCGCGCCCAATAAAGGAGGAGTCGCAAGACGGAAGTGCCAAAAGTCCAAATTGGAGGGGAACAGCCGGACGCCAAGGCCGAATTCCAGGAAGCTGTTGAGGCGCACCCCGGAATAGGCAAGCAACAGAATCGCTGTGAACCGCATCTCTTTTTCGCGCAACGCGCGTATGCCTAACACAGTAGTGATGATGCCAAGCGGGAGCCCTGGAGACCGGGTTGTCGGCAGCACCATCGCCAGCGGAAGTGTCAGCCAGAGCAACCAACGCCATCGCCCCGCCCGGATGTTCAGGGCGGCAAGTGCGAACTCTGTGATGGCAATCGCAACGAGGCCGATCCCCGTGTTGAACATCGTCGCGATTACGCGGTTCGGCGGCGCTGTTTCGCCAGTCAGAAAAGCCGCAATGGAGTTCGTGGCGGCATGGCTGGCGCAGAAAACCGCCAGCCAAAGCAGTTCCGGCCATTCGCGCGCCTGGAGGAAAGTCCAAATCAAATAGCAAGCGGCGAAAAGCAAGAAGAGCGAGAGCGGCAGCAGCCCTGAGACCAGCAGAATCCTTCGCAAGCGGGCAGCCTCGGCACTCCGACTCGCAGCCTGGGGCGGTTCAATGGCGTAAGGCCCCAGGTCTTCGCCGAGAAACGGGACCATCCAGATGAGACCCGTTGGCCGCCAGATACGTAACGCAATAACGATGTTGGCAGAACTGGTTGCGAACGGAAATACTCGCGGGTCGAAGAATGGAGGGCTGTTCGAGCCGAATCCCGGCGTCGTGGCGATGCGCGAGCCATTGATGTACACTTCGTACGATTCGTTCACGCTGCCGATGACGAGTGCCATGTCCAGGTTTGCAGGTGGCGCGGGTACCGTTTTGCGCAGCCAGTACACGCCTATCGGACGTTCCATCTCCCACGGCAGTTTTACCGCGCCCAATGAGCTATCGTCGAACGCGGTCTCTGCGTATCGCGGGTTGTCGTCCTTGCTAATGCGCCAATCGCCTGTGAGATCGACGTACTGCGCATTCGCCGCACACACAGCCCAGAACATCAGCGTGAAAGAGAGGCGGTGAATAGTGAAGGGAAACAACTCTATGAGGCTACCAATTCCATGGCATTGACGCAGATTCAGTGAGGCGATGAGGTGTATCCTCGGACATAGGCGGGATGAATGAATCGAAGAATGTTTGTTTTCTCAACGGCCCTTGCGGGGGGACTTCCGGCGCAAACCGCGATTAAGGTTCCGTGGTATCGTCGCGCCTATCGCTGGGGGCAAACGAATATCACGGAAAACGATCCTCTTCACTACGACATCGACTGGTGGCGTAAATACTGGAAACGAACCGAAGTTCAGGCGGTCATCATCAACGCCGGCGGCATCGTGGCATACTATCCCAGCAAGTATCCACTGCAGTACCGGGCGCAGTTCCTGCAGGGACGGGATCTGTTTGGAGAATTAACCGCCGCCGCGCACAAGGATGGAATCTTTGTGATGGCGCGAATGGATTCCAATCGCACGTCGGAGGATTTTTTCAAAGCGCATCCGGATTGGTTCACGCGCGACCGCAACGGGAATCCTTATCGCGCGGCGGACAAATACATCACCTGCATCAACAGCCCTTACTACGACGAATACCTGCCGGGCGTGCTGCGCGAGATTATCGAACGGTCTCATCCGGAAGGGCTGACCGACAACAGTTGGGCCGGAATGGGCCGCGAGAACATCTGCTATTGCACAAACTGCGAAAGCAGGTTTCGCGCGAAAACCGGAACGGCGTTGCCGCGAGAAGCCAACTGGGACGATGCGGCGTACCGGCAGTGGATTCTGTGGAGTTACGCGCGGCGCATTGAAGTGTGGGAGCTGAATAATCGCACCACACAGGCGGCCGGCGGCGCGGATTGCATCTGGTCGGGAATGAACAGCGGTTCGGTATCGTCGCAGGCGCGTTCCTTCCGCGACCTGCGGGAAATCTCCAAGCGCGCGCACATCATGATGCTCGATCATCAACGGCGCGACGACGATACCGGATTCCAACAAAATGGGGACACCGGGAAACGCGTGCACGAGTTGATGGGGTGGGACAAACTCGCGCCGGAAAGCATGGCGTTGTACCAATCGGGGCCGGGCTACTACAGGCTGGCGAGCAAAACGCCGGCGGAAGCGCGCATGTGGATGATCGCCGGGATGGCCGGCGGAATTCAACCGTGGTGGCATCACATTGCGGCGTACCATGAGGATCGGCGCATGTACCGCACGGCGGAGCCGGTGATGAAGTGGGCCAAGGCGAACGAAAACTATCTTGCGGGCCGCGAGCCCGTCGCTTCCGTGGGCATTGTGTGGTCGCAGAGAAGCACGGATTTCTTCGGACGCGACGATGCGGCGCAGCAAGTGGACGCGCCCTATACAGGATTCATGCACGCGCTGGTGCGGGCGCGGATTCCTTATCTACCGGTTCACGTCGACGACATTGAGCGCGAAGGGCAGAGGTTTTCGCTGCTGATTCTGCCGAACGTGGGCGGGCTTTCCGATGCGCAGTGCAGCGCCATACGGCGGTTTGTGCAAGGCGGCGGGTCGTTGCTGGCAACAGGCGTGAGCAGTCTCTACAACGAATGGGGCGATGCGCGTTCCGATTACGCTCTGGCAGATTTGTTCGGCGCGCATCGCATAGGGGCGGTCCCCAAGCTGGCTTGGGCGGCGGACCGGCAAAGGCGTGGAGGTGGAGACCGCTTCGCTCCGGATGGACATACCTACTTGCGGCTCAGTCCGGAGGTGCGCGCCGCTGTGGATGGGCCGAGAGCCGGCGATGAACCAGCGCCGCGCGGGCAGCGCCACGATGTTCTTCATGGCTTCGAGGAAACCGACATTTTGCCCTACGGGGGAACACTAGCGGAATTGCGCACGGAGCAGGGCGTGCTGGTTCCATTGACATTCATTCCACCATTCCCAACTTATCCTCCGGAAACCTCGTGGATGCGCGTACCCAAGACGAACATACCGGCGCTGGTTCTTTCGCAGAAAGGAAGGTCGCGCGTGGCATTTCTGCCCGCGGACATCGACCGCCGATATTCACGCGAACATCTATCCGATCACGGGCAGCTGCTGGCGAACATCACACGGTGGGCCGCCGGCGATAGCGTTCCCATTTCCGTGGAGGGCGCGGGTTTTCTGGATTGCCACCTCTACCGGCAGGGCCAACGGATGATTCTGCACGTGGTCAATTTGACGAGCGCGGCCACTTGGCGGGCTCCTCTGGAAGAGTTGATTCGCGTCGGGCCGGTGAAAGTGAAAGTGAAGCTGCCCAGTGGTGTAAGAGGCGGGAATGCGCGTTTGCTGGTACGCGGTGGCACCGTACCGGTGTCCGCTAAGGATGGCTCCGCCGCGTTCGAGATCGCGACGATTCTCGATCACGAAGTTGTTGTGCTGGATTAATTCCGATTTTCGTGTTACCCTGGTATTGTCTCTAGCGTTTTGGCATCCTCGCATTAGTCCGGTCCTGACCGCCCTCGTCCGACCTGCCCACTTATCCACCTGTCCGTTAAACCAAAAGGAAAAAGAATGAAGAATATTTTTGTAGGAAACCTCAATTTCGGTGCGACCGAAAGTGCGGTACGAGCTCTGTTCGAGGCGTATGGAACCGTAGAACGCGTCAGCATTGTCACCGATCGTGACACCGGTCAAGCGCGCGGATTCGGCTTTGTCGAGATGAGCGTGAATGCGGAAGCCGATCGCGCCATCAACGAGTTGAACGGCCGCGACCTGGATGGCCGGGCGTTGAACGTCAACGAAGCGCGTCCCAAGACGGAGCGTGGATTCGGCGGCGGCGGCGGTGGCGGCGGTCGCA
>JACPVQ010000265.1 GCA_016191645.1 Candidatus Solibacter usitatus
ACAACACTCATTTTGCTGTTGTTGTTGTTGTTGCTGCTGATTGTTGTTGATGTTGGCAATGTTGGTGGCGTTGGCGATTACATTTTGTAGTCTTGAAGTACAGAGCAGCACAGCCGCAACTGAAATATCTCAAAAGCTCAGGCGTGCGCTGAACTGGATCTGGCGCGGGTCCAGCGCCGCCGTGATCTTGCCAAATGTTGCCGTGGCGAATCCCGTTCCCACTGCCGAGAAGTTTGCGTGATTGAATATGTTGAAAAACTCTCCGCCAATGCGCAGCCGCTGTCCTTCGCCCCACATCTTGAACTTGAAGTTGCGATAAAAGTTCATCGTCACGTCGTTGGAGATGCCGGGCCCGCGAACAATGCCGGTACCGGCGTTGCCGAATTGTCCCAGCGGCGATAACGCAAACGCCGTCGTATCGAAGTAGTTATTCACTTCGCCGATGACGGTCGGCTTGCCCACGACGTTCGGACGCTGCGTGCCGCCGCCAACGCCGGAGCGGTCGCCGCTCTGCGTGATGGTCAAGGGGAAGCCGCTGGAAAACGTTGCGTTGCCGCTGCTCTCCCAACCCTTGAACAGCCACGTGACAGGCCCGCTGCTGTTGCGGAAGAACGGCAGATGGTAGATGTAATGAAACGTCATGTTGTGCCTCTGATCGAGACTCGCCAGGCCCTTCTCGCGAATGTGCAGCATTGCGCCCTGGCCGACGCCCCTGGCAATCGATTTCGCATACGTGTAGGAGACCTGGAACGTCAACCCGTTCTCCCATCGCCGTCCGAGACTGGTCTGCATGGAATGATAGTATGCCGATGCGGAACGGTCGTTGTAGTTGATGTTGGCGTAGCCCTGGTACGGTCGAACCAACGCGACGTTGATGCTGCCGTTGGCCACGGCCAGCGACGGCGCGGGCTGATTGATGTTGATGGTCTGATCCAGATGCGCGGCGGTGTTTCCCACGTATGCCACCGAAAAGACCGCCTGCCTTGCCAACTCGCGCTGCAGCGTCAGGCTCCACTGCTGCACCATGGGATATTTGTAGATTCCGTTGAACGCCGCGACGTTGGGCGGGAAGGTACGATTCGTGCCGCCGCCGGGATTCGAAAGCAGCGTCGTCGCGATGTTGGCGGATGTAGAAAAGGGAACGTTCGTTTGCAGATTCGTTTGATTGTTGTTGTCCCAATGGTAGAAGATTCCGTAGCCGCCGCGAATCACGGTCTTGGTGCTTCCCCACGGAGACCACGCAAAGCCCAGCCGCGGCCCGGGCATGCGATAACGCGTGGTGCGCAATCCGCGCGGCAGATTCAGGCCCTTCAGATTGTCCGGAGTGAAGATGCCGTTCAACGGATCGCCAGTGCCCGCGCGTAGTTGGCCATCGGGCAGCGTCTGCGGAGCTTTTGCCGGGTCATACAGCGAAGGCGAAAATCCCGAGATGTTGTTGTATTTTTCATAACCGCTGGGCACGCCGGCATAGATTCCCCAGCGCAGGCCGAGATTGAGCGTCAGGTTCGGGCTGACCTTCCAATCGTCCTGCACATACATCTCCCACGTGTTGCCGAAGAAATAGCCATTCGGCGGCAGGGAATTCTCCGTGTAAGTGAAGGCCCTGCCCAACAGCAAATCGGCGACGGCGTTTCCCGAAAACTGTCCGTTGAAGGCGAATGTTCCTTCCGTATTCGTCGCGCCGAAAACGAATTTCTGTAAGCGTGAGAAGTCGAAGCCGGCCTTCAAGGAATGCGATCCGGCGACGTGGCTGAGGTCGTCTTTGTATTCGTAGACGTTATTCGCATTGTTGGTAAGCCCTCCGACGCCGACGCCGCCGAATCCAGTCAAGCTGATAATGGGCACGGCGCTGTAGAAATTTCCCGGGAAGATCTCCGGGATGTTGAGGCCCTTGCGCGACACGGCATCGGCGTTTGGCACTTGCGTGATGGCGTTGCGCGAATATCCCGCCGTGAATACATTCACGGTCGCGGGATTGATGGTCCACGTGCTGCGGATCACGGCGTTGTGACCGGGCTTGGCGAAAAAGCCGGGGCCCGTTGGAAATGCGAATCCACCGGGCGAGATGATCGCTTGATCCTGTGTCCATTGGTCGTGCGCATAGCGGATGGTCAGCAAAAAGTTCTGCACGAAGGCATGGTCCAGACGGAACATGTCTTCGCGCCACCGTGTTGCACTGTTCGGCGTGGCCACAAAGTTTGGATTCCCCGCGCGGTTGGGCAGCGGGTAGAGACGATTGAGAATCAGCGTCGCATTGGGATCGATGCGGCTGGCAGGCACAATGTTCCCGGCGAAAGGCAGTGCATTGGCGGGGTCACGGACCGCGGTGGCGAAGATTCCTTGGCGTTGATTTGCATCCACGGTTGTCGCCGTGAACGTGCTCTGCGCAGGTGACGTAAAGTTCACCAGTTGCGGCCCCTGCCGCTTGTTCCACCCCTCCGAAACAAAAAAGAACGTCTTGCTTTTGTCGCGGTTGTAGTTCTTCGTGTAGATGGGTCCGCCGATGGTGAAGCCGAAAACATTCTGCTTGAACGGCGCGCGCTGGTTGTCGAAAAAGTTTCGCGCCGCAACGGCGTCAATGCCGTTCACCTCATACAACTCTCCATGAAACGCATTGCCGCCCGATTTCGTGACGACGTTCACCATGCCATATCCGAAACTGCCGGAATCGGCGGTGTAGTTGCTCGTCTTGATCTGCACTTCCGCCAGAGCTTCCATTGGCGGAAAGAGATTGAGGCCGCGATTGCCGCCCGTGTCCATGGCGATGATGCCGTCGTAGGTGAACTTGGTGGCGTTGATGCGCCCGCCGTTCACCGACATCAGTGGGTTCCCTTCCTGCCCCGTGCCCATGCGCCGCCCCGTATTCTGCGACGCGATGCCCGTGCCCAGCGTGAGGATCTGCGAAAAGTTCCGCCCGTTGAAAGAGAGTTCGCTGACCTGCTCGCCTGTAGCGGTGGTTCCAATCTCGCCGGATGTGGTCTGCAGGGCCGACACCGCGGCGCTCACCGTAACCGATTGCTCGGTGGAGCCCACTTCCAGTGTAAAGTTGACCGCGGCGACGGTATCCACGCTGAGGCGTACGTCGTTCTGATTCACCGTCTTGAAACCCTGGTGCGATGCGGAAATCTTGTAGCTTCCAATCTGTACCGCGGGAATCACAAACGATCCGCTCGCATTGGTGACAGCGGTTCGCTCCGCGCCCGTGGATCCATTGATCGCCGAAATACGCACGTCCGGCACCAGCGCGCTGGTGGCGTCGCGCACGGTTCCGGTGATGGTGCCGGTCCCCATGGTTTGCGCGAATGCGCTTGCGGAAAGCAACAGCGGAAAGAAACGCGTAGTGAATGAAGGAGGCATGGTTTGGGCCATTATATACCCGCGGTGTGAGTATGTTCGACTTTCACCACGGTGATGTCGTCGTTCTGTCCCCACGCCTGCGCGGCCTGCGCGATTTGCTGCGCGGACTGAGGGCTGATCTCGCGCGTGCGATCGAAGCCGAACAGCTCGCCTTTCAGGTTAGCCGCCTCCACGACGCCGTCGGAAACGAAAGTCATCGATTCTCCACTTTCCAGGAAAACACTCGACTCCCGATAGGTGACGTCCGCCACAATCCCGGCGGGCAACCCGCTCTCCAACTCCATCTCGCCCCCGCCGCGGTACGGTGCAACGTGGCCGGCATTTGCAACCGTGACCTGTCCATCCATTCCGAAGCGCGCGCAACAGCAGGTGACAAAGCCGCCGTCCAGTCTTCCGGTTAACGCTCGATTCAATTCCCGCAGCACTTCACCTGGCTGGTTCGAACGCCGGTTTTGCAGAACGCCCAGGATCAACGACACCGTCATTGCCGCTTTCAAACCCTTGCCGCTGACATCGCCGCAAACCAGCGACAACGAGCCATCCTCGTTGTCGAAGGCGCGGTAGAAGTCTCCGCCAACCTCCTGTGCGGGAATGTAAACGGCGTCGACGGAGTATCCGCTTTCCGGTCTCTCTCCATCTGCCAGCAGCATTTGCTGCACCGCTCGCGCGCCGGCCATCTCCCCCGCCAGCCGGTTGCGTTCCTGCCTGTCCAAGACGGCCCTTCGCAGAAGTTGCGTCGAAATGAGCAGTGCCAGGGTTACGGTTGCCACTCTGCTCGTCAACCAGCGAATATCGCCCGTGGCGAACATAGGGGAGATGACTCCACCGCCCATGGTGGTGTTGATTTCCAGCACGGTTTGGATCACGATGGCCACTGCGACGGGCCATTGGGGCGCGGTACCGCGCAGGAGCGCGCTCAGAGACCACAGCAAGGCGAGCACATCGGCGAATGCGATCAACGGTCTCCACAAAGGAATCAGCATCTCCGGCTGCGCAAACAGGTATACAATCCCAGCCGCCAAAGCAAGACAACTCACCCGCAAGGCCAGAATCCGCTCGCGGCGCGGTACCTCCAGGGCGAAACGCACGAACATTACCAAGGTAAGCGAATAGGAAATGCCGAAGAAGTGCATGTATGCCAACATCGAGCCAGTCTCCAGCGTGGGAACGGTACCCCTCGCAAAGTGGAAAATGTTGAGCGACACACTAACGCCTTCATAGAGTGCCAGCCAAAGAAACTCCTTCCGCGCGCGGTCCGTTCGCCAAAAGGTGAAAAGAACGACGCAAAGGATTGCCTCAATAGGAAGCAGAATCAGTGCCGAATGAATTCGCACCCGGCGGTTCCGCGCGGCGGAGTCTAAGGCGCTCGCGGCGGAGGAGGAGTTGGAAAGCTGGTATGGGCCAAGATCCCCCATGTGCCCTCGAATTACTGCCATGCCTTCTTGAGTCCGATCCAAACGCAAAGCGATGGTCAGTGGTCCCGGTGCGAGCGCGGGCAACGTGAAGAGGCGCGGCCACGCCAGCCGCATTCGCAATCCGCCGGCATTCCCGGAGTCGCCAATGCGCGTGCCGTTGATGTACACCTCGTAGATCTCGCACACGCTTCCCAGCGCCAGGACGACATTCGAACCGGTTGATCCGGGTGGAATGTGAACCGTCCGCCGCAGCCAATAGACGCCCCGCGGCAGCCGGTCGTCACCGCGCGGCAGTTGCACCGTGCGCCAGGCGCTATCGTCGACGCCGGGTTGCGCGTAGCGCGGGTTGTCGTCCGCACTCATGCGCCATGCGCCGCTGAGATCGGCATGGATGCTCGTTTCCACCTGCCCAGGAAGGCTGCACGCAGCCGCGAAAACGAGGAGGAACCGCAGCACCGCCGTTAGAAGCCCGCCAAGGCGTTGAACAACATTTTGAAATTCTGGTAGCTCTGCGCGCGATACTGCGGGCGCATGCCGAACATTACGACGTGACCTTGTCCCATGGGCACATCCAGCAACGCGGCGCGTCCGGTGAGATATTTTTCTCCCAGCAGCCATCCGGATGCCAGCACGTTAGAGGCCGGATATCGCGCCACGGCCTTTTGCGGCGCGCCGTCGGCGAGTTCCCACGCCGGACTTCCCTCCGACCAGATGGTAATCTCCTTGGGCATTCCCCGAGCCAACGCGTGCGATGTGTCAAGCGAGACATTCAACATCGATCCCGGCGAGTAGAATTCCCGGTTGCCTACGCCCTTCACGGAATTCTTCACGGCAATTCCCAGGTGCTCCGCCGCATATTCGGACGAATCGTTTAGAAAAACGAGCGTTCCGCCTTCGTTGGCGAATTGCTTCAGCAACTCCGCGCCCTTATCGCCAAGCCCGCCCTGATACTCCTCGGGCATTGCGCGTCGCGAAAGGCCGGTGTGGATCGCCGTAGCCCGCTGATCCGGAAACACAATCACGTCGAAACGTTTTCGCAGCGAACCGGACAGCAGATCGGGATTCTTCAGCCGCGTGTACTGGAAGCCGAAGTTCTCCAGAATCCACCGCGTCCAGCCTTCATCCATGGAGGGAGCGTAGCTCTGATAGAGCGCGATGCGAGGCTTGCGCAACGGCTTGCGATCGCCAATGGCTGGCAGATTCACGTAGAAGTTGCCCGCCGCATCGCGAGCCACGGGCTTCGCCGCATTCCATGCCGCGTTCACCTGCCTCCACGCATCGACGTCGCTGGCGGGAAGCGCGCCTTCCGGCAACTTCCCGTTGTATTGGAACGAGTGCATGGTGGCCGGCGTCAGCGCGGCTTGAAACTTGTCTTTCACCGTGACCACATCCACGCCCATCAGCAGCGGCAGCGTTTGCGCCGTCACGTCATAGGGCCGCTTCGGCGGGCCACCCGGATACAGACGCAGATCGGGATATTTCTGCCGCTCGAGCAAGGTCTTTGCGTAGGCGCTGAACGGCTGCTGCATTCTGATGACGAAAGCGCCGGCTGAGTACGTCTTCCCATCGGCGGTGAAATTGTCGGTTGCCTGCTCCACCTCTACTAACCCGGCGGCCAAAGTTTGCAGCAGTTTCTTCGATGCGCCAGGATCGAATTGATCGCGTGGCAACACGAACGCATAGGGCGAAGTGCGGGTGGCGGCCGTTCGCAGAATGCGATAGAAGTTGCGCAGCATATCCTCGCGCCGCGTCGCGGCCTGCCACAAAAGAGATTCCCACGCCGTCAACTGATAATCGACAATGTCGCCGACCTTCCATTCGCCGCCAATCCACGGATCCAGATAATTCCACGCCGCCTCGCGCGGGTTATAACCCAGCGCCGATGTGGAGATGTCGTCGGCAGTCACCGTGATGGGACTCGCCAGCCGCGCGCTCGCCGATTCGGTAAGAATGCGCATGCCGCCGTGATAGGCCTGGTAGTGGCGCGCCGGAGTCCAGAAATCGTACATTGCATTCACCGCGACGCCTTTTTTCCCAGCGGCGGTAAGATCGGCGGCCATGCCCATGCCGATCATGTTCATCGACTGCGCCAGCGTGCGATCGACGTTCGGATCGATGGGGTCCATCCATGGCGGAACGAAGATGCGCGAGGCGTAGGCGCCCTGCTGATGCACATCGTAGACAATGTGCGGATGCCACACATTGTGCAGGCGCGACACCACCGCGCGTGTTTCCGGCTGCGACAGAATATACCAATCACGATTGTTGTCGTGGCCGACATAGGCGTGATACAGCTCCGGCGGCGACGTTCCTTCATACGGCGTGCCCAGCGTCTTGCGATACCAGCGCGTCACGATATCGACGCCGTCCGGATTCAGCGAGGGAACCAGAATAAAGATGACGTTGTCCAGAATGGTCTTGTACTTGGCTTTTTCTTCCGTTAGAATGCGGTGCGCGAACTCCACAGCCGTGCTCGTCGATGCCACTTCCGTGGAATGAATGGAGCACGTGATCATCACAACGGTCTTGCCCTCGGCAATCAGCTTCTCCGCAGTAGCTTCATCCGTCTTGCGGGAATCGGCCAGTTTCTTCTGAATCTGCTGATACGCGGCGATGTTCTTGATGGTGCTTTCGTTGGAGATGTAGGCGGCAATCATCGGTCGCCCTTGCACCGTTTTTCCGATTTCGCCGACGCGAATGCGGTCGCTGGTTTTTTCCAACGCGCGGAAATAGCTGACCACTTTTTCCCAATCGAGCAGCACGCGGTCCGCGCCCATCTTGTGCCCGAAATGACTTTCCGGTGTCGGCGGCGCTCCATAGAGCGCAGCCGCTATGAGAAATAGAACTATGCGCATGCCCGTCCCAACTCCGTCCACAAGGCGTTATACCAGCGCAGGAAGCGCTCCGTTTCCGGGCTCGCCTGCGCCTCACACAGCGTGAAGCGATCGTATTTGGATGCGCGCATCAGGGCAAACAATTCGCGATACGGATACGGCCCGGCCAGTTCGTTGATGTGGCAGCTCTTCAGCCACGGCCGCAAGAGTTCGAAATTCTTTTTCACGCTGCCGTTGACAACATCGGTGGGGTTGGAATTCCAGCACAAGCCCACATTCTTGTGATTGGCCGCGCGCATGATGGCCGCCGCAACGTCCGGCGGCTGCGTCTCCCTGCCATGCACCTCGAGCCAGATCTCCACGCCCATGCGCGCGCCGTATTCGGCGCACTCGCGAAGGCTTTCCCCTATCATCTGAATTGTCTTCTCAGGGCCAAGCTCTTTGGCGAATCCGTTGGGCCGCACTTTCACGCCCCACGCGCCGGTGTCGTGCGCGAGTTCGACCCACTGCTTCGTTTCGTCGACGTTCTTCCTGCGAACCGCCGGGTCGGCGGAATGAAACTCGCAGGTGGTGCCGTAACTGAGCAGGCGCAGCTTGGAGCGGGAAAACTTTTCGCGAACCTTTTCGCGTTCCGCTTTGCTCAGCGCGATTTCGACGCCGTGCTTGTGCGTGGTTCGCAATTCCACGGCGTGAAAGCCAAGCGGCGGAAGCTTCTCGACAATCTGGTCGAGAGTCCAATCCTTCAAGGTGTTATAGGTCACTGCGCCGAGCATCATGGCGGCTTACTCCTTTAGCAAAGCTTGGGAACCTACCTATTGTATGCTTGGCGGTGGCGTTCAGGCGAGCAGGGGTTTGACGACGCTGCCATGCACGTCGGTAAGGCGGAAATCGCGGCCTTGATATCGATAAGTCAGTCGCGTGTGATCCACGCCGAGGCAGTGCAGGATGGTCGCGTTGAGGTCATGAACATGGACCGGATTCTCGGTGATGTTGTACGAATAATCGTCGGTCTGACCGTAAGCAACGCCGCCGCGAATCCCGCCGCCTGCCAGCCACACGGAGAAACAGCGCGGATGATGATCGCGTCCGTACGTCATGCGCGTGAGCGTGCCTTGACAATAGACCGTGCGTCCGAATTCGCCGCCCCAGAAGACGATGGTGTCGTCCAGCATGCCGCGCTGTTTCAAATCCAGCAGCAGCGCCGCCGACGGCTGATCCGTATCCTGACATTGCGGCGGCAGCTGGCGCGGCACGGACTCATGATGATCCCAACCCATATGATAAAGCTGAATGAAACGCACGCCGCGTTCGGCCAGGCGGCGCGCCAGCACGCAATTCGATGCGTACGTTCCCGGCGTGCGCGCCTCGGGTCCATACATATCCAGCACCGAAGCGGGCTCCTTGCTGAGATCCGTCAACTCAGGAACCGACGTTTGCATGCGGTATGCCATTTCGTACTGCGCAATGCGCGTGGCGATCTCAGGGTCGGCGTACTCCTTTTGTTGGATCTCGTTCATGCGCGCGATATCGTCCAGCATGGAGCGGCGCGTCCCGGCATCGATGCCCGACGGATTCGAAAGGTAGAGCACGGCTTCGCCGCCGGAGCGAAACTTGACGCCTTGATATCGCGACGGCAGGAAGCCGCTGCCCCACAGACGGTCATACAGCGGCTGATCGAACTTGCGGCCGGAGCCGCGCGAAATCAGCACGATGAACGAAGGAAGGTCCTGATTCTCGCTGCCTAATCCGTAACTGATCCACGATCCCATGCAGGGGCGTCCGGCCACCTGGCTGCCGGTTTGAAAAAACGTAATCGCCGGATCGTGATTGATCGCTTCCGTGTTCATCGAGCGTATCAACGCAATCTCGTCCGCTACGCGCCCGGTGTGCGGCAGCAGTTCGCTCAGTTCCATTCCGCTTGCTCCGTGTTTCCGAAACTGGAACTTCGAAGGCGCGACGGGAAAATTCTTCTGTCCCGAAGTCATCCCGGTGAGACGCTGTCCCTGGCGAATGGAATCGGGCAGTTCCTGCTGAAAGTTTTCGGCGAGCTTCGGCTTGGGATCGAACAGATCCATCTGCGACGGCGCTCCCGATTGGTGCAGATAGATAATTCGTTTCGCCTTGCCCTTGAAATTGGGAAAGCCCGGCAGCGCTGGATGCGCAGCATCGGCGCCGAACAGTTGTGGGTTGAGCAACGACGCCAATGCCGCAGTTCCAATGCCCGATGCCGCGCGGCCGAACAGTTGCCGCCGTGTCATGTCGCGCTCGAATTCGCGGATAGGGTTCATTGCTTGGTGATTACCTCATCGAGATTCAGAATCACGCTCGCTACGGTCGTGAAAGCCGCAAGTTCGGCAGGTTCCAAAGATTTGTTCACCGGCGCTTCGCCCGCCGAAAGCAAGCCCTGTGCGGCTTTTACATCGCTGCGATACAACGCCAGCCTCCGTTCATACCCCTCGCGTAGCACGCGCAACTCCGGCGGTTTCGCTTTCCGGGCGGCGGCCAATCGAAATCCGTAGTCGATGCGCGAAGCCACATCGCGTCCTCCTTCCGTGAGCATGCGCTCGGCTAACTTGCGCGCAGCCTCCACGTACATTTCATCGTTCAACAACGCCAGCGCTTGCAGCGGCGTCGTGCTCATCGGCCGCTTGATAACGCAGAACTCCCGCGTCGGCGCGTCGAACGTGGTGAGGGAAGGCGGCGGCACGGTGCGCTTCCAATAGGTGTAAAGACTGCGGCGGTAGAGATCGGCGCCGGTGGAACGCACATAGAGCACGCGATCGTCAATCACGCTCAACTGCTCCCACAGCCCCGGCGGCTGGTAGGGCTTCACCGAAGGCCCGCCCACTTTTTCCGTGAGCAAGCCCGACGCCGCCAGCGCCTGATCGCGAATCATTTCGGCCGGCAGCCGGAAGCGCGGCCCGCGCGCCAGCAAGCGGTTTTCCGGATCGCGCGCAATGGCCCTCCCGCTCGAAGTCGAAGACTGCCGGTACGCCGCGCTCATCACCATCAGTTTCTGCATCGCCTTCACGTCCCACCCCGTGCGCACGAATTCCGTCGCCAGCCAGTCCAGCAGTTCCGGGTGCGAGGGCGAATCCC
>JACPVQ010000266.1 GCA_016191645.1 Candidatus Solibacter usitatus
ATGGGTTTCTCTTTCCGTCAGAACTTACCGCAGCTAAAGGCGGTTGAGCTCAACCGCCGGATGCGGAAAACCGCATGTCCGGTGGTGTGGGAGGGTGACGGGGCGCTAATCCCCGTCACTCCACCCGATTCTGGAGATCTGCCCCACACAGCGGCATGGCCGCAACCAAAGGACTCCCAAGATTTTCAGAGAGTAGTAGTACCTGCATGCTCAGCTCATGCGCGGTATTTTGGTTGCGGCTCGGCCGGTAAGGGCGCTGCCCCACCCGGCGCGCCATAATCGTAGCAATGGGATTTCAGCTCACCATCGACTACAAGCCGCGCGGCGACCAGGGGCCCGCCATCGACCAACTGGTGCGCGGCCTCCACGACGGCGAACAGCATCAGGTTCTGCTGGGCGTCACCGGTTCCGGCAAAACGTTCACCATGGCCAAGGTGATTGAACGCACGCACCGGCCCGCGCTCATCCTGGCGCACAACAAGACGCTGGCCGCGCAGCTCTATCACGAATTCAAATCCTACTTCCCGCACAATGCCGTCGAATACTTCGTCAGCTATTACGATTACTATCAACCCGAAGCCTACGTCGCCTCGGCCGACGTTTACATCGAAAAAGAATCCACTGTCAACGACGAACTCGACAAGCTGCGCCTCAGTGCCACGCGTTCTCTGTTTGAACGGCGCGATTGCATCATCGTCGCCAGCGTCAGCTGCATCTACGGTTTGGGTTCGCCCGAAGCGTACTACGGTATGCTTCTCATGCTGGAAAAGGGGCAGAAGATCGGCCGCGAGCAGATCACGCGGCGTCTGGTGGAGATCCTCTACGACCGCAACGAGAGCGATTTCCGCCGCGGAACGTTTCGCGTCCGCGGCGATGTCATCGAAGTGTTTCCCACCTACGACGACCATGCCTTCCGCATCGAGTTGTGGGGCGACCAGATCGAAAACCTGTCGCAGATCGATGCCCTCACCGGGCGCGTAAAGCAAACTTACTTGCGTCTGCCCATCTATCCCAAGACGCATTATGTGATGAGCACGGAGACCAAAGAGAAGGCGATGGAGAGCATCGAGACCGAACTCACCTGGTGGCGCGGCGAATTGGAAAAAATGGGCAAGCCCGTCGAGGCGCAGCGCCTCTATCAACGCACCATGTTCGATTTGGAAATGATGCGCCAGATCGGATATTGCCACGGCATTGAAAACTATTCGCGCCATTTCTCCGGCCGCCTTCCCGGCGAAGCCCCGCCCACGCTGCTCGATTATCTTCCGCACGACGCGCTCGTTTTTCTCGACGAAAGCCATCAGACCATTCCGCAGTTGCAGGGCATGTTTCATGGCGATCGTTCGCGCAAAGAGACGCTGGTGAAGTTCGGCTTCCGTCTGCCCAGCGCGCTCGACAACCGGCCGCTCACCTTCGAAGAGTTTGAGAACCGAGTCCATCAGGTGATGTATGTATCGGCGACGCCCGGCCCTTACGAACTGACGAAAACCGCCGGCGCATTTGTCGAACAGGTGATCCGGCCGACGGGACTTGTCGATCCGGAAGTGACGGTGCGTCCCATTCGCGGACAAGTGGACGATCTGCTCAACGAAATCCGCATTCGCGCCGAACGCAATGAACGCGTTCTGGTCACCACGCTTACCAAGCGCATGTCGGAGGATCTCACCGAATACTATTCCGAAGCGGGTGTGCGATGCCGCTACCTGCATTCGGAAGTGACGACGCTGGATCGCATCAAGATTCTGCGCGATCTGCGCCGCGGCGAGTTTGAAGCGTTGATCGGAGTGAACCTGTTGCGCGAAGGACTCGATCTGCCGGAAGTTTCGCTGGTGGCGATTCTGGATGCCGATAAGGAAGGATTCCTCCGCTCCACCGGCTCCTTAATTCAAACGATGGGACGCGCCGCGCGTCACCTCAACGGTCACGCCATCCTTTACGCCGACAGAATGACCGACAGCATGCGCCGCGCCATCGACGAGACCAACCGCCGTAGACAGTTGCAGGTGGATTACAATCTGCGACACAATATTACTCCACAGAGCATTATCAAAACGATCGACATGAGCCTGGTCGCTATCGCCGAGGCGGATTATGTCACCGTCCCGTTAGTGGCGGATGTGGATCTGGAAGGGATGACTCCCCAACTGCGGGAGAAAACCATCGCCGATCTGGAAATCAACATGCGCGAAGCGGCGCGGAATTTCGAATTCGAAAAAGCGGCGCTCTATCGCGACAGGATAAAGTTGTTGCGGCAACCGAGGGCTTATGACGAAATCCATAGTGGTGGCACTGCAGGCGGCGGGTAAGACTCGCGATTCGTTCCTGCGGCGTCTTCCTTTTTTGGAAGAAGCATTAGGGCCGGTGCGCTCCACCTCGTTCCGCCTGGCGCGCCGCATCGTGAATATTCTCGGAGCCGGACACGCCGTGGATGATCTGTCCGCGTTCCACGAAGCGAACCTCGTTCTGCTTGCTCTTCCCGAGACGCAGGTTGCTTCCGTGGTGGACGATTTGGTGAAGGCCCCGTTCTCCTGGAAAAACAAAACCGTCGTGCTCTGTGATTCGCAAATGGATAGCGGCGTGCTCTCGAAATTGGCATTCCTGGGCGCAAGCACGGGGTCGCTCACGCCGGTGCCGAGTCTCGATAATGGGTTGTTCATTACGGAAGGCGATTTGCGCGCCGTGCGCTTGGCCCGTCAGCTGGTGAGCCGCGAAGGCGTGCGCGTTTTGCAAATGACGCGCGGACGCAAATCGCTGTTCGACGCCGCCATCGGTTTCTCCACCGGCCTTGCCTTACCGCTGTTTACGGCAACGGTGGAGACGATGCGCGGCTGCGGCATGACGCAGCGCGACGCCGTGTTTCTTGCCGACCGCATGGTCCAACGCACGCTGCGCGCCTATCTCAAGGCCGGCCGCAAAGGCTGGGAAGGGCCGCTCGCCCTGAAAGACAAACCGGGGTTGCGGCGGCAGTTGCAGGCGCTCACCAAAATGGATCCGTTAATGGCCACCTACTATCTGGAGAACGCCATGCTTGCCGTGCGCATGTTCCACAAGGATCCGGCCTGGGTTTCCGAATTGCGCCGCGAGGTGTTTTCGCGGCCTGCGGAATTACAAGCCTAAACGCCGCGTGATAGCATCCTTGCATGAGGATGCTTGCCGCGCTCGTTTTGTCCATTGCAGCCGCTTGTTCCGCGCAGACGATCAACGGTTCTATCGTTGGAACCGTGGTCGATCCATCCGGTCTCGCCGTTGCCGGCGCCGAAGTGATTTTGAAACTCGCCGCTACGGGAGGCGTTCGCCAACTCCGCACCTCCGAACGCGGAGATTTTCAGTTTGCTTCCGTGCCGCCGGGAGAGTATTCCATCGCCATCAAGGCCGGCGGCTTCAAGTCCGTGCAGCGAAATGGAGTGAACCTCAGCGCGTCCGAAGCGCTGCCGATGGGCGAAATCATTTTGGAAGTGGGCAGCACCACGGAGACCATTACCGTGACTTCGCAGGGCGCCGTTGTGCAAACCGCGAGCAGCGAGCGCTCCGGCGTCATCACCGGCCATCAAGTGGAGAACATCCCCATTCGCGGACGCAATGCCATGAGCTTGCTGTCGCTGATGCCCGGCGTGGTTGCGCCGAATGAAGCGGATTCCGTTTCCCGCGGCTGGGCCGGCAACGTGAACGGCAATCGCACCGATGCCAACAGTCTCTCCATCGACGGGATGGGCCAAAACCAAATTGGCGCGTCGCGAAACCTGCTGCTCAGCGTGAGCCAGGATTCCGTCTCCGAAGTCAAAATCCTGCTGTCAAACTACCAGGCCGAATACGGCCGCTACTCGGGCGCCAACGTGCAGGTGCTCACCAAGAGTGGAACGCGCGATTTTCACGGCCTCGGCTCCTACTTCAAACGGCATGAGCAGTTCAACGCCAACAGTTTTTTCAACAACCGCCTCAGCATTCCCAAGCAGCGCTACCGCTACAACACGTGGACGTACAACATCGGCGGACCCATTTTCCTTCCCAAACTCCTCAATCGCACGCGCGACAAGTTGTTCTTCTTCTGGTCGCAGGAATACTGGCCGGTGAGAACCACCAATTCCGGCAGGCAGGTAACCATGCCCACGGAGTTGGAACGCGGCGGCGATTTTTCGCAGTCCACCGATCAGAACAACGCTCTCATCCGCGTCACCGATCCCACCAACCGGCAGCCTTTCGCCAACAACCGCATCCCCGCCAACAGGCTCATCGCCAGCGGCGTCGCCATGCTGAAGGCTTTTCCTCTTCCCAACTTTTTCGATCGCGGCATCAGCGCCGGGCGATACAATTACATCTTCAATTCCGAAGGCACATCGCCGCAGCTTCTGAGCACGCTGAAAATCGATGTGCCGCTCACAGCGAAGCATTCTTTTTACTTCAGCTATCTCACCCATCGCGATTCCAGCACGGGGTTTTCCGTTCCCGCCAGCGGCGGGCCGAACTGGAATGAGATGAACATGGAATACGTCACCGACCCGCGCCAGGGAGTGATCCGCTACCAGGGCGTGTACTCGCCCACGCTGGTCAACGAGTTTTTCATCGGCGCCAACGGGCGCAAGGAATGGCACAACATCGAGCAGGCTGAAATCGACCGCAATCAGCGCGTCAAGAACGGCTTCACCGTGGGCCAGTTGTATCCGCATCTCAATCCGCTCGATATCATGCCCGATCTCACTTTTGGCGGAATCACCGGCGCGGTTGGCCGCACTTACGACAATCGCATTCCGCTCTATTCCACGCGCCTGTTGGTGATGATGACGGACACCATCGCCAAGACCATGGGCGCGCACATCCTGAAGGCGGGCATCAACGCCGAGCGCGAATTCACTTCCGATAAAGGATCGTCGCTGTTCAACGGCGCGTTTGATTTCTCCCGCAACGTGAACAATCCGCTCGATTCCAATCATCCGTTCGCCAACGGCCTGCTGGGAGTTTTCAACACGTATCGCGAAGCGACCGCCGCGCCCGGCAACACCCGCTGGGCGACCTTTGCGGAGTGGTTCGGCCAGGATAATTGGAAGGTGAGCAAACGCCTCACGCTGGACTTCGGCGTGCGCTTCTCCTGGTTTGGCCCGCGCGTGCAGCGCAACGATTTGATCTCCGCCTTCGCTCCCGATCGATTCGACGCTTCGAAGATGGTGCGCCTCATCGCGCCGGGAACCTCAGCAGGCAGGCGTGTGGGAATTCATCCGCTAACGGGCCAGCTGTTTCCGGAGGCCGCCATCGGCGCGCTTGCTCCCGGCGTTGGCGATCCCGCCAACGGCATCGCTATTCCCGCCGCCGACAAAACATTTCCGCGCGGCCTGTACAACGCGCCCGGAGTGAATGCCGCGCCGCGATTCGGCCTCGCCCTCGATCCTTTCGGCAAAGGCAAGACGGCCATTCGCGGAGGCTTCGGCATTTTTTACAATCGCCACGATGGCTCCTCCGGCCCGTTTGTCTCCCGGCCCATTCTGGAAACGCCCACCATTTTCTACGGCGCGTTCGACACCTTCCGGTCGTCCACCGGCTTGCTGTTTCCCATCGCCATCAATGCCGTCGAGCGAAATCGCAAAGATTCCAAGTCGATGAACATGAGCTTCAGCGTGCAGCACAATCCCGGATGGGGAACGGTGGTGGACGTGGGCTATGTGGGGACACTGGGACGGCATCTGCAATGGAGCCGCGACCTCAATCCCGTTCCCTTCGGTGCGAACTTCCTGTCACGCAACGCCGATCCGACAAATACACGCGTGCCTCTGCCGCAAACCTTCCTGCGGCCCATCACAGGCTATACCGACATCAACTACCAGGAGTGGGCGGGAACGTCCAATTACCATTCGTTGCAGGTGCAGGCGAACCGCCGCTTCACGCGTGGAGTGGAATTCGGCGGCTCCTGGACATGGTCGAAAGCGATGGATTACGCCGACGACGATGGAAACGCCGTCAGCGTTCTTGTCCCCATCCGCGTCTGGAACTATGGCACCGCGGGCTTCGACCGCACTCATGTGTTCAAGCTCAACTACGTTTGGTTCTTGCCCAACGCGAAGTGGCGCAATCCGGCTCTCAAGCAGATTCTGCACGGCTGGCAGATCTCCGGCATCACGACGTTTCAAAGCGGCGCTCCGCTGGCCGTCGGATATTCGTTCGTGAACGCGGTGGATATAACGGGCACCGCGTCCCAAGGCGCGCGCGTCTTCGTCACCGGCAATCCCGTGCTGCCAAAATCGGAGCGCACTTTCGGCCGGTTCTTTCGTACGGAAGTGTTCGCGCCACCTGTCGCGGGCACCATCGGCAATTCCGCGCGCAGCGTGTTGCGCGGGCCGGGGCTCAACAATTGGGATGCTACCGCGCTGAAGAACTTCGATGTTTGGGAACGCGTGAAATTGCAATTCCGCTGTGAGTTCTACAATACCTTCAATCACACGCAGTTCAGCGCCGTGGACACCGCGGCGCGCTTCGACGCGCAAGGCCGCCAGATCAACACGCGCATGGGCGAATTCACCGCCGCCCGCAACGCCCGTCTCATCCAGATGGCTCTTCGGCTGCGATTCTGACGTCAGGACCCAAGCAGCTCCAAAGCAAGTCCCCGAAACTGTCGAAAACCGGCGTACAGCGTTACCAGGCGGCGACCCCCGCTGAGCGCGCATTGACGAACTTCAGCTTTTCAGCCAAGAACCTTGACGCGTTCTCGAAGCTGACGAGCGCCAATAAACGAGATCCGTATACGCGCTTCGTGCTCAGCGCCTTCACCGAGTTCTGCATCTACTCCTTGCGAATGCGAACGCGTTGAAATACATGCGGATATATTCCCACATCAAGCCAAATAGTTAAGCGACGCGTCTCGATGATGGCTTGATCCGAAAGTCCACATCCAGGCCGGCG
>JACPVQ010000267.1 GCA_016191645.1 Candidatus Solibacter usitatus
CTCGAGTGATTCCACAAATCAGGAAGCTCTTTTCCCAGCCACCGATTGCCGAGAGCCGCTAGTGGCAGATGACAATTTGGTGTCAACGCTGGTCATCGAGAAGATGACACAAGCTCACAAAGTCGCGGACTTTGAGTGCTCGAATGCCAGCCTCGACACTTGGTTGAAGCGGTTCGCATGGACGAACCAACGAGCGGAAACTGCGAGGACTTACGTTGCTCATCGCAATGATCGAGTCGTCGGCTATCACTCACTGGTCGCTGGTTCCGTGCTCAAACACGAAGCCCCGGAAAGAGTCGCCCAAGGAATCGCGAATCATCCTGTGGGCGTAATTCTGCTTGCTCGCCTGGCGGTGGACAAAAAGGAGCAGGAAAAAGGGCTTGGCAAAGCCCTACTGCGTGATGCGCTGGCGCGCATTTCTCAAGCGGCCGATGTCGTCGGCGTGCGTGCGGTCCTTGTCCATGCGATCAACGATTCCGCGAGAGAGTTCTACTTGCACAACGGATTCCAACCTTCCCCGGTCGATCCAATGGAGTTGATGATGTTGATGAAGGACTTGCGAGCGTCACTCTGAAATCGTGGGGCTCACTCCGGCCGTTCGCCCAGCGCCACCTTCACCTTCGATTGCCGGCCGTCGCGGAAGATCACGAGGTCCACGTTATCGCCGGGCCTTTTGCGCGCCAAGGCGCGAGTGAGCGCGTCGCTGCGGTCCACCTTTTGTCCATCGAGAGACATGATGAGATCGCCGCCGATGCCGACCTCCGTGTTGCCGACAATCACCAGCCTGCGCGCGCCGCGCAAACCCGCGCTTTCGGCCGAGCTTCCCTGCGAAACTTCTTGGATCAGCAATCCGCCTTCACCCGGCAATTCCAGCAATTGCGCCAGATCGCCGAACACAGGCAGCACGCTCACGCCGAGCCACGGACGCCCGAACTTGTGGCCCGCCTGATAATCCTCCAACATCGTTTTCGCGCGATTGATTGGCATTGCGAACCCGATGCCGATGTTCCCGCCAGGCCCGTAGATGGCGGTGTTGATGCCGATGACGCTGCCTAGTGAATCGAGCAGCGGGCCTCCGCTGTTGCCAGGATTGATGGCCGCGTCGGTCTGCACCATCCCTTCCAGAACTCTGTCGCCTTCATCGCGCAGCGTTCGGCCCAGCGAACTGATGATGCCCGTGGTGAGCGTACCTTCCAACCCGAATGGATTTCCGATAGCCAACACCTTTTGCCCTACTTGCAACGTGTCCGATTCGCCCAACTTCAGGAACGGCAGCTTCTTCTTCGGTTGAATCTGGATCAACGCCAGGTCGTTGCTCGGATCGCGCGCGAGAATCTTCGCCTGATAACGCGATTTGTCCGCAAGGATCACCTCCACCACCGGGGCGCGTCCCGATACGACGTGGTGATTGGTGAGAATGCGGCCGTTTCCATCTATGAGAAATCCGGAGCCGGTGCCGGGTTCGGGAATCACCTGGCCGAACCAACCGCGCCGGTAGACGGTGCTGGATATGTTCACCGTTGCCTGATGCGCCGTTTTATAGACATCGATATTATTCAGTTCGTCGGCGCTCAGCCCCGCGCCTTTCACGGCAGCCTCTGTCCACAACTTGGACATTGCGCCCGAGCGCAGAAAACTGGGCGGATCCCATTTTCGAGTTGTGCTCACCCAGACGAAGCCGCCCGCAATGGCGAGGGCGATCAAAAGTGTGCGCAGTTTCATTGCGCGATCCTCCGTAACTCCTGGTAGATTTCTTCCGTTTGCCGCTGCGTATCCTCTTTGCGGCCCGATGTATCAACGACGTAGTGCGCGAATTTTCGTTTCTCTTCCAACGGCATTTGCCGGGAAAGCCGTACCATGACCTCTTCGCGCGACGATGCATCGCGGTGCATGGCGCGTTCGATCTGCTGCTCCGGCAGACACCATGCCAATATGAGCCTGTCGTAGGCGCGATACCCACCGGTTTCGATGTGAATGGCGGCTTCCACCACGGCAATTCCTTTGGGGTCGGTTGCGGCGAAGTCCGCGAGCATGCGCTCCGTCCGCGCCCTGACCGGCGGATGAACCAAACGGTTCAGCGCCTCCAGCCGGCCGGGGTGGAAAAAAACCAGCGCCGCAAGCTTCTTCCGCTCGATGAACCCTTCATCATTAAGAATATTGTTTCCGAACTCGGAAAGCACATCGGCATAAGCTTCGCCACCGGGCAGCAGAACTTCGTGACCCAGCGCATCCGCCTTGATCAACAGACAGCCCAGGCGCTGGAGGATTTCGCCGGCAAAACTTTTGCCGGAGGCAAGCCCGCCGGTGAGCGCGATTTTCAGCATCCGAGATCATTCTGCCACGACTGATATGCTGGAGGTTCAGATGAAGATCGGCGTCGATTTCGGAACGACGCGCATCGTGGTTGCGCAAGTGGACCGCGGGAACTATCCCGTGGTTTCCTTCGCCACGCCCGATGGCGGCAGCGAGGAATGGTATCCGCCGCTGATCGCCATCAAGGAAGGCGAGCGCCGGTTCGGATGGGAAGCGTACGCGCTGCAAGACGACGCGGAATGGACGGTGCTGCGGTCGGTGAAACGGCTGTTGAACGACGCCGGTCCCAATACGCTCATCGATACCGGCGGCGCGCACATCCCGCTGCTGCACCTTCTGCGCGCGTTGGTGGAAGATCTGCGCGGTAATGTCGTGCGCAATTCTTCGCTGCCGCTGAAGGAAGGCGATGTGTTGGAGGCGATGCTCGGCGTGCCGGCGCATGCCAACAGCAATCAGCGCTTTCTCACGGCGGAGGCGTTTCGGCTGGCGGGCTTCTCCGTGCTCGGCGTGTTGAACGAACCATCGGCGGCCAGCATCGAGTTTGGCCATCGCAACAAAGAAGGGCTGACGGAAAAACAGAAGCTGCTGGTGTACGACTTGGGTGGCGGAACGTTCGACGTGTCGTTGGTGGAACATGATGAGCGCACTCATACCGTGTCGGCAAGCGACGGCATTTCGACTTTGGGCGGCGACGATTTCGATTTGCTGCTGGCCGAACTTGCGTCGGAGGCGGCGGGAATTGATCTCGACCATCTGAATCAGGGCGAGATGTTCCGGCTGCTGGAAGAGTGCCGACGGCGCAAAGAATCGTTGCATCCCAACACGCGCAAGGTGTCAATTGATCTCGATGCCGTTCGCGCCGGGTTGCCAGAGGTTGCGGTTCCTGTTGCGGACTTCTTCGAACGGGGCCGCCCGCTGGTTGAAGAAACGATGCACGCGGTACGTGACCTGCTCGATCGTCATGGCGATCCGGAAATTCATTGTTTGTACGTCACTGGAGGCGGCAGCGAATTGCCGCTGGTTTCGCGCATGTTACGCGAAGAGTTCGGACGCCGCGTGAAGCGCAGCGCGTACACGCGTGCGGCGACGGCCATCGGACTGGCGATTCAGGCCGACGCGTCGGCGGGTTATCAACTGCGCGATCGCTTCACCCGATATTTCGGCGTGTGGCGGGAAGCGGACGCGGGCAGCCGCGTCGTGTTCGATCCTTTGTTCCCCAAGAACACCGCACTTCCTTCGACGGGCGAGCCTGCACTTGAGATTCGCCGCGCCTATCAGCCCGTGCACAACGTCGGTCACTTCCGCTATCTGGAGTGCACGCATTTGGGCGAAGATGGGCAACCATCGGGTGACATTACGGTGTGGGATGAGATTTTGTTCCCGTTGGACCCCGCGCTGCAAGCTATTGAAGATCTGCGCGCGGTGGATGTGGGTATTTCCGAAGCGGCAACGCGGCAAGCAGTGGAGGAGTTGTATCAGTGCGACGCCGCCGGCGGTGTGAGCGTCACCATTCGCACCGCGGGCCACGAGCGTGTCTACCGTTTGGGCCGATGGGCTGTGAAAACCGCTCCGGTGTCAGCGGCCCGGAAACGGCGAGCGACTACTTCCAAAATTCGTTGATACACTGAAAAGAATCTTGAAACCGTTTCGGGCAATCACGGCCGCTCTCGCGTTGCTGCTGAGCTTCGCGCAGGCGCCGTTTGCGCATACGCATCGCAACGATCCGGATCACGGGCACGCGACGCTGATGCCGCATTCGCATGCGAGCTTGCTAGCCGGGCTACATCCTGTTTTGCAAGGGCCGGACGATGACGACGATGTCACATCGATGGAGTGGGTCCTGCTCAAGCTTTCCGTGCCGCAACTTTTCGTTGCAGAGAGCAGTGAGCGGACGTTTGCCTTGCCGCCGCCGGCGCGACAAAAGATTTTGCGAGCCCCGGAGCCGCGTGCTCATGACCCGCCCGGACTTTCGAAACTCCCGCCTCGATCTCCTCCCGTCTAACCACCTCGCCGGGCACGCTTGTCGTGTGTCCATCCTGTGATCCTGTCTCTACAATGAGGTGGAAAAATGTTTTCAATTGCAACCCTGATCTCACTCATTCTTGCCGCGACGTGTGCGGCGCAGACGTGGACGGAGGCTCGCGTTCTGGAACTGTTCGCGCAGCAAAGCCCGCAAGCCGTGGCCGCGCGCGCGCAAATTGCCGTCACGCGCGCCGAGGCGCAAGGGCGAGGCCTGTACGCCAACCCCAGCTTCAGCTACAGCCGCGAAGGCGCGGGCTTCACGGAGTTCTTTCAAGCGGAACAGACGCTGCCGCTGAACGGAAGGATTGGAATTCTGCGGCAGGCCGTGGCACCCGCCTCCGCCGCGGCTGAGGCGGACGCCGAAGCTCTCATCTGGCAGTTGCGCTCCGAGCTTCGCCTGACGTTTTACCGGCTGCTGGCGCTGCAAGATCGGGGAGGCGTGCTCGACGGAACAATACGAGATTTGCAGGAAGTGATTCGCGTGCTGTCGGTGCGGGAGAAGGAGGGAGAAGGCTCGCGCTTCGACCGCCTGCGATGGGAACGGGAACTGGTGGAGATTCGCGCGGAAGTGGCAATGCTGCGGTTGCAGGCGGCGCAAGCGAAGAGCCGCATGTTGGAGTTTCTTCCGCCGGGCACGGAGATTGCCAACGTCGAGGGGGCCGCGCCGGCACAGGCGCTTCCGCCACTGCCGCAACTGCAAGAGCGTGCGCTGACGTCCCGCGCGGAGCTGCGCGCCAGCCGGCAAGTTGGTGTTCGTCTCCGGCTGGAAGAACAGGCCGCCGCTCGCCTCCGCTATCCGGAGCCGCTGGTGTCCGCGGGATGGAAACGCGCCGATGAGCCAAACCTCATGCGAGCGCAGAATGGCGCGGTGGTTGGCGTCACCATCCCAATCCCCTCCTTCAATCGCGGACAGGCCGAGGTGAGCAAACTGCAGGCCGAACAGACACGCGCCGAAGCGCAACGGCGTGCGTTGGAGCATCAGATCCGCGCGCAAGTGGACGGCGCTTACCATGTTCTTCAACTGCGGCGCGAGTCGGTGGAGAACTATCGCCGCGAACTCGGCTCCAGAAACGAGGAACTCCTCAAGATTGCGCAGACGGCATACCAGGAGGGCGAGTTTGGCATCCTCGAGCTGTTGGACGTTTTTCGCTTGCGGCGGCAATCGCAGCAAAGACTGATCGAGTTGAGCGCGGCTGCAAAAGAAGCGCAAATCGAATTGGAGAAAGTCATGGGCAGCGAGGTGGCGCAATGAAGAGCAACTACATGTGGGTTGTGTGCGCTGTGTCGATTCTTTCCTCCTGCCGGCCCAGCCCCGTCGTATCGAAAAAAGACGAGCCGCACAAGGAGGCGCTCACTCATTGGACAACCAAGACCGAACTCTTCCTGGAGTATCCGCCGCTGACCGCGGGCGTGAAGGGCCGCTTCGCTGTCCACCTTACGAATCTTCAGACCTTCAAACCTGTCGCGGCGGGCCGGGTCGAAGTGACGCTTACATCACAAGACGGATCGGCGGAGGTATTCACGGCCGCCGCGCCCTCGCGCCCCGGCATCTTCGGCGTGGACGTCAGCCCGAAGCACTCCGGTGAAGTGCAGATGAGGATCTCGATTACATCTCCCGGCTTGACGGACCGGCATGATCTCGGCGCTGTGAGAGTCTACGCAGACGCGAAGTCGGCCGCGCACGAAGACGAGCCCGCGAAGGAAGAGACCGTCGCCTTCCTGAAGGAACAACAGTGGGCGCTCGATTTTGCCACCGAGATCATAGCGGAGCGCCCGGCGCGAGAAGTTCTGCGCGTGCCCGGCGAAATCTCGCCGCGCGTGGGCGGAGAAGCCGAGGTGACCGCGCCGTTCACCGGCCGTCTTGTGTCTAGCGCCTCGCCACCGATTGGCAGCGCGGTGGAGAAGGGACAGCTCCTGGCGGCGATTGTCTCTCCGGCCAGCGGCCCATCGGAAATGCCCGCGCTGGAATTGGCGAAGACGGAAGCGGAAGCGGCGCTGCTTCTTGCGCGCAAAGAGCGGCAGCGCGCGGAGAGACTGCTCAGCGCGGGCGCGGGGCCGGCGCGGAAAGTCGATGAAGCACGTTTCGCCGAACAAACCGCCGAGGCGCGCATCGCGGCGGCAACGGCTCGCATCGCGCAATACAAAGCGAGCCGCGAAGCTTCCGGATATCCCGCCACACTAACGCCGTTTCTGTTGCGCGCCCCCATCGGCGGCCTGATTACGGAGGCGCATGCCGCCTCCGGCGCGCAAGTGGAGTCGGGCGCGGCGCTGTTCAAAATCATCGATGCGGATACGGTGTACGTCTCCGCGATGGTTCCCGAATCGGAGCTTCCGCGCATCGCGCAATTCCGCGAGGCGGAATTGGAAGTTCCCGGCGGGCAGGTCCCACGGAGATTGGATCGTCTGGTTTCGGTGGGAAGAATGGTCGATCCAACTACGCGGACC
This sequence comes from Candidatus Solibacter usitatus, assembly GCA_016191645.1. GTDB lineage: Bacteria > Acidobacteriota > Terriglobia > Bryobacterales > Bryobacteraceae > CADEFT01. The sequence continues at coordinate 6,781 of JACPVQ010000267.1, forward strand.
TTCCGTGTCATCTATGAAGCCTCGAATACCGGCCGGTCGCTGGCGATCGGGCAAACCGTTTTTGCGCGTCTCCTTGGTCAGCGCGGAAAACTGCAGCCCGCGGCGCCGGTATCCGCGGTTGTCGACGACGGCGGCCGTCCCGTCGTGTTTGTGCAACTCGAAGGCGAGGCGTTTGTTCGCAGGCCCGTGAAGCTTGGGCCTGTCGAGGGCGTCTACGTTCAGATTGCGGAAGGAATCAAAGTGGGAGAGAGAATTGTTTCGCGCGGCGCATACCTCATTCGTCTCTCGGCGATGTCCAATCAAGTTCCGGCTCACGGCCATGTTCATTAAATCGAGACAACCATGATCGATCAACTGATTCGCTGGTCTCTCCACTACCGGGCCGTCGTTGCCGCACTTTCCATCGCGTTCCTGGCGTGGGGAATTTACACGGCTAGAGAGATGCCGCTCGACGTGCTGCCGGACCTCACCGCTCCCACCGTGACCATCCTCGTCGAAAGCAGAGGAATGGTTCCCACCGAGATGGAATCGCTGGTCACGTTGCCCATCGAATCGGCGTTGAATGGTTCCGCCGGCGTGCGCCGCGTGCGCTCGGCGACAGCGGTTGGCGTGGCGGTGATTTGGGTGGAGTTCGAATGGGGCGAAGAGATTCACCGCGCGCGTCAGATCGTTACCGAAAAGATCAATCTCGTCTCCGGCTCGCTGCCGGCGGGCGTCGAACGTCCATACCTTGCGCCCATCTCATCCATCATGGGCGAGGTCTTGTTCCTCGCCCTGGAATCGAACGTGCACAGCGCGCTTGAATTGCGAACGGCTGCCGAGACGATAGTGCGCCGGCGGCTGTTGGCGGTTTCCGGAGTTTCACAAGTGATTCCCACCGGCGGCGGGCAGAAACAATATCAGGTGTTGCTCGACGCCAACCGGCTGCGGCAGTACAACGTCACCTTGCATCAAGTGGAAACCGCCCTGCGTCAGGCGAATCGCAACACTTCGGCGGGATTCCGCGTGTCGGGCGGACAGGAGTATCTGATTCAGGGATTGGGCCGCGTTTCCACCGTCGAGGAAATTGGCCAGATTGTCGTGACCGCGCCGCAAGGGCGTCCCGTACTCATAAACGATGTGGCGGTAGTGCGGATCGGGCCCGCGCTGAAGCGCGCCGAGGCGTCGCACAATGCGCAGCCGGCGGTGATTCTGGGCATCCAAAAACAGCCGGGCGCGAACACGCTCGCGCTCACGCGCGCTCTCGATTCCACCATCGACGGCATCGAGCGAACGCTGCCGAAGGGCATGCGCATCGATCGCCACATTTTTCGTCAAGCCGACTTCATCGAACGTTCGCTAGACAATCTGCGGGAGGCTATTTTCCAAGGCGCGCTCCTGGTGGTCCTGGTGGTTCTTCTTTTTCTGGTCAACCTTCGCGCCACCTTCGTTACGCTGCTCGCGCTTCCGTTATCGCTGCTCGCCGCGATCCTGGGCCTCAAATGGATGGGTCTTACCATCAACGCGATGAGCCTCGGCGGGCTCGCCATCGCCATCGGTGTACTCGTTGATGACGCCATCATCGATGTGGAAAACGTCCTGCGCCGGCTGCGTTTGAACGCGCGGCTGGCCGATGCCGAGCGTCTCAGCCCGTTGCAGGTGATCTATCGCGCCAGCAGTGAAATCCGGCAGTCGATCGTCTTCGCAACGCTAATCGTGGGCCTTGTTTTTTTGCCTCTCTTTCTGCTCACCAGCGTGGAAGGACGTTTGCTGCGGCCTCTCGGCTTGGCCTACGTCATTGCGCTGTTCGCATCGCTTGTTGTCGCGTTGACGGTGACTCCGGCCCTCTGCCTGATTCTGTTGCCGCGCGCGAAATCGGTCGTGACCGGGCACGAGCCGTGGCTGGTGCGGCAAATCAAATGCGCGTACCGGCCCGTGGTCGCCTGGTCGCTCGATCACAGCGTGTTGGTGATGGGCCTCTCCGTTCTTCTTCTCGCGGGCGCACTCGCCACGTACCCGTTCCTGGGTCGGGCGTTTCTTCCCGAGTTCAACGAGGGAACGCTCACCGTCAGCGCCGTGACCGTGCCCGGCACCAGCTTGGCCGAATCGGATCAATTGGGCAGCGGGCTAGAGCGCATTCTGCTCTCAGTGCCGGAGGTGACCTCCACGGCGCGCAGAACCGGACGCGCGGAGTTGGACGAGCACGTGCAGGGCGTCGAGTCGGCCGAGATCGACGTCAACTTGCAAATGAAAGGACGGAGCAAAGAGCAGGTGCTCGCCGGGATTCGCGAGAAGGCGACGCTGCTTCCGGGAATGAACGTCACGGTCGGACAGCCCATCTCGCATCGCATCGATCATATGTTATCCGGCACGCGGGCGAACATCGCCGTGAAGATCTTCGGGGACGATTTGATGACGCTGCGCGCTCTCGCCAGACGCGTGCAGGCGGGGATAGCGGCGGTGCCCGGCGTGGTCGATCTTTCCACGGACCAGCAAACCGACATCCCGGCTCTTGGCGTCAAAGTCGATCCGGTTCTTGCGGCGCGTCTCGGGCTGCAGGCAGGCGTGGTCGCGGAGACGGTGCAGACCGCGTTCGCCGGAATGGAGGTGGGACAAATTCTCGAAGGGCAAGTGAGTGTTCCTCTCGTGGTTCGTTTTCAAACCGGACCGCTGGAGCATCTGCGACAGATCCGCGAACTCATGATCGACTCTCCGCTTGGCCCGCGCGTTCCTCTCGGATCGATCGCGGAGATCCGCGAAGATCGCGGACCCAACTTCATCACGCGCGAAGCCGTGCAGCGCAAGATTGTCGTGCAGTGCAATGTTGCCGGCCGCGATTTGCGCGGTGTTGTGAATGAGATTCAAAAGCAGGTCGCGCGAACCGTCGCATTCCCTGAGGGGTATCGCGTCGAATACGGCGGGCAGTTTGAGAGCGAAACGAGCGCGGCCAACAGGCTGCTACTGCTCAGCGGCTTCGTGATCGTGGGAATCCTGCTCCTCCTGATGACCGCGTTCGGCAGTTTTCGCGATGCCATGGTGATCATGCTCAACCTTCCGTTCGCGCTGGTGGGAGGCGTGGCGGGCGTCTTTCTTTCCGGAGGCATTCTCTCGGTGGCGTCGATCATCGGCTTTATCACGCTGTTTGGCATCGCCACGCGTAACGGAATCATGCTCGTCTCTCACGTGCGTCAATTGATGGAGGTCGAAGGCGAGACGGACCTTCGCGCCGCCATCCTGCGCGGAGCTTCGGAACGGGTCTGCCCCATTCTGATGACGGCACTCGCAGCAGGTCTGGCGCTGATTCCGGTGGCGCTGGGGGCAGGCAAGCCGGGCAGCGAGATCCAGGCGCCGATGGCAATGGTGATCCTCTCCGGGCTGTTGACGTCGACGCTCTTGACGATGATCGTGATTCCCGCCGTGCTCGGCCGCGCCCATCGCATGGCGTAGTTGTGTGCTGCCCTAGAAATAAAGTTTGCCGACAAAATAGATCTGCCGCGGAAAACCGGTGGAGGCTGCGATGGTGCCGAACAAAGTCGAAGTCGGCGCGTTGTTGGGCGCGGGCATGTGCGTGTGATTGGTCGCGTTCAGCCATTCGCTGCGGAATTGGAAACGCACTCCCTCGGTGATGCGAAAGTTTTTCGACGCCGAGATATTCCAGTTGTTCAGCCCCTTGGCGCGCAGCCCGGTGAGGCGTGAAGGAAACGTTCGCACGTTGGAGGCGAGTTGCTTGGCGGTATCCTTCTCAAACCCGGCGTTCGTGTTGAACCATCGCGTGACCCAACGATCGGAGACGGGCAGCACGAGATCGGCCAGGTTGCCGCGGAAAAGAATGTTGCCGAAACCGATGGGAGGCCCGCTCTGCGCCTGATGTGTCGCCTGCACCTGCCATCCACCCACCAGGTGCTGCTGCCAACCGCGCGCCCCGGCGAGAAACGTTTTTCCCCGCCCCGTGGGCAATTCGTAGATGCCGGTGAGCTGAAAAACCTGCGGGCGGTCGGCGGCTGAGATCACTTTCTGCGGAGAGGTCTCGAATTCGTTCAGGAAGTTGGTCGCTTCCAGAAGTTTCGACCAGGTGTAGTTGGTCTGTATCGCCAGCCCGCTGGTGAAGCGTCGTTCCAAGCGGAACTGAAAGGAATGATAGGCGGAGTAGCCTGCCGGCTGATCGATGTTGATGCCGGTGAATTGCGGCATGGGGCGGAGCAATTGCGAGCGTGCGACGTTGGTGCCCGCCAATCCCGTGCCGGGGAGCAATGGGAAAAACGGATTGCGCACTTGCGTGGAGAGCAGGTCGATGACGCGTTGATCGCGCTCCATCGAAGTGCTGAAGTACTGCCGCGGAATCGTATCGGCTTGCTGACCGATCGCCATGCGCACAATGTGAGTGCCAACGTAGCTGGTCTCAATGAGGAACGACTTGGCGAGCGTGCGCTGCACGGAGACGCTCCAACGCTGCGAGTAGCTGTGCGGCTGGATGGGATTGAACGGCGACATCGCGTTGCCGAGATTGGTGCTCAATCCGCCCGCCGAACCTAACGGAGTCAGGTAGCCATCGGGGAATGGATTGCGCAGCGTGCCGGTGAAGGTGAGGCCGTTGTCGAGGCTCGGGTTGAGCGCGGTGGAGCGGGCGAAACCGGCTTGACGCGCAGCCGCGACATCGGCGCCTTGCGGCAAATAGAAGATTCCGTATCCCGCGCGCAGGACCGTATCCTTATTGAACGTGTAGGCGAGACCGGCGCGCGGCGAGAAGTTGCGTTTGTTGCTCGCCCACAAGCCGCGCGATTGCGAGCCGACGCCGGGGAATAGCACTCCGCCCTTCGCGCTGAACTGCGCTGCGGAGATCTCCGCAATCGGGTTGGCGGCGTAGTTGACGCGCGCGCCGCCTTCAGCGGGACTGGCCGCGGAAAAATCGAATGCGCCGAGCGAGCGGTTGTAACGCTCAGTGGTGGGAGATTCGTATTCGTAGCGTAGGCCGAGGTTCAGCGTGAGTTTGGATGTCACGCGCCAATCGTCTTGCACATAGAAGCCGAGGTACCAGGATTGTTCGGCGGAAGATGGATTGATGACGCCGCTGCCGCCGGTGGGCAGGCCGAGCAGGAATGACGCGAGTCCTTGTCCGACCGGTGCCGCGGTGCTGTTGTCGAGTGGCCCGCGCGTCCAAGTGGAGCCAAAGGCGAGTGACGGCGTTGCGCCGGAGTAGGTGTAGAAGTGCTCGCGGAAGAGACGAAAATCGACGCCGGCGTGAATGCTGTGACTGCCGCGGCTCCACATCGCCTCGCTGCCGGCCGTGTGGTAGTTGGTGGCGGAATATCCAAACGTGTCGCCGCCAAGAGTGGTCATCGATTCGACGGAAAGTGTAGGGAACGCGCTCAGCGCGGGGGGTACCAGCTTCACCAGGTTCGGCGAGAAGCCGAGTCCGGCAAGATCGATCCCTTTGGTGAGCGGATCGTCCTGCACGGTGTGGCGGTTGATGTTGTAGCGCGTGTTGACGACCAGGTGCGGCGTAATGGTGATGACGTGGTCCAGGCCAAGGCTGCGATTGATGCGATGGTTGTCGTTGCCGTTCGCCCCCGTTGGCAGCGATAGATTCGACGTGAAGAATCCCCACGTGTAGTTGAATCTTCCGGAGATGCGCTGCCGTTCGCTGAGGACGTGATCGAAGCGGCCGGTGTTGCTGGCCAATCGATTGCGCGAGCGCTGCGGATAAAAGAAGTTGTTGAGGCCGTCGGCGGTGCCGGGCAGCGTGGCATCGGGCCAATAAGAGAGCAGCTTTTGCGCGGTGGGGTCCAGACGGCTGGCGGGAATGATGTTGCCCGGAAACGGATTGCGCGAAAAACGCCCATTGGGCGCGGCGGCGATGGTAGCGGGATCGTAGACCTGATAGGCGGAGCGAATGGCGAGCAGGGCGGAGAAGTCGCCTTTGCGCTGAGCGGCCGTGGGCACCGTGCGAAAACGCTCACCCGCTTCAATGGTAGGGCGCATCATGCCCTCAAACGCGTACATCCAAAACGTGCGGTTCTTGCCGTTGTAGAGGCGCGGGATGCGCACGGGTCCGCCGATGGATCCGCCGGGCCGGTTGATGATGAACATAGGATTCACTTGCCGCTCTTTTTCATGCGTGACCGGGCCGGTGAGCGGATTGTAGAGCTGCTGGCGCTGGAACAGATCGATGCCTTGCAGCGCGACGTCGCTGTGATAGTGATAGAGCGAACCGTGCATTTGATTGGTGCCGGAGCGAAGCGAAACACTGATCGCGGAGCCGGAAGATCGGCCGTCGGCGGCGTTGTAGGCGGCGGTTTGTATTTTGAATTCGTCCACCATGTCTTCGGGCGGAAGGAAGGCAGGCCAGCGTCCGGTCATTACCGACGTGCCATCGACATTGTATTCGGTGGAGTTCGCGGGAGCGCCGTTGATGATGTAGCTGTTGATTGCGCCCACCGCGCCGAGTAATGAAGGATGATTCGGCGCGCCGGTGTAAACCGCGCCGGCTGTGAATCGCACCAGCGTGACGGCGTTGCCGCCGCTGAGCGGAAGCTCGACGATGCGCTTGTGATCCACCACCTGGCCCATCGTCGCGCTGGCGCTTTCGATAAGCGGAACTTCGCCCGTGACCGTGACTGATTCCGCGGACGCGCCCAGTTCCAGGCGGATATCCACGGTGAGCCGGTCGCCGACGCGCGCGTCGATGCTTTCGCGAACGTATTTCTTGAAGCCCGGCTTTTCGACGGTGAGTTGATAGGAACCGGGCGGAAGATAAGCGACGTCGTAGTTGCCGGCTTCGTTGGAATTCGTTGCGCTGCGAACGTTGGTCGCGCGGTGCGTGATCTCGATGCGCGCCCCGGCGATCACCGCGCCCGAAGGATCGGAGACGCGCCCAAGAATCGTAGCGCGCACATCCTGCGCGCGTGCTGAGGTGAAGGCGAGTAGAGCGAGGCAGACGAAGGAGAGTTTCATGGCGGGCCCTGTGGGGGATCTTATCGCAGATTGGGCCGCGCGTATACGCGCGTGAACGCCGCTTGACGGGCGGCCAAGTCCAGGATCCCGAGCGTGCCGGCGACCTCGAATCCTATGCTTCGGGCAACTGCCGCCGCTTTGCGATCATCAATGAGGATGAGGTCGGTCGATAGAATCAGGGCGAGAGCGCATCAAAAACCTAAGCGACGCAGACCCTCACGTTCGCGGTCCAACTCCTCCAACGTGTATTCTTCAAACACTTCGTGCCGTTTCAAGAATTCGTCGATCTGCGAACCGGTTTCAAACCCGAGGAGCCGCCGCAGATCGGGCTTGGTGAGGCGGCCACGCTTGAACTCCTCGGCGGCCAGAGCTTCCAACGCACGCCGTGACAGATCGCCACCAGCCCCCATGCGGCTGGCAAGATCGTCTGGAAGCTGAACGGTTACGTCCATGACTCCACCCTAACATGCCCCACAGCTCCTGACCTCCGCGAATCACAACAGGCGCGTGTGCGCAACTCGTATCCCTGCGTTGCCCTCCGCGCTGGCTCCCTTTCCCCGCGCCGCCGGATGTGAGATGATCTGCACTACAAAGGGGCTACGCCAATGAGAATACTGACCGGCCTGCTGTTGCTGTGCTCTTTGCATGCGCAGGAGTATCGCGCGAATCTGTTGGGAATTGTCACCGATAGTACCGGCGCAGCCATCCCCGATGGAGCGGTAGTAATCAGGAACATCGATACCGGAATCTCTTCCGCCACGGTGACAAACAACGACGGCTCTTACCTGGTTCCTTTTTTGAACCCCGGCAGGTACTCCATCGCCGTCGAAAAGACCGGGTTCAAGGCGTTCGAACGAAGTCCCATCGAGCTGCGCCTGAATGACCGCTTACGCATCGACGTCACGCTTGTGGTGGGCCAGGTAACCGATCGCGTCACCGTAGTGGGCGAGGCCCCGTTGCTCGAAGTTTCCACCGCCAGTCGCGGCCAGAGTATCGAGCATCAAAAAATCACCGACCTTCCGCTCAGCGGCCGCAATCCGTTCGGCTTTACGAACCTTGCCTCGGGTGTGCAGTACACGGGCTCGCTGACCGGCTTTGGTCCCACAGACAGCGGCGCGATGTCCAGTTACTCCATCAATGGCGGGCGGCCCGGCCAGAATGCTTTCCAGATTGACGGACTGCCCGATCAGGCCATCACCACGGTGACCAATCTCGCCTACGTTCCTCCCATCGAAGCGACCGGCGAACTGAAGATCCAGACCAACACTTACGACGCGCAGTACGGCCGCACCAGCGGCGGTGTGATCAGCCTTTCCATCAAGCCCGGAACAAACGGTTTCCATGGGGCGGCGTACGAATATCTGCGGCGGACGCCGTTCGAAGCGAATGCTTTTTCCAACAACGCCACCGGACAGCCGCGCACCACGCGCGTCAATGATCAATACGGATTCGAAATCGACGGCCCGGTCATGATTCCCAGACTCTACAAGGGTCGCGACAAGACGTTCTTCATGTTCGCCTATGAGAACATTCGATCCCGCTCGCCTGCGAATTCGCTCGGCGCGGTGCCCACGCCGGAACAGAAGGCTGGAGATTTCACACAAACTCTCACCAGCGCCGGACGTCAATTCACAATCTTCGATCCACGAACGGTCACTCCCAATCCGGCGTTCGATGCGGCGCGCGCGGTGACGCTCACCAACTTGCAGTACCTCCGCACTCCCTTCGCGGGCAACCGCATCCCGCAGGCGCTTGTGAATCCCATCGCCGTCAAAGTGCTCAATGACATCCCTCTGCCGAATCAGCCCGGCGATGCGGTGACAAAGCTCAACAACTGGTACAAAGGCGATGTGCGCTCCGAACTCGACTACGTAAACTACATCACCCGTGTCGATCACAACATCAACAACGCCTGGAAAATATTCGCCCGCTGGAACTATAACTTTCGCAACGGCGGCCGCATCAACTATGACGGATGGGAATCGCCCGCGCGGCGGGCCACACATTTGACGCGCCGCAATGACGGCGCAGCCGTCGACGCCGTGGCCACGCTGAGTCCCTCTACCGTGCTGAGTCTTCGCTTCGGATTCAACCGCTTCAAAGAGGAGTCCATCTTCACGCCCGCCGATGTTTCCGCGCTCGGGTTTCCACAGAGTCTGGCGCGCCAGCTTCAGATCCCCAACAAATATCCGGTCATCACGTTTGAAAATTATCTGCAAACCGGCAACAACGAAACCGCGATTCTACCGAGTGAAACCTGGTCCGGGCAGGGGAGCATACTACGCAACACGGGACCGCATTCGATGAAGTTCGGCGTGGAGTACCGCTTGATGCGCTTCGCCTCCTTCGGACGAGGCAACGGACAGGGCACCTACGGATTCACGCGCAGTTGGACCAGTTCCAATCCGCAAATCAACGACCCCAACGCCGGGAACGCCATCGCCTCATTTCTGCTGGGCAACATGAACTCCGCGTCCGCGGTGATCAATTCGACGCCGTATCTGTCCGCGCGCTACCCGGTGCTCTTCTTCCAGGATGACTGGCAATTGAGCAGGCGGCTCACACTCAATCTCGGCTTGCGATGGGATATCGAAGGGCCGCCCGTGGAGCGGTATGATCGCCAAAACCGTGGATTTGATTTCACGGCCCGCAGCCCGTACTCAGTGCCGGGCCTCGATCTGAAGGGCGGCCTGCTGTTCGCCGGAAGCAATGGCCAAGGGCGCGGATCGTTCAACACCGATACCAACAACATTCAACCACGCCTCGGGCTGGCCTACAAATTGCTTCGGTCCAAGCCGCTCGTATTTCGCGCGGGCGCGGGCAGATACTATCTTCCGACGGTGGAGTTTGGTGGAGAAGTGGGATTCTCGCAAACTACCAACGCGCAAACCAGTACTCCCGGATTCCTTCCATTTCATACGCTCGCCGATCCATTTCCCAACGGGCTGATTCAGCCGCCCGCCGCCGGCCGCGGCCTCGCCACGCAGGTTGGCGATAGCGTCACGTTCAATGATCCCCGGCGAACCGTTCCCAACGTCTGGCAGTATTCCGCCGGGTTCGAGTACGAACTCATTCCGGGCCTGCTGGCGGAGGTGAGCTATGTCGGCAGCCGCACGAAGGAACTTCAGGCCAGCCGCTCCATCAACTACCTCACCAACGAGCAGCTCGCGCTGGGAACGCCGTATCTGAATCAGGTGCTGCCCAATCCCTTCTTCGGAGTGTTGCCCGTCACCACAGCGCGCGGCGGCCAATCGACCATTCAGCGGCGCAGTCTGATCACTCAGTTCCCTCAATACTCCGGACTCACCATGGGACAGCAGAGTCTCGGCACCAGCTGGTACAACTCGGTGCAATTCAAGTTGGAACAACGCTTCAAGAACGGCTTGAGCTACCTGGTCTCGTACACCATTTCAAAAACGATGGAAGCGGTGGCCTTTCTCAACAGCCAGGATTTGCGTTCCGCGCGCGAACTGACCGTATTCGACACGCCGCGGCGTCTGGTGCTGAGCGGATTTTATGAGTTCCCGGTCGGTCCCAAGAAGCGCTGGTTCAGCAAAGGCGTCTCATCGCACATCATGGGCGGATGGCAGATCAACTGGGTGAGTGTCGTCCAGAGCGGCCCGCCCATGAGCTACCCGGATTTCTATATCAACGGCAATCCAAAACTTGCGAGCGGGCAGACTTTCCAAAAGTGGTTCGATACCTCGCGGAGCATTTGGCTGCAACGTCCCGCCGACACGCTGCGTACGACACCGCTGCGCAGTCCGAACATCCGGCGGCACACGGCGCCGAACGTCGATCTTGCGTTGAACCGGAACATTCGCATCCGTGAAGGACACACGTTCCAACTCAAGGCCTCCGCGTTCAACGCCGCCAACACCCCGATTTTCAATTTTCCAAACACCGATCCGAACTCTCCGCTCTTCGGCGTGGTCCCCATTACGCAGATCAACAACCCGCGCAGCGTGGAGCTGGGATTCCGCTATGTGTTCTAGCTGGGCTGCGGTGGGCAGTTCTCAAGAACTGTCCCTATGATGTACTACTATCCCTCAAATTCTTCGCGCGCTGCGACGATTCTTTGGTTGCGGCTGTGCTGCTCTGTGGGGCAGATCTCCAGATCGGCAGCGGGATCTCCAGATCCCGCATGGCCTCGCAGGAAGCCATCGGTCGCCAAGCGACCGCCATGGAGAAATCGATTACTTGCGGCAGAGTCGGTCTGGAGACCGCCTCGCAGATCTGGAGATCTGCCCCACACAGCACAGTACTTCAAGGCTAGTCGAACATTCCATCGTAGAGCGGAGAGCTGAGATAGCGCTCGCCGGAATCGGGCAGCACAACAACAATTGTCTTGCTCTGATTTTCCGGCTTCTTGGCTTCGCGCACCGCGGCCGCGGCAGCCGCGCCGCAGGAGATGCCGCAGAGAATTCCTTCCTCGCGCGCCAGCCTTCGTGCCATCTCGATAGACTCTTCGTTGGTCACCAGTTCCACGCGATCCACCATGGCCAGATCCAGCGTGTCCGGAATGAATCCCGCGCCGATGCCTTGGATTTTGTGCGGACCCGGCCGCATCGGCTCCCCTTTGAGCGACTGCGTAATCACGGGGCTGGCCGCCGGTTCGACGCCAACCGAGACAATCTTCTTGCCCATTTGCTGCTTGATATAGCGAGACACGCCGGTGATGGTGCCGCCGGTTCCAATGCCGCTGACGAAGATGTCGATCTGCCCTTGCGTGTCTTCCCAAATCTCAGGCCCGGTGGTCTTGACGTGGATCTCCGGATTCGCGGGATTCTTGAATTGCTGCAGCAACACGTAGCGGCCGGGATCTTCCTGCAATAATCTCTCCGCTGTCGTGATGGCTCCGCGCATTCCCTCCGCGCCCGGTGTAAGAATGAGCGTCGCGCCGAAGGCCTTCAGAACCTTGCGCCGCTCAATCGACATCGTTTCCGGCATGGTCAGCGTGATGGGATAACCGCGCGCGGCGGCGACGAATGCAAGGGCGATGCCTGTATTCCCGCTGGTGGGTTCGACAATCTCTTTGCCGGGTTTGAGTTCTCCGCGCTGTTCCGCATCCCACACCATCGACGCGCCAATGCGGCACTTCACGGAGTAGGCGGGGTTGCGTCCTTCAATCTTGGCCAGCACCGTCGCTTTTGCGCCATCGGTGACGCGGTTCAGTTTCACCAGAGGCGTGCGCCCGATGCTAAGGGAATTATCGTTGAACAACATAAGCCACCTCTATATATCCCAGTTGGGAATGTACGTGCCGCTTTTCTCTTTCCACCGTTGACCCAGTTCGGCGAAAGTTGTCTGGTCCATAACGGAGGATACCGCATCGTCCACGCGCCGCCACATATCGGAAAATGGGGTGTTCGAATTTCTGCGCAACGCCGCGTCGCGCGCCTTGCCGCCATCGACGAAGCGCAGCACTTCGCCCACCGTGATAGTGTCCGCCGTGCGCGCCAGCAGATAGCCGCCATCGGCTCCGCGCTTCGATAAAACAAATCCGCCCTGCTTCAACGAAGACAGAATCAGCTCCAAAAACTTTTGCGGGATCTTCTGCCTCCCGGCGATATCGGCAATGCGGACGGGTTCGCCAAATGGCTGTAGGGACAGGTCCAGAATGGCATGCAACGCGTAATCCGCCTTGACGGAAATGTTCATTGGGGAAAAAGGACGCTCCCTGCGTTGTAACTGAATGGCGGCTGGCAGGTCAACTTCATACAGCAATGTAAGCCGCGGCCAGCCAGCCTTCCTCCACCATTTGCGATCGCAATTGCCAGCGGCTGCCCGGAAAGACGGCTTCCCATTGCGGACGCTGTTCTTCCAAAACGCCGCTGACGATGAGCGTGCCTCCCGCGGCCGTCACCCGAAACAATTCTCTCTCCATTTGTTCTAATACGCCCAGTGCCAGATTGGCCGCTACAACATCGCCCGCGCCCTCGGCGAACATCTCCGTCGATCCATGGTGAAAGATGCCTTGCGGCATGCGGCGGCGCGCTTCCTCAATCGCACCCGCTTCGATGTCGCATCCACCGGCCTTCGCCGCGCCCAACAGCATCGCCGCCATGCTGAGTAAACCCGTTCCGCACCCGATGTCGACAAACCGGCATCCCGGCCTGACAATGCTCTCCATCAACGCAAGACACATTCTTGTGGTGGGATGATCGCCGTTGCCGAAGAAATTGCCGTCGTGAAGATCCAGGCGCATTCGTCCGGCAGGCGTTGATGAACTGTCCCACGGCGGAGCAAGAAACAAGCGCCGGCCCACCACAAACGGTTTCCATTGCCGCTGCCAGGCTTCGTTCCAATTCACCATCACGACTCCAGAATCTGGCGCAGGAACTGCCCGGTGTAGGATTCCTCCACTGCTGCTACCTGTTCCGGTGTTCCGGTGGCCACCACGCGTCCGCCCGCATCGCCGCCGTCGGGGCCAAGGTCGATGACCCAATCGGCGCTGCGGATCACTTCGAGATTGTGTTCGATGATCAACACGCTGCCGCCGCTGCGGATCAGCCGTTGGAATGCGTCGAGCAGTTTCGCGATGTCGTCGAAATGCAAGCCGGTGGTTGGCTCGTCAAAGAGGAACAGCGTTCCCTTGGCGGACGCCATGGAAAGATGCGCGGCCAGTTTCACGCGCTGCGCTTCGCCGCCGGAAAGCGTCGTCGCCGATTGTCCCAGCCGCAAATAGCCGAGGCCGACGTCCGCCAGTAGTTGGAGCCGGCCCACCAGCTTCGGATGATTAGCGAAGAAAGAGATTCCCTCTTTGATGGTGAGTTGCAGCACCTCGTGAACGTTCTTGCCTTTGTAGCGAGCCTCCAGCACCGCATTCTTGTAGCGGCGGCCCTTGCAGTCCTCGCACATCAGTTCGACGTCGGCAAGGAATTGCATCTCCACCGTTACGGTGCCGTCGCCTTGACAGGTCTCACAGCGCCCGCCGGGAACGTTGAAGGAAAAATGCCCCGCCGCATAACCGCGCCGTTCGGCATCAGGCGTATTGGCGAAGATGTCGCGGATCTGGTCGAAGGCCTTCACGTATGTGACGGGGTTCGAACGCGGTGTGCGGCCGATGGGCGATTGATCCACCAGCACCAGGCTATGCACCAGGTCGGCGCGTTCCACCGAGCGGCATGTCAACACGGGCGCGTCCACCACTTCGTCGGCCAAGGGTGAAGAATGCAACTCGCTCTGCTTGCGGCGCTCCGCCAGCGTGCGATGCATCACCTCATGAACCAGCGTCGATTTGCCCGATCCGGAAACGCCAGTGACGCATACCATCATGTCGAGCGGCAGTTCGACGTCGAAGTTTTTCAGGTTGTTGGCGCATGCGCCGCGGAACGTGATGACGCGTTTCGGGTGCGGTGTCTTGCGCACGGTTTTCAACGATGCCTTCAATTCACCGCGCAGATAGCGGCCGGTGAGGCTCTTCGAGCGCTGCGCCAAATCTCGGAACGGCCCTTCGAAGACTAATCGTCCTCCGCCTTCCCCCGCGCCCGGTCCGAGATCGACAACATGATCGGCGGCGCGCATGACGTCGGCGTCGTGTTCCACCACAATGATGGTATTCCCAAGATCACGCAGCCCTTCCAGGATTCCAATGAGGCGCTTCGTATCGCGCGGGTGCAAGCCGATGGACGGTTCGTCGAGCACATAACATGCGCCGACCAGCCGCGAGCCAAGGCAGGTGGCCAGTTGAATTCTCTGCGCTTCGCCGCCGGAGAGCGTCGAAGACAAGCGGTCGAGCGTCAAATAATCGAGCCCGACATCGTGCAGGAATTGCAGGCGCTGGCGAACCTCCACCAGAACTTTTTCCGCGATACCGGACTCTTCAGGAGTCAGAGACAGCTTCCCAAAAAATGACCACGCCTGCTCGATGTTCATGGCGCAAACTTCCGGCAGCGCCTTGCCGTGCACACGAATCCGCATGGCCTCTTTGCGCAAGCGCGAGCCGCCGCAATCGGGGCACGTGGCGTATCCACGATAACGGCTGAGAAACACGCGCACATGTACTTTGTACTTCTTCGCTTCCACCTCGCCGAAGAAGGCGCGCACGTGTTGTTGGACCAGCGCCTTCTCTTCGCGCGAAAGTTCATTGTAAGGAACGCTCAGCCGGACCTTGCCTGCCACGGCTTTCTTGAACTCGCCCCAATACCAGTTGTATTGCGGCTTGTTCCAGGGATCCACCGCGCCCTGATTCAAGGGAAGATATTTTTCTCGCACCACGCGATTCATGTCGTAATCGATGGTGTTGCCGAAGCCCTGGCAGCGCGGACATGCGCCGTGCGGATTGTTGAAGCTGAACAGGCTCGGCTCGGGGACGGGGAAATCGATGCGGCACTTCTTACAGCTGAACTTTTCGCTGAATGCGATCTGGCGAAGGGGAAACACTCCCGCCTCTTCGAAGATCACCTCGCCCGCCTCGCGATAGCAAATCTCGGTGGTGTCGGCGATGCGCTGCCGCTGATCGCCGCCAATCGCCAGACGATCGGCGAGAATGTACAGCGGCTGTGAGAAATCGATCTCCAGCAGCGATTCGGGAGAAGAGAATTCGTAGACCGTGCCTGCCTGAAAGAGCCGGTTGAATCCTTTCTTTCGCAGGTCGAATAAGTGATCGCGCCGTTCGGCGGTGCCTTGAAAAACCGGCACGGCGAAGAGCGCATACCAGCGCGAACCGTCGGCCTGGCGGAGCATTTGCGTCGCCACGTGATCGATGTTGTCGCCCGGACTTCCAAAAAGACAATCCGCTGTATTCCGCCAACCCGTTGAAACTTGCAGGAGTCGTTTCGCTGGCTGGAATCACTGACC
>JACPVQ010000254.1 GCA_016191645.1 Candidatus Solibacter usitatus
GACAAATTGAATGCGACCGTCTCCAAATTCCGCGCCGATGGCGGCGCGCTTGTGTTTTCCACCTACATCGGCGGCGAGGACACGGATGCCGGCGCCGGCATCGCCGTCGACAGCGCGGGAAATATCTACCTCGCCGGGGCGACGTTCAGCCGCGACTTCCCGGTCACCGCGAATGCATTTCAGCGCATGCCCGGCACTACCAGCCGAGAAGAAACCGCCACAGGCGACTGCTTCGTATTGAAGTTGAATGCCGCCGGAAACGCATTGGTCTACTCCACTTTTCTAGGAGGAGCGGCGCCGGATTTCTGCACTTCGCTCGCGCTTGATTCCTCCGGGAACGTGTACGTGACCGGCGCAGCGGGCTCCACCGGCTTCCCCAGAACCGAAGACGCATTCCAAACCGTTCTCCGCTCCGGCTATACCTCGCCGCCATTGGACGGGTTCATCGCCAAGGTGAATCCGTCGGGCTCAGCGCTGCTTTATTCGACTCTCTTCGGCGGCAATGGAACAGACATTGCCACGGCAATCGCAATCGATGCGGCGGGCAATGCCTACGTGACGGGCATCACCAACAGCACGGCCGGCTTCCCTGTTACGGCGGCTGCGTTCCAATCCCGCTACAACCAGTCCGGGCCGCTCATCAATCCTTTTATGTTCGACGCGTTCGTCCTCAAAATGAACCCAACCGGCAGTGCGGTCGTCTACTCCACCTACTTGGGAGGCGCCGGCAACGACCAGGCTTACGGCATCGCGGTGGATTCCCAAGGCGCCGCGCACATTTGCGGGAGCACCGATTCGACGGATTTTCCGGTCGGCGCGCAGGCCTATCAACGTTCCCTGTTGGGTTCCGGCGGGCAGGCCGAATCGAGTATGGGTTCGGGAGATGGTTTCGTCGCCAAGCTCAACGCCGCCGGCACGCAGCTTGTTTTTTCCACTTACCTGGGAGGCACGCGAGATGACCGTGCGACGGGGTGCGCGCTCGATAAGGATGGCGGCATTCATGTGACCGGGCACACGCTGTCTGCGAATTTTCCCGTCAGCAACGACGCGCGGCAGCGCACTTACGGAGGAACCGCATCGCATACGGTGAAGACCGGCGACGCCTTCTATTCCAAGCTCGATCCCTCAGGGCGGGCTCTTCTCTATTCGACCTACTTCGGCGGATCGGATGACGATGCCGGAATGGGTATCGCCGTGGACAGTGCGGGCGCTGTTTACATCGCCGGCGCGACCACCTCTGTGAATCTCCCTGTTTCCGCCGCGGCGGCGCAGCGGATCTACGGCGGCGGGCCAATCGCCACCGGACCCATCTTCTTCGGCGATGCGTTCCTTGTTAAGTTCGGCGACGCGCCCACGGTAGTTCAGCCGCCTCCTCCACCGCCGCCCTCCATCGGCAGCGTGGTGAGCGCGGCCAGCGCTATCGGCGGAGCGGTCGCGCCTGGTGAAATTGTGAACATCGGCGGTGTAAATCTAGGACCCGCCACGGCAGTCATCGGCCAAACGCGCGTCCTGTTCGACGCAATAGCCGCGCCCGTGCTCTCCGCCTCCGGCAACCTTGTGATGGCGATTGTGCCTTACGGGGTCGCCGGCAAATCCGCAACACAAATAGTAGTGGAGTACCAGGGCAGTCGCTCCTCCCCGCTTTCGGTCCCGGTAGTGGCCACGAAGCCGGCATTGTTCACCACGAACGGCATCGGACGCGGACAGGCCGTGGCCGCGCATTTAGACGGCACTGCCAACTCCGCGGAGAATCCCATTCCCGCCAACGAGATTGTCACGCTCCAGGGAACGGGCGCGGGTTTGACGGAACCGGATTCCGTGGATGGACTTGTCGCCTCGGAAGACTGGCCCCCCATTGCGGCGGCGGTTTCGGTGAAGTTCGGCGACATCGCGGCCGAGGAGATCTTCTTCGCGGGCGGCGTCAAGGGCAAGACCGCCGGTTATTTTCAAATTCAATTACGCGTTCCGGCGACGGTCCCCGCCGGAACGGTTCCGGTCATCGTCACCATCGGAACGGCCGCCAGTCAGACCGGAGTCACCATCGTGGTCGCCGAACCGCTGCAGCCGTCTGGGGCGAATGGGCGGCGGACTCTCGGAATTACACGTTCACCGGCTGTTCATATCCCATAGAAGCCGCGCGTAATACGTTCTTTGATACGGGCTGCCTCCGTTGCATTGCCCGCCGACGCCAGTTGCTTTGCCAGTTGCCCCAACTCCTCCGGCTCAAGGCGGTTTCGCTTGCCTTGCACAAATGCCAGTTCGGCCGGCGTAAGGACGGGTTGAATTTTCGCCATACTCGGATATCCTCGGTTTCTGTGTTTATTATGCTCTGTTCTGCGGCGAAAGAGTTTACTTGCGCCGCCGGCGAATTACCGATATCTTTGAACCCATGCGCAGTTTCCTCCTTGCCACACTCGCGTTTGCAATTGTCCCGTTGGCGCACGCGCAACCGTTCGCCTACGTCAGCAACCAGGTCGCCAATTCCATTTCCGTCGTGAATCTGCGCGATAACCGCGTTTCCGCGACTATCTCTATCGGTTTCCACCCATCCGGACTCGCCGTTTCTCCCGACGGCCTGCGCCTTTACGTCACCAATACCGGTTCGAATACCGTAGCCGTGTTCAACACGTCCAACAACAGTTTGTTCACCAACCTGGGCCTTGGCCAGCAGCTTCCCGTCGCGGTTGCATTTTTGCCGAACGGCCAGCGCGCCTACGTTGCCAATTCCGGCAACGCGTCGGTGTCGGTGCTCAACCCCGCGAACTTTTCCCTGCTGGCGAACGTTCGCGTCGGCTTTGGACCGATTTCGATGGCTGTGAGTGCCGACTCCACCCGCATCTATGTGGCGAATTCGGCAAGCGATAGTGTCACCGTCATCAACGCCGCAACTAACGCCGTCGTGGCCACAATCCCGGTGGGCAGCACGCCGGTAAGCATCTCGCTGTCACCCGATGGGAAGCTGGCGTATGTGGCCAATCAAGGCTCGCGGACACTGACGGAGATCGATCTTGCGGCCAACCGTGTGACCACGACAACATCCTTGCCTGTTGCACCCGCGGCCCTTGCCATCGCCTCCGATGGTAAAGGCTACGTCACCAGCCACGGCGCCTCTACGCTCACATTGGTGGATCCCGCGGGCGCCAAGGTCACAGGCGGCGTCGACCTTCCTCCGTGCGCAAATCCCCGCTGTTCCACGTTGGGCGTCGCTGCTTCGGCGGACGGGAAGTTCGTCTACCTGGCCGACAGCTCGGCGAATCGCTTCGGAGTAATGGAGGCGGCAACGAAGCAGATCACGTGGATCGACGTGGGACAAGGTCCCAGAGTCATCGCCCTATCGCCGCCGCCCCCGGCGGGCAATGTGGATATTCTCACCGCGGGAGGGAATGAATAACATGACCCGCCTGGCACTGCTTCTATCGATTTCCACATACGCGTGGGCGCAACTCCCTCCCGATCCAGCCGCCGGCGGGAGTCTGCCTGTCACCAACGCGCACTACCGCATGGATTCCGTTCAACTCCCGGCAGTCGCTTATCCCGTCGATCTTTGGGGCACCGTCTGGTATCCGGAGGATTTGGACGCGGGACCTTATCCACTCATTCTTTTTCTGCACGGCAATCACGGCATCTGCCGCACGCCGGGAACGAAGCTCGACGCGGGCACGACGTTGACCCCTCCGCTGTGTCCTCCCGGGTTTGAACAGACGCCCAATCACCTCGGGTACGACTACGTCGCCAGTCAACTGGCCGGCCACGGTTACATCGTAGTCTCCATCAACGCCAACGCCGTGAACGTGCGCGCCAATGGAAACCCGGAGCGCGGACGCCTTGTTTTAGAACATCTGCGCCATTGGGCCTTGTGGAATAGTGCCGAAGGAGCATTTCCTTTTGGCAAGCAGTTCAGCGGCAAAGTGAACCTCAACAACATCGGCTTGATGGGACACAGCAGGGGAGGGGAAGGGATTCGCGCGGCATACAACTACAACCGGCAGGATGCGGCCCCGTTCGCGATAAAGGCTCTGCTCGAAATCGGCCCCGTGGATTTCGGCCGCACTTCCAGCCTCACCGCCGTCACGACGGGGAACGCCACGTTCAACGTGGACGGTGCGGCCTTTTCCGTCATTCTGCCGGGGTGCGACGGCGATGTTCTGGACAATCAGGGAATGCGCGTCTACGATCGGGCCCGAATCCTGGCGGAGCCGCGAAGCCCCGCGCCAAAATCGCAGATCTACATTCGCGGCGCGAACCACAATTTCACGAATTCCGAATGGAACCCCGAAGATCCCGGCTTCCAATGCATTGATTTTCCCATCATCACGGACAGGCCTCAGCAGGAAGCCATCGCCGCGAACTACATCATGGGATTTTTCCGCCAGTACATGGGAGGCGAGAACTTTCCAGGCTTGTTTACTGGCGATTCCGCGCCGCCGCAGTCGATTCGAGTGCCAGTGGAGCCTTCCTACACCGAGAGTCCCGAGAAGATTCTGTTGGTGGATAATTTCAGCGGACGCGGATCGCCCGATACGAACGGCGCGGGCGGCGCCAACACCATTTCCAATATCCTGATGAAGACGTGCGCGGGCGCGATTTGTAATGATCCTCCGCCGGCCGCCTGGGTTCACGACGCCGGTGTTTCGGCAGCCAAGCTGGCGTGGCCGGGAACCGTCCTGGGGATGCCCTTGCTCAATATGCGTCTGGCGGCAGAGGAGGGCACGGCAAGTCTTTCCTCTTACGCCGCGATCTCTTTCCGCGTGGCCGAGCAATTCGATACGCGTAATCCCATTACAACCAGCCAGGATTTCAGCATCCGGCTGATTGACGCCGCCGGAACCAATTCCAACGCCGTCGCCCTCACCGCCTACCGTCCGCTCCTCTATCCCACCGGATACTTCTACCGCCGGTCGGTGTTGAAGACGATACGAATTCCATTGGCCGATTTCAAGGGCGTGGACATGAGTAAGATCGCCTCGGTCCAGTTTATGTTCGACAAGACCCCAACTGGCGCGATTTTTCTGACCGATGTGCAATTCACCCCGTAACAAAGGAAAACCATATATGGAACGAAGAAAGTTTGCCACAATGCTTGGCCTGAGCTTGGCCTTCGGAGTGAGTGCGCGAGGCGGATTTCGCGGCGCGAAGTACAAAGTGCGCAGGGCGGGCGGACGGTCCGCGCAGCAGCAAGGGCCACCGCAAAACCTGCAATTCGAGGTGTCGGCCGAGGAACCGTTTCCCGTGCGCGCCCTCGACCCCGTCCTTCACATTGGGGATTATGAAGTTCGGGACTACCGCTACGGAAACATGGAGAACACCATGCTCCTGTTTACCTGCAGCGAGGCGGAGCAACTGAAAGACGGCGCGGAAGTCTACCTGCAATATGGAAACGACGAGCGTTCGCGTACCAGTTTGCCCAACTACAGCCGCGGCATGATCGAGTAGCGCAACAATATTGAGGAAAGGTGTAACGTCTCAGTCCGCAACAGCCGATGATGGACTGAGGAAAAATGCACCGCGGAAGGACTCTACGCAGTACTTGGGCTGATTGTGTACTGCCCTTGTGCCTATTCCTCCTACCTCAATTCGCCCCGGCGCAAACCTACAACTTTAAGCATTTCGGCCAGGAGCAAGGGCTGGGAAGTTCGCAGATCAAGGCCATTTGCCAGGACCGGGCAGGCTTTCTATGGATTGGCAGCCGAAACGGACTCGACCGGTTTGACGGTGCGAAGTTCCGGCACTATGGCCCTGAGAGCGGTCTGCCCGGCACGCCGGTGCGCGATCTCCACCTCGATCAAAACGGCATCCTCTGGGCTTCCACAAGCACCTCCCTGGCGCGCCTGGATGGCGACCGTTTTACCAATTTCCCATTCCAAACCTCCGATGACACGGCGCGCACCTATATCAGTAGCGACGCGCGCGGCTGGGTCTACGTCACCACTCCGGAGAATGTCTTTGTGTGGAAGAAGGCCGGCGACATGAAGCCTCTTCCGCTTCCGGCGGCGCTGCGAAGTTTTCACGGCGTATGGGCGGAAGGCGAATCGGTCTGGATCGGATGCGGCCGTGGACTCTGCCGTTGGAACGGCGCTGCCGTGGAAACCTTCGGCCCTTCCCAGGGCGTGGTGGCCGACGATTGGAGAGGCTTCGCCAAGACGCCGGACGGAACCTTATGGGTCCGCGGACGCAGATTCCTGATGACGCGCGCGCCCGGTGTCGCCGCGTTTCACGCCGTGGAGGGATTCGATCATGAAGGCTCGGGACAAATCCTTCCGGACCGGCGCGGCCGGTTCCTGATCCCCGTCGAAGAAGGATTGAGGATGCGCGGCAAGTCCGGCTTGTGGGAGACGGTGCGCGACGTCAATGGCCTGTTCGGGCGCAGAGTCAGCAGCGTTTTCGAGGATCGTGATGGTTCCATTTGGCTGGGGCTGGTGGATTTGGGATTGGCGCGATGGAAGGGAAATGGAGATTGGGAAGGCTGGACCAAGTTTCAAGGTTTGAGTTCGAGTGAGGTTCTTGCCGTCGCCCGTACGGCGGACGGTTCGGTTTGGGCCGGTCCCCGGGAAGGTGTCAACCGGCGTCATCCGGAGACCGGCCAGTGGAGCCTGCTGTCGCGCAAAGACGGGCTTCCTGAAGATCATGTGCGCGCCATTGCCGCCACTCCGCAAGGCTCCCTCTACGTGGCCGCGGTGGGTGGCGGATTGGCGCGATGGGATCAGGCTTCGGGACGGATCACTCCGCTGGCCAATCGTCCCCCGTGCGTCAGAATTCAGGCGCTCTCCGTCGACGCAAGCGGCGTCCTATGGGTCCCCTGCGACTACAGTGTGTGGGCCGTGCGGCAACCCGACGCAGCGACCCCCGTTTTTGAGCGGATGTTTTCCGACCAGCTGGGACGGCGCGAGTCGATCTATCAAATCCGCCGCGACCGGCGCGGCCGCATGTGGCTGGCCGGAACCAATGGAATTCTTTATCAAGCCAAAGACGGAACATGGAAACGCATCGGCGAGGCGCAAGGATTGCGCGCTCAGAATGTAGTCTTTCTGGCGATCGCGGCGAAGGGCGAGGACGCCATCTGGGTTGGTTACGACGGAAAAAAGGGAGTATCGAAACTGACCGCCTCCCATTTGTCCTCCAGCGGTTGGAAGATGGAACACTTCGACCGGACCAACCGGCTGCGATCGAACGACATCTCCTTTCTGGAAGCCGATTCCCAAGGAAGAATTTGGATCGGCACCGACAATGGAGTGAATGCGAACCGCGGCGACGAGTGGCGCTACTTCGGAACCAGCGACGGCCTTACGTGGCAGGACACGGCCTTCAACTCATTCTTTGCCGGCAAAGATGGCAGCGTGTGGATTGGCACCAACCTCGGCTTGTCGCATGGCCGGCTGCAGGACCCTGTGTTTGGCGGCGCCCCGCCCTCGATTGCCGTCACCGCCATCCGCGCCGGTGGGGTTTCGCGTCCCGTCAACGGGCCCATTGAGGTGCAGCCCGGCAAGAACATCCTGGAAGTGGAGTTCTCCAACCTCTCTTTTGCCCGCAACGGCGTGAAGTTCCGCTACCGGTTGCGCGGGCTGGATGAGGAATGGATGGAGAGCGTGAGCCGTTCCGCCTGCTTCCCCAATCTGGCTCCCGGCACCTATCAATTCGAAGCGCAGGCCGGAGCGGACGGAGTATGGAATCCGGCCGGCGCGACGCTTAGCGTTCAGGTACTCTCACCCTGGTGGCGCACCACCTGGGGACAGGCGTTTTTCTCGCTTGCCGCCGCGGTGATATTCATCTGGCTCTCGCAGCGCCGCTTCCGCCGCGTGCGTTTGCAGCGGGAGCAACTGCGCAGAGCGGTCAGTCTGCGCACGCGTGAACTGGAAATGGAACGCGACCGCACCGAGCAAGAAAAGCGCACGGTGGAAATCCAGAAACAGGAGATCGAACATCTCCTCATTGAAGCCAAGGAAGCGAATCGTTTGAAGGGCGAATTCCTAGCCAATGTCAGCCATGAGATCCGTACGCCGATGAACGGCATTCTTGGAATGACGGCGCTCACCCTGGAAACCGATCTCGCCCCGGAGCAGCGCGAATACCTGGAGACGGCCAAGAGTTCCGCCACATCGCTGCTCAGTCTGCTCAACGATATTCTCGATTTCTCCAAGATCGATGCCAATCGCATGGAGTTGGAATCCATTCCGTTCTCCATCTCCGCGTGCGTAGATCAGAGCGTGAAGACGGTAACCATGCAGGCCGCGGCGAAGGACCTGAGCCTGGAGACCTTCGTCTCTCCCGATCTCCCGGACTACGTTCTGGGCGATCCCACGCGCCTTCGTCAGGTTCTGCTCAACCTGCTTACCAACGCCATTAAGTTTACGCAGCAAGGCTTCGTGCGCGTGTCGGCCACCTTGCTCTCCAAGGATGACTCCGGAACCATGGTTCAGTTCTCCGTTTCCGATTCCGGCCTCGGCATCCCCGTCGACCGCCAGCATGTGATCTTCGATTCGTTCAGTCAGGCCGATGGTTCCACCACGCGCAAACACGGGGGAACCGGGCTCGGTCTGGCCATTTGTTCGCGGCTGGTATCAATGATGTCCGGCCGTATTTGGGTCAACAGCATCACCGGCAAGGGAAGCGAGTTCCTGTTCACCGCGCGTTTCGCCGTGGTGACCATTCCAGCCATTCGGCCCGCCCGCAAGTCGGATCACGCGCAAGGCGGCGCTCTGCAAAAACTCGCCTCCGCCGTGGGCAATGGCGGAATGCCGCACTTACGCGTCCTTGTGGCCGAAGATAACGCCGTCAATCAGAAGGTGCTGACGCGCCTGCTGCAGAAACAGGGCCACGAAGTGGAGGTAGCCTCCAACGGCGCGCAGGCCGTTCGGCTCACTACGCATAAGCGATTCGACATTGTGCTGATGGATGTCCAAATGCCGGAGATGGACGGACTGGAAGCCACGCGAATTATCCGCACGCGGGAAGAGGGAGGGAACGATCATCTGCCCATCCTCATGCTCACGGCGAACGCCATGACCGGAGATCGGGAACGATGTCTCGAATCCGGCGCCGACGGCTATCTTTCCAAACCCGTCAGCCTGGAAAAACTGATCGAGGCCATCAGCGACGTCGTCACGAATTTCCGTTCCGCGGTTTCCTGAGCACTAGCGCTTTCGGTAGATGAATTTCTGCCAATCGGTAGCTGCGCGGCCGTTCAGGTCCCACACAACCTGGCCCTTGCGGATGGTCAATTCCGCGGCCAGACGTTGATTGCCCGCGCGGCGCGCGCCGGCGGAATCGAGGAAACCGAAATTACCTCGTTCCAGCGCCAGCACGGTCACGTCCGCTTCGGCGCCTACGGTCAGATGGCCCAATTCGGTGCGGCGAATCTCCTTCGCCGGATTCCACGTGGACATGCGGATGACGGATTCCAGAGACGATCCCAGGCTCAACATCTTCGACATTACGTTCGTCATGTCCTTCATGCCGCCGTTCATGCTGCCCGTATGCAGATCAGTGGAGATGGAGTCCGCTTCAAATTTCGCGGCGTACATCACCGACGCAACGTTCCAATAGAAACTTCCGCCGCCATGGCCGACATCAAAGATGATTCCGCGGCGGCGCGCGGCATCCATCGCGGGGTTGAGTTTACCGTTCAAAATCTCATCGCGATGGCTGGAGAAACAGTGCGTGTAGATGTCGCCGGGCCGCAGCTTATCCATGAAAAGCGTGTTGATGTTGCGCTCTTCGTTGATATAGCCGAAATCCACCATCACCGGAAGCCCGGTTAGATTGCCGGCTTTCACCGCGCCGTCCACCGATGGCCAGCCCTTCCCGTTATAGTGCGCAGTCTTGAAACCAACGACCACATCGGGATGCGCTTTCGCCATCTTGGCGGTCAACTCGCCGTCCATATCGGCGGGATCGTGTTCGCTGCTGACGCCCATTCCGCCGCCGACGATATTCAGCAAGGCGAGAACCCGCGTGCGCGCGCGATCAATCACGCGCTGCCGGAAATCGGGGAAATTGCGCCAACCCGAAGTGCCCGCGTCCACCATCGTCGTCACGCCGGAGCGGAACGAGAAGCCGTCGGGATAGACGCTGGAATCGCCGGTGAGAACACGCGCGTGGCCCGTGCCGGCATAGACATGAACGTGGATGTCGATCAAACCGGGCGTGACGTAGAGGCCTTTCACATCGGCGATGCGGCGCGCGCCCGCGGCCGGAATGTTTTCCGCAACCGCCGCGACTTTGCCGCCCGCGAGGGCGACATCCATTACACGATTGATGTTGTTCCTGGGGTCGATAACGTGGCCGCCCTTCAGCACGAGATCATACTGCTGAGCGTTGAGACCGATGGCAATAAGAAAGAGTAGGATGCGCATGAACTGTTACTTTATCACCAGCACGATCTTGCCGGTGTTCCGGTTCATAGCCATGTAGCGATGGGCGTCACTCGCTTGGGCGATGGGAAACTCGCGATCGACAACAATCTTGAAATTACCGCGGACGAGCTTGTCCCAGAACCGTTCGCGGAATCCGCGCGTGATCTGAACGTGTTCCGCACGGGGACGCGAACGTAGCGTGGATCCCACAATCTTCAACCGCTTGCGCAGCACCGCGGACATATCGAGTTCGCCCTTCGCACCGCCCAGAAGTCCGATGTTCACCAGACGGCCGAAGGGCGCGAGCGCTTTGATATTGGCGGCGAGATACGAACCGCCGACGCAATCGAGAATGACGTTCGACGGCGGCGCATCCGCGGGCGGCACGACTTCCGCGCCCAAATCGCGGCACGCCTGCGCCTTCTCCACGCTGCGCACGGTGACAAAAACTTTCGCACCGGCGTCGCGGGCGAGTTGGATGGCCGCCAGCCCAACGCCGCTCGCGCCGGCGTGAATCAAAACGCTTTCGCCAGGTTGCAGCTCGCCTTCGAGGAAAAGATTCACATAGGCGGTGAGCCATGCTTCGGGAACGGCGGCGCCTTGCGCGAACGTCCAGTGATCGGGCAAGGGCAGCAGCATCGCGGAAGAAACCGCGGCCTTCTCGGCATATGCGCCTCCCGGAACCAAAGCGCACACGCGAGCGCCGGTGGTGGTGTCGATGCCGGCAATCTCCAAACCGAGAATGCCGCTCGCGCCGGGCGGAGGAGGATAGTGTCCCTTGGCTTGCAGCAGATCGGCGCGATTTACTCCCGCGGCGTGCACATCCACGAGGACCTCATCCTGTCCCGGCGCCGCGTCCGGCGTGTCTTCCCAAATCAGACTGTCGCCTTGGACGGCGATCGCTTTCATGCGAGCAAATCCTTGACCACGCGTCCGTGCACGTCGGTCAACCGGAAGGCGCGGCCCAGATATGGATAGGTAAGGCGCGTGTGATCGATTCCCAGCGCGTGCAGCAGGGTTGCCTGCAAATCGTGGATATGCACGGGGTCGCGAACCACATTGTAGGAATAGTCGTCGGTCTCGCCGTAACTGATGCCGGGCTTCATGCCGCCGCCGGCCATCCACATGGTGAAGCAGCGCGGATGATGATCGCGGCCGTAGTCACCGGGAGTGAGACGGCCCTGGCAATAAACGGTGCGGCCGAATTCGCCGCCCCACACAACCAGCGTTTCGTCCAGCATTCCTCGCTGACGCAGATCTTCCACAAGCGCGGCCGCGGGCTGATCGGTTTCCTTGCACCGTCGCGGCAGGCCCTCCGGAAGCTTTCCGTGGTGGTCCCAATCGCGGTGAAAAAGTTGAATGAAGCGAACGCCTCGTTCGGCAAGACGCCGCGCCAACAGACAATTCGCGGCGAACGTGCCGGGCTTGCGCGAGTCCGGACCGTAGGATTCGAAGATGCTTGCGGGCTCTTTCGAAAGGTCCGTTAACTCCGGCACCGATGTTTGCATACGAAAGGCCATCTCATACTGCGCGATTCGCGTGGCGATCTCCGGGTCGCCGGCTTCTTCCAGACGCATTCGATTCAACTCGCCCAGCGCATTGAGATAGGCGCGGCGGTCCTTGGCATCAAAGCCATCCGGATTGGACAAATACAACACGGCGTCGCCGACGGAACGGAACTTAACTCCCTGATAGCGCGTCGGCAGAAACCCACTTCCCCACAGGCGGTCGTACAAGGGCTGCCCGCCGCCGCCTTGCCCGGGTGAGATCATCACGACAAACGCGGGCAGATCCTGCGTCTCCGCGCCCAGCCCATAGGCGAGCCACGATCCGATACTGGGACGTCCGGCAATCTGCGCGCCCGTTTGCAAAAACGTAACCGCCGGATCGTGATTGATGGCTTCGGTGTGAATCGACTTTACGATGGTGAGGCGATCCACGATCTTCGCCGTGTGCGGCAACAACTCGCTGACCCACGCCCCGGATTTTCCATGCTGCGCAAAGGCAAACTTTGTCGGCACTACTGGGAAGGTCGATTGCGTTGACGACATTCCCGTAAGCCGCTGGCCATTGCGAACGGAGTCCGGCAGTTCGGTTCCCTGAACTTTCACAAGCGAAGGTTTGTAATCGAACAAATCCAACTGCGAGGGGCCGCCCGATTGAAACAGATAGATGACTCGTTTCGCCTTGGGGGCAAAGTGCGGCAGGCCGGGGAGTCCTCCGGTTGCAGCCGGAAGCAAGCCGGCCAACGCGGGAATGCCCAGCCCGGTGGATGCCGCGGAGAAGAATTGACGGCGCGTCAGGTCGATCATTGCTTCGTCACCGTTTCATCGAGATTCAATAACAGGCTGCACACAGCGGCGTAGGCGGCAAGTTCCGCCGCGTCCAAGGATTTGTCCCGCGCCCAATCGCCTTGCGAGAGAACTTTTTCGGCGGCCGCCGTGTCCTTGGAATACTTCGCCCGGAAGCCATCGAAAGCGCGCGCAACCACGTCGAATTCGCGCGGCTCCGGCAGTCTGGAGGTCACCAGCCGGAAACCGAATTTGAGCCGCTGCGCCGGCTGTTCGCCGCCTTCTTTCATCAACCGCTCGGCCATTCTGCGCGACGCTTCCAGGTAGGTGACATCGTTCATCAAATTCAGGGCCTGCAACGGAGTATTCGTTCGCGATTCGCGCACAATGCAATTCTCGCGCGTCGGTGAATCGAAGAGTATCATCGACGGAGGCGCCACGGTGCGCTTCCAGAACGTGTACAAGCTGCGGCGGTACAAGCCTTCGCCTTTGTCCTGCACGTAACGCCCGCCCGAGAGTTCCTGCCACAGGCCCGGCGGCTGGTAAGGCTTCACGCTGGGGCCGCCTGTCTTTTCCACTAACAGACCCGACACGGCAAGCGCCTGGTCGCGCAACATCTCATGCGACAAGCGTTGGCGGGGCCCGCGCGCAAAGAGGCGGTTCTCCGGGTCGCGCTGCAACAATTCCGGTGAGACTCGCGACGACTGCCGGTAGACGCCGCTCATCACGATTGTTTTAAGCATGTGTTTGACGTTCCAGCCGCTCTCCACGAATTCCACGGCGAGCCAATCCAGCAGATCCTGTTGCTCGGGCCATTCGCCCTGCGCGCCGAAATCTTCCACGCTCTTCACCAGGCCCGTGCCGAACAGCATTTGCCAGAAACGATTCACGGTGACCCGCGCGGGAAGTGGATTGGACGAATCGACAAGCCACTTGGCCAGACCCAGGCGATTCTTTGAATACTCCCGGCGCATCGCCGGAAGAAACGCCGGCGTGTCCGCGTAAACACGCTCGGAGGGCTGATCATAGGCGCCGCGTTTCAACACAAACGTTTCGCGCGGCTTGCCACTCTCCTTCATGACCATCACCGTTGGAATGGATTCGGAATATTTGGTTCGCTCCTTGCGAACCTTCTCCAACGTGGCTAGCGATTCGCGAATCTCCGGCGCGGCGTACTGGCTGAGAAAGCACAGACGCAGCGTGGCGGCTTGCGCCGCCGTGCGCGATTTTTCCGGAATCGCGGCCAGGGTATCGACGCTCTCCAGTACCGGCAAGGTGCTTGCCTGGTCGGCGGTCAAGGCCGTCTTGAACACGCGAACATCGTCGATGAGGCCGCGGAACAAGTACTTGTCGCCCGCGCCTTTTCCCACGCGGAACGGCTCTTTGGGACCGAACGGATACGTCAGCTCATCGAAGAGAATGGTCAATTCGCGAGGCGTCCCGTTCACGTACATCTTCACGCCGGACCCTTTGCGATATCCGTCGTAGGTGACCGCGACGTGCTGCCACTCATTCATCGAAAGCGGCTTTGCGGTCTCGATGCGCAAACTGATGTCGGTGAAGCGGCGCGTTATGTGCAGGCGCAGTTTTCCATCCATCAGAAACCATTGATAGCCTTCCCCTTCAAAATAATCTTCCGATC
>JACPVQ010000210.1 GCA_016191645.1 Candidatus Solibacter usitatus
AGCTTTAAGGTCTTTTTTGAAACCAAATGGGAAAAAGTTTTGAATTTGAACTAAAAGTCTCTCTTTTAAATGTTCCATTTTTATTGGGACTATAAAATTATAAAATATTATAAAATATTTGACTTCGGATTGAATCCATTTGAGATCCAAGCCTTTGGGAATCTCGATTTTCACGAACGGCTCCGGCGGGCGGATGCGCTGCACGGTATCGAGGCCGTACTGCTGAATCTGAATGGCGCGCTCCACTTCACGCGGGATATTGCGGATCATCAGCAGGCCGGCGATGCGCGCGGCGCAATCTTCGGCACGCCAGCGCGCGGGCTTGTATCCGGCAAGGCGAAACTCCAGAGGCATCGCCACGCCGAGCCCGTCGATGTAGGCGTTGATGCCATCGGTGAACGCGGTGGCAATCGCCTTCGCATCGGGCGCGTACGCAGTCCATTCCTTATCCCAATCGCCGCGGTATCGCACCAAACGCGCGATGCGATCGCGCGGAATCGCCGCCGGTCCTTGCACCTCGGCAAGATTGCCGACGTTGATCCTGCGCCACAGATCGATTTGGAACAGACGGTCCTTGGCCACAATGTAGCCTTGCGCAAAGAAGAGATCGTGAGCGTTCGACGCGTAGATGTGCGGGACGCCCCACTGATCGCGCAGGATCTCGACGGGTTGTTGCAGACCCGCCAGCAGGACCACGGCGGCAGCAGCGTTCATCGCGCGTATTTCTCCACCCAATCAAGGTGGCGCTGCATCACATCCTGTACGAACTTCGGTTCGGTTGGCCCGTGCGGCGTGCGCGGATACGCCGCCATCTTTGTCGTTACGCCCAGACGTTTCAACGCGTGATAGTATTCGTACGCTTGGCCGATGGGCACGCGGTTGTCGGCCTCCCCGTGCAGAAACAAAACCGGAGTTTTCACGTTCTTCGTAAAGAAAAGCGCGGAGCGCTGCAAGTACAACGGCAGATTGTCCCACGGCGATCCGCCGAAGTAGTCGTCGAGCACGCTGGGAATATCATTGGTTCCCCACATGCTCCACACGTTGGTGATGCCCGCTCCGACAATGGCCGCTTTGAACCGCTGCGTTTGCGTCACGGTCCATGCGGTCATATAACCGCCGTAACTCCAACCCATCACGGCCATGTGATCGGGATCGGCAATTCCGGCGGAGATCACGTGATCGACTCCGGTCATGATGTCGTGGTAGTCGCCGCCGCCCCAGTCTTTGTCATTCGCGCCGCGAAACGAGCGCCCGTAAGCGGAAGAGCCGCGCGGATTGACGCGCAGCACGGCGTAGCCTTTGGCCGCGAACGAAGCGATGGAATGCACGCCGGAAGAACCGATGAAGTTCTCGCTATAAGCGCCCGCGGGTCCGCCATGAATTAAGAGCGCGAGCGGAACTCGCTTTCCTTTTTCGTAATTGACGGGGAGCGTGAGCAGTCCTTCCACCGGTTTGCCATCCTTCGATTTCCAGGTGAGGATGCTGGTCACGCCGAGCGGCGGCATCGGCCACTGGTTCGCTTCGCTGAGACGGGTTTTGACTCCATTCGACAAGCGCAGCAAGTAAGCCTCGGGTGCTTCCGATGACGATTCCGCCACCGCGCCCGCGCTCGATCCGTCCTGAGAAAATCCGCCGATGCGCATTACGCCCGCGCTCGGCTCCTGCACTGTGGAAAGCGGGCCATCCACCGGCACCGCGTATAGCGCGGTCCGCGTGCGCTTCCCTTCGGTGACGTAGATCTTCGAGGAATCGGCAGCCCATTCGTGTAGCTGCGGCTGTTCATCCGGAGTGGCAACTAGTTCGCGGACGCTTCCCGTTTGCCGGTCGAGCAGCGCGACGCGCACAGGCGCGTGAACCGAAGGCTTCGGTGCGCTGCGAACAAAGGCGACGTAACGGCCATCGGGAGAATAAAGCGGGCTGGATTCGGTGGCGGACGTGGCGCTCAACACTTTCACCGTGCCCGTCTCCACCTCTACTTCGGAAATGTCGGCTAGCCGCGCGACTTCGAAGTCGGGCGTGGGGCGATGTTCAAAGGCGATGCGTTTGGAATCGGGAGCCCAGCGAAAGCCGGCAACGTGATAAGCCGGGGCGAAAATCTTTTTCGATGGACGCTTTCCATTGGCATCGGCTTCGACGGGGACCAGCCACACTGTGAAATTATTCGGCCGCTCGTCGATCACCTTCACGTCGCGTTTTTCTTTCTTCTCTTTTTCGCCTTCCGTGTCCTGCTCCGCTCCGGAAAACGCCAGCCACTTTCCGTCGGGTGAAACGCGGTACAGGGCCAGCCCACCTTTCCAATCGGTGAGCATTTCGGCCTCGCCGCCATCCAGCGGGATGCGATAGATGTTCCTCTTGCCGGAGCGGTCCGATGTGAAAAACAGCCACTTGCCGTCCGGCGAGAAGGCCGGCTCTTGCGCGCTCTTATCTCCGCGAGTCAACGCCGAGGCTCTGCCGCCGCGCGACAGGTAAATGTGCGTCAGGTTTTCGCTCTTTTCGGCGTCCATAACGGCGCGTGTTTGCGTCCATGCGGCCAGCTTTCCGTCAGGCGAAAGAACGACCTCGCCGATGCGCGCGACGCGCATGGAGGTGGCGGGAGTCCACACGGAATCCGTTTGGGCGGGGAGCAGCAATGCGGAGAATAGAAGGAAAAGCACCATGTTGGGTGATTGTATCCCAACTTGGTGGGGCAGATCTCCAGATCTGCGGAGGGGTCTCCAGACCCCGACTCGGTCGCGGAGATCCCGCGGCAGGTCTTGAGACCTGACCCCACACAGCAGCGAAGCCGCAACCAAAAAGAATCTTCGAAGCGGAGTCTACCGACGCGGAGATCCTTCCACCAACAGATAAGGAGCCGACTGAACGGGACGGCGTCCATCGAATCGCGTGGTCTTTTCCTCAATCGCGATTCCAAAAGCCGTGCCGTCGGCCATGCGCTCAATCCACTTCGGGTCCACCTCTACCCGAATCCAATTCTTCTCCACGCTCGTCACGCGGAACCTGCGCCGCTTCTCCAAACCCTTCACGGAACCGGCGGCATCGGACTCATTCCACTTACGTCCCGCCGCTCTCAAATCCACGAACTTCGGCACTGCGCCGCTCTGGATATGCAACAGCAACGATGCCCGCCGCACGTTCCAACCTCGGGCGCTGTCGGGGCGGAAGTCGAAGAAATGAATCTGTCCTACATGCGCCTCGCCACGCGTTTCCAGCAACGCCGAAGCCGCATTCACGCGCCATGCCAGGAACAAAAGTGCCGCTGCCAGTCTCATCCCACAACCATCTTCCCAAATCTCACTGCGGCGACTCTGCGTTTTATGCTTGCTCGAAACGGGTTTTCGTCGGACACTGTAGTTTCATTCCTCACGACGACAGGAGTCACTAAGAGTTGAACATTAAAGAACGGGACACGGTTTGGGAACCGACGGATCGCTGGACCGTCCAGGATGCGTCGGAGATGTACGATGTGGACCGTTGGGGGAAAAATTATTTTTCGGTGAACTCCAATGGGCACCTCCTTGTTCACCCAACCAAGGAGCCGGTGAAGTTCATCGATTTGAAAAAACTGGTGGACCAGGTGATTCTGCGCGGCATCAACCCGCCGCTGCTGATTCGCTTCGGCCAGATCCTGCAGCATCGACTGAATGAGATTCACGATGCGTTTCGCAGCGCCATCCAGGAACACAACTATCAGGGCAACTACGTCTGCGTCTATCCGATCAAAGTAAACCAGCAGCGCCACGTCGTGGAAGAGGTGATGCAGTACGGCAAACCGTTCCACTTCGGAATCGAAGCCGGCTCCAAACCCGAGCTGATCGCGATTCTCGCCATCACCGACAACGAGACGCCGATCATCTGCAATGGCTTCAAGGACGACGAATACATCGAGTTCGCGATGCTCGCCAAGAAAATTGGGCGGCGCATCATTCCCGTGGTGGAGAAATTCACGGAGCTCGATCTCATCGTCAAGTACTCGCGCAAGGTTGGCGTGCGTCCGGAAATCGGGCTGCGCATCAAGCTGGCCAGCCGCGGCTCGGGCCGCTGGAAATCATCGGGCGGATACCGTTCCAAGTTCGGCCTCACGGTGAGTGAAGCGATGCAGGCCGTGCAGCTGATGACCTCCATGGGCATGGGCGATTGCGTGAAGTTGCTGCACTTCCACTTAGGAAGCCAGATCACCAACATCCGGCAGATCAAGGGTGCGGTGATTGAAGCCGCGCGCTGCTATGTCGGCCTCACCAAACTTGGCGCGGGCCTGGAGTATCTGGACGTGGGCGGCGGACTCGGCATCGATTACGACGGCTCGCAAACCGATTTTGAATCGAGCGTGAACTACACGCTGCAAGAGTACGCCAACGACATCGTCTACCATGTGCAAAACGTCTGCGATGAAGCGGAGACTGCGCACCCGTGCATCATTACGGAAAGCGGACGCGCCATCGCCGCTTACCACAGCGTCCTTGTCTTTAACGTGCTTGGCGTGTCCGGTTTCGGCAAGGAAGAGGTTCCTGAAAAACTTCCCGAAGACGCCGAGCAGCCGCTCATCGACCTGCTGGAAACTTACAAGTCGCTTTCGGCAAAAAATCTTCTGGAAAGTTTTCACGATGCGCAGCAGTCGCTTGATTCCGCGCTGAACTTGTTCAGTCTGGGATACCTGTCCCTGGAACAGCGAGCCATGGCGGAGAACATCTACTGGGCGGCCTGCCGTAGAATTCTGCGCCAGGCGCGCGAATTGGATTATTTCCCGGAGGAGTTGGAAGGCCTGGAGGGCATGCTCTCCGATACCTATTTCTGCAATTTCTCGCTGTTCCAAAGCATGCCCGATAGCTGGGCCGTAAAGCAGCTTTTTCCCATCATGCCCATTCACCGCTTGAACGAACAGCCGACGCATGCCGCTGTTCTAGGCGACATCTCCTGCGATTCAGACGGCAAGGTGGATCAGTTCATCGACCGCCGCGACGTGAAAAAGACGCTCGCGCTGCACACCTTTGAAGGGCATCCTTATTATCTGGGCGCGTTCCTGGTGGGCGCTTACCAGGAAATCCTTGGCGATCTGCACAATCTTTTTGGCGACACCAACGCTGTCCACGTCCGTCTTGGGGAAGACGGTGAGCCGATTCTCGACGCCGTGGTCCGCGGCGATACCGTGCGGGAAGTCCTCGATTACGTGCAGTACAACTCCCGCCAGTTGGAAGACGACTTCCGAAAAGACGTCGAGGCCGCGCTCCGTCAAGGCCTCATCGGCTTTGAAGAGTCCGGCCAGTTGATGCGCTTTTACCAGGATGGGTTAGAGGGCTACACCTACCTGGAAGATGTTCGCGAATAAGCTGGTTTATAATGTTCTTGTAACCCGTCCACTCACATTACTACCCCTATGTCTACACTTGAAGTCACACCGGCCCCGTCACACGCCGGCAATAAGGCTTACCGCGTTGTAAACGACTTCAGCATCCAAATCGCAACCGTAAATGGCTCCGGCAGCCAGACTGCGAACAATGTGCTGATGCGCTCCATCTTTCAGATGGGGATTCCTGTTTCCGGTAAGAATCTTTTTCCTTCCAACATCGCCGGTCTCCCCACATGGTTCACCATTCGCGCCAATAAAAACGGCTGGGTGGGACGCAAGAAAGAGATCGATTTTCTGATCGCGATGAATCCGGAAACGGCTCGCGAAGATGTTCTCAAATTGCAGGAGGGGGCGGCGGTTGTTTACGACGAACCGTTGAAGCTGAAAGATCTTCGCTCCGATCTTCACTTTTATCCCGTGCCCTACGACAAGCTTGTCGCACCGGTTTGCCCGGAAGTGAAGCTACGCAAACTGGTTCGCAATATTGTCTACGACGGTGTTGTCGCGCATCTGTTGGGCATCGATTTCGACGAAATGCGGAAGGCGCTGAACAAACAGTTCGGAGCGAAGAAAGCCAAAGCGGCGGAGCTCAACTGGAACGCCATTCTCGCGGGGAAGAAATACGCCGAGGAGAATCTTCCGAAGACAGATCCATACAGCGTGGAGCGCATGGACAAGACTTCGGGAAAGATCATTATTGACGGCAACGCCGCGGCGGCGCTAGGCTGCGTCTTTGCCGGCGTCACCGTCGTCACGTGGTATCCCATCACTCCATCGAGTTCGCTTGTGGAAACCATGATCGGATATCTGCGCCGCCTGCGCATTGACAAGTCCACGGGCAAGGCGACCTACGCCGTGTTGCAAGCCGAGGACGAACTCGCCGCCATCGGTATGGTGATTGGAGCGGCCTGGGCCGGCGCGCGATCGATGACCTCGACCTCTGGCCCCGGCATTTCCTTGATGTCGGAATTCGTTGGCCTCGGCTACTACGCCGAAGTGCCGGCCGTCATCTTCGACGTGCAGCGCGTCGGACCGTCCACAGGATTGCCCACGCGTACCATGCAGGG
The DNA here is from genome assembly GCA_016191645.1 of Candidatus Solibacter usitatus. Taxonomy (GTDB): domain Bacteria; phylum Acidobacteriota; class Terriglobia; order Bryobacterales; family Bryobacteraceae; genus CADEFT01. Next base: position 6,412 of record JACPVQ010000210.1, read on the forward strand.
CGACATTCTCACCAACGCATTGCTATCGCATGGCGACACGCGCCATCCCATGCTCTTTCCCTCCGACCCCAGCGAATGTTTCCACATGGCCGGGGAAGCTTTTGATTTCGCCGAGCATTTCCAAACTCCGGTGTTTGTCATGAG